>PWLA01000304.1 GCA_003559555.1 Gemmatimonadota bacterium | reverse complement strand
GATGGCATTGGAACGGCCCCTATGGGTAACAAAAGCCACAACCGTTGTTCGCGAGAACCGACGGTTGTAGCCCAAGTGCCCTATAGGGGCACAATGAGTGCAAGCGCTCTCGAAGGAGGCGCCGAGTGTGGAGAAACGGCCCTTTGCCACCCGACCCTACCGCTGATCGACGCGAATCTCACCACCGGTTTGCCCGGGTGCGTCACCGCGAACGTGCCCAGGTGCGTGACCGCGGAATCGACGAGGCTTGCTTCGGCGTGCCCGGTGGGCGTGTCGATTGCCGATCCGTAGCACATCCCAGGTCGCGGTTGGTGCGGCTTCTTCTTCCGTTCCCGCTGGTGCCAGGGACACAAAAAACGCGGCCCCTGGCGGAAAACCACCGGGGGCCGCGCATTATCCAGCAAGTGGGCCTGGGTAGACTCGAACTACCGACCTCACGCTTATCAGGCGTGCGCTCTAACCACCTGAGCTACAGGCCCGGGTAGAGACTGAGAAAGTAACCGCGCCTGACGGGTGGGTTCAACCCCCGGACCCCAACAGGCGGCCCAGAGGATGCCGGAGAAGGCTCCCCCCTGGCAGAACCATCGCTCGCGCCCCATACTCCTCCCTGTACCCATGAGCGGTTCTCCCCATGAACCAGACACCGCCACGCCGTCACCTTCAGAAGGAGACATACCCACATGCAGCAGCCCGATCCCGTCAACCCGGTGCCCTCGGCCACGGCCAGCTCCACCGGGCTTGATGAGAACATCGCCGGAGCCCTTACCTATCTCTTCGGCTTCATCACCGGAATCATCTTTCTGATCATCGAAAAGAAGAGCCCCTACGTGCGCTTCCACGCCGCCCAGAGCACCTTCCTGTGGGGCGTCGTCTTCATCGCCATGATCGGGCTCTCGGTGGTGAGCATGATCGCCTCGGCGATCCCGGCCATCGGGTGGCTCCTGGGCATCCTCTTCTTCCTGGTCTCGCTGGGGCTGGGCTTTGGCTCCTTCATCCTGTGGGTCTTCCTGATGTACAAGGCCTACAGCGGTGAGGAATGGGAATTCCCCTGGGCCGGTCGTCAGGCCCGCCAGACGCTCCTGAAGGGGGGGTGAGGCCGGCGTCCCGGGCCCACACACGAGTCCGGGACGTCAGTCCAGGAGGGTCACCGACCCGGCGCCCGAGGTGAGTTCGGCCACCAGCCGTTCCAGGCCTGCCAGCCGGGCCTCCGGAACCCCGGCCACGATCTCCACCCGGGCGCCGTAGGCCTCCTCCTCCCGGATCGCTTCCGCCTCGTCCAGGTATCGGAAGAGGTGATCCACTGCAGGGTATGCCACCTGGATGCGCACCCTCCGGCGGCTCACCATCCGCTCGGTGGGAAGGGACTCCAGGGCCAGCTTGACCCCACCGGCATAGGCCCTGCCGAGCCCGCCTCGCCCCAGCTTCGTTCCGCCGTAATATCGGGTGACCACAGCAGCGATCTCCCCTACGGACGAATGGAGCAGGGTATCCAGCATGGGACGGCCCGCCGTCCCGTGGGGCTCGCCAGCGTCGCTCATCCCGATCCGGGCGGTGCTCCCCGGCGGACCCGCCACCCAGGCCCAGCAGTTGTGGGTGGCGTCGGCGAACTCACGGCTCACCTCGTCGATGAAGGCACGGGCCTGCTCTTCGTCCGATGCCCGGTCCACCGTCGTGATGAACCGGCTTCCCTGGATCACCTCCTGGGCCCGGTGTCGCCGGGCCGGCACCGGGTAGACGGCGGGGGACGAACTCAGACTTCGTCGTCCTCTTCGTACCACTCGTCCCAGTCTTCATCCTCGTCGTCGTCCCAGTCATCCTCGTCGTCGTCCCAGTCGTCCTCGTCCTCCCACTCCTCCTCGTCCAGCTCGTCGTCCTCGTCCAGTTCCTCGTCCTCGTCCAGGGCGATGAGTGCGGAAGTCGCTGCGGATTCCAGGTCGGGCCAGCCCCTGCGGTGCGTCATGTCCGTGTCTCCATTCAAGAGTCGGGAAGGTGTCGGCGGAAGGAAATCGTCGGGGGCAATGGCCGGAGCATCTCGCCCCTGCCGGCGGAAGCGCCGACGACACTGCCCCCGACCACACTGTCCCGGTACCTGCAGCGGCCTTCCGTCCGCGGAATTGTACGATGGGCCCGAGGAATGTCAAGCGGGAACGGGAACGTCCGTCGAGGGCTATTAACTTCGCCTAACTTCAACTTCTCGGAGAGAGTACATGTCCAGGTTCCACATCCCCGTCAAAGCCGTCGCAGGTTCCCTGGTCGCCCTGGTCCTCCTCCTGGCCGCCTGCGAGCAGCCCCGCTCCCACGGCGACCTGGACGCGGTGATCGTGGGCGTGGAGCAGGAGCTCTGGCAGAGCGTGGAGGAGGAGTTCCGGGCCCAGATGGAGCCCACCATCCAGACGGTGCGGGAGGAGCGGCCCTTCCGGGTCACCCAGATCGACCCGGCCACGGAGGACGCGTGGGGCCAGCTTCGACGCTTCCGCCAGACCGTGGTGATGGGCACCACCGAGACGCCCTGGGTGGCCGAGGCGCTGGACCGGGGGGGCGAAGCGGTTCCGGAGGCGCCTGCCCTGGTGGAGGTCCTCAACGTGTGGGCCCGGGGACAGAAGGTCTGGGTGCTCGTCCTCCCCGAGACCGACCCCGGCCCCGCGGTGACCGAGCTGGCTGCTGAGGTTCAGCAGAAGATGGATCAGGAGTACCGGGAATGGGTCCGGAGCCGGATGTACGTCTCCGGGCGCGACACCATTCTGGCCGACTCGCTGGCCCAGAACGTGGGCTTCTCCATGCAGTTCCCCAACGTCTACCGGTACTACGTGGAGGCCGACTCGGTCTTCCGCTTCCGGAACGACAACCCCAGCCCCCGGGAGCTGATCCGGGAGGTGGCGGTGACCTGGTGGGAGCCGGCCCCCGACGAGCTTCCCACCCGTGCAGAGCTGGAGGCGTGGCGGCTGGAGATGGCCGCCAACTACTACGTGGATCCCCAGGAGCTGGACACCTCGGTGGTCACCTTCGAACCCATTTCCCTCAACGGAGCCGAGGGGGTGGAGTTCCAGTCGGCCTGGCGCAGCCTGCCGGACGCCTGGCCCGCCGGCGGGCCCTTCATCACCCGGGCCGTGCACTGCCCGGACCAGGATCGGCTGTACGTCATGGACGCCTGGGTCTACGCACCGGAACGGACCAAGTACCAGTACGTGATCCAGCTCCAGAACATCCTGAACTCCTTCCGCTGCACCTGAGGGCCGACGCCCAGCGACGGCGAACGCAGGCCGACTCGGAGGGCTCCGGGGCGCCAGACCGGGACGAACCCCGGTCCGGCTTCCCCGCCCCCTCGCCCCACGGCGACGAGCGTGTAGAATAGGAGGGGAGCCGCCGGCCCGCCCAGGCCACGCGCCTCCCCTCTTCGTCGTCAGGGTCTACGGTGGGGCACCGCCCCCGCCGGCGACCACGCCAGCCACCTCCTGGAACCCGCCAGCATCGTGTCGTTCGTCCACCTCCACACCCACTCCGAGTTCTCCCTCCTGGACGGAGCCAACCGGCTCACCGACCTGGTCCGCCGGGCCCTCCACTTCGAGATGCCGGCTCTGGCCCTCACCGACCACGGTTGCATGTACGGAGCCTGGTCGTTCCAGAAGGCGGCCCACCGCGACGGCCTCAAGCCCATCATCGGGATGGAGGCGTACGTGGCCCCGGGCGACCGGCGCGACCGCGCCCGGAGCGCGGTGGGGGACCGGGCCTATTACCACCTGGTGCTCCTGGCCCGGGACCGGGAGGGATACCGGAACCTGGTGAAGCTCTCTTCGCTGGGCTTCACCGAAGGCTTCTACCACAAGCCGCGGGTGGATCGGGAGGTCCTGGAGAAGTACTCGGAGGGGATCATCGTCAGCTCGGCCTGCCTGGCCGGAGAGGTGGCCCGCAACCTCCTCGACGGACGGGACGAGGCCGCCCGGGAGGCGGCGGAGTGGTACGCCAACGTCTTCCAGGACCGCTACTACCTGGAGGTGCAGGCCCACGACACTCCGGGCCAGGCCGAGCTGAACCGGAAGATCTTCGCCCTCTCCGACGAGCTGGGCCTCCCCGTAGTGGCCACCAACGACGCCCACTTCCTGGAATCGGACGACCACGAAGCCCACGACACGCTGCTCTGCATCGGGCTCGGCAAGGACAAGTCCGATCCGGACCGGATGCACTACGACGAGGGACTCTACTTCAAGGGCCCCGACGAGATGCGGGCCGCCTTCCCCGACCACCCCGAGGTGATCGAGAACACCCTCCGGATCGCCGACCAGGTGAACCTCACCTTCGACAAGACCTACCACGTCCCGGAGTTTCCCATTCCCGCCGACCACTCCTCCGAGGAGGAGTACCTGGTCCACCTCACCACCGAGGGGGCGAAGGAGCGCTACGGCGACCCCCTCCCGGAGGCGGTGAAGGAGCGGATGGACTTCGAGCTGGAGGTGATCCTCGAGACGGGCTATGCCGGCTACTTCCTCATCACCTGGGACTTCATCCGCTGGGCCCGTGAGCAGGGGATTCCGGTGGGGCCGGGACGGGGCTCGGCCGCCGGCTCGCTGGTGAGCTACGCCCTGGGGATCACGAACCTGGATCCCCTCCACTACGACCTCATCTTCGAGCGCTTTCTGAACCCCGAGCGGGTCTCCATGCCCGACATCGACATCGACTTCTGCTACGAGCGCAGGGGCGAGGTCATCGAGTACGTCCGGGAGAAGTACGGCGAAGACGCCGTGGGGATGATCATCACCTTCGGGACCATGAAGTCCCGGGCCGTGATCCGGGACGTAGGCCGCACCCTGGGCTTCGAGCCCTCGGAGACGGACCGGATCGCCAAGCTCATCCCCAACGCCCCCGGCCAGGCCATGACGGTGGAGGAGGCGCTGGAGAAGCTTCCCGAGGTGAAGGCCCTCTCCCGACAGGACGAGCGCCACCGCAAGCTCTTCGAGTACTCCATGACGCTGGAGGGGCTGTCGCGCCACGCCTCGGTCCACGCCGCAGGGGTCGTCATCGCACCGGGCCCCCTGGACGACTACGTGCCGGTCTGCGTCCAGAACAGCAAGGGCAGTGGGCGCAACGGCGAGGCAGTGACGGTCACCCAGTACGACATGAACTGCCTCGAGGACGCCGGGATGCTCAAGATGGACTTCCTGGGCCTCAAGACCCTTACCGTGATCGAGGACGCGGTGACCATGGTCCGGGACCGGGTGGGCGAGCTGCGCCACCCCCGCACGGGCAAGACGTACGACTCCATGGACGACGTGCCCATGGACGACCCGGAGGTCTACCGCATGCTGGCCCGGGGCGGCACCTCGGGGGTCTTCCAGTTCGAATCGAATCTGGCCACCGAGAAGCTCCGCGCCATGCGCTGCGACCGCTTCGAGGACCTGGTGGCCACCAACGCCCTCATCCGTCCCGGGCCCCTGGACTCGGGCATGACCGACGTCTACATCCGCCGGAAGCTGGGGCAGGAGGAGGTGCGCTTCCCCCACTCCGACCTGAAGCCCACCCTGGAGCCCACCTACGGGGTGATCGTCTACCAGGAACAGGTGATGCGGATCGCCAACGTCCTGGCCGGCTTCTCACTGGCCGAAGCCGACGTGCTCCGCAAGGCGGTGGGCAAGAAGATCGCCGAGCTGATCAAGCGGGAGCTGGGCAAATTCGTGGAGCAGTCGGTGGAACGGGGCGTCGACCGACGCATCGCGACCGAGTTGGCCGACCAGATCGAGACCTTCGGCCGCTACGGCTTCAACAAGAGCCACTCGGCCGCCTACTCGCTCCTCTCGTACCACACCGCCTGGCTCAAGGCGCACTATCCGGCCGAGTTCATGGCCGCGCTCCTCTCGTCGGTGCTCGACAAGACCGACGACGTGGTGAAGTACATTGCCGAGTGCCGGGAACTGCCACGCTTCGTGCCCGGGCTCGAGGACGGTGTCGAGGTCCTCCCCCCCGATGTGAACGAGTCGGGCTGGAAGTTCACTGCGATCGACCAGACCCGGATCCGCTTCGGACTCGGTGCGGTCCGGGGGGTCGGCGCGGGCGCGGTCCAGTCGATCCTGAAGGCGCGCGAGGAAGGGGGACGCTTCGACAGCCTCTTCGGCTTCCTCGAGCGAATCGACACCCGGGCGCTGAACAAGCGGGCCTGCGAGGCGCTGATTGCCGCTGGCGCACTCGACGCCTTCGGGCACCGTGCGCAGCTCCTGGCCGGGCTCGACACCGCCTACTCCGAGGTTCAGGCACG
>PWLA01000100.1 GCA_003559555.1 Gemmatimonadota bacterium | reverse complement strand
GGCCGACTCCATCCGCCGCTTCGGCCAGACCCTCGAGCGCAGCAACCGCGAGCGGGGGATCGATCCCCAGTGGTGGACCGCGGCGGCGCGTTTCAGCGGAAACGTCGACGACCCGCGCAACCAGGAGCTCCGGGATCACATGTTCGACGCCATGGACGCACTGGATCCGGGGGGTGTGGAGGCGCTGGAGCCGGGGGATGTGGACGCGCTGGATCCCGGGGATGTGGACGCGCTGGAGCCGGGGCTGGACCAGCTGGGTCCGGGGGAAGGGGGCAGTGCCGATGACCAGGAAGCCAGGGGAGATGGCGCCGCCCCAACCGAGGGAGAGGAGTGAAGCGTCGCCGAACCTGGAGGCTCAACGGGCCGGCCCGGGAGGTTCAGCGGTCGAAGACCTTCGTGCGGGCTTCGACCTCCTCCTGGATCTTGCCGCACATCATGTCGCACAGCTCGTTCACCCGCTCGTCGGTCAGGGTGTAGTGTACGTAGAGCCCTTCCTTGCGCCGGGTCACGAAGCCCATGTGATGAAGAAGCTGCAGGTGCTTGGATACGTTGGCCGGGTGCAGATCGGTGGCTTCAGCCAGGTCTCCCACCGTGCTCTCTCCCCGCCTGAGGGTGTCGAGGATGGAGAGACGGGCGGGTTCGGCCAGGGCCTTGAAGCGGTCTGCCACCATCTCAAGCAGCTCGGGAGGCATGGGTCGCTCGGGGTTGTTTGCCATGGTCGATCCATGGGGTCGGGGTGAAGATCCGAAACAAGTATAATACACAACTAGACGGTTGCGTAGCCTCGGGAGAGAGGGGCGAGCGTCGTGATCAGCCCGACCCTCCAACTCGGGCCTCATTTGCACTAAATTACAGGGCTATTGAATCGATGGGGGCGGCCGGCCGGTTGGTCAGTCCCCCGGGACGGAGCAAGCAGGACGGCGGATCAAGCCGAACAGCAGAGTCGAACGTTCGGACACCGAGCCTTCTCGAAGCAACGAGCACCCCCGGAGCGGGGTATGGGATCATATATGGAACTGCGCAATATCGCCATCATCGCCCACGTGGACCACGGCAAGACGACCCTGGTGGACAAGATGCTCCGCCAGGCCGGCGTCTTCCGCGAGAACCAGCAGGTCCAGGAGCGAGTGATGGACTCGAACCCCCTGGAGCGGGAGCGGGGGATCACCATCCTCTCGAAGAACACCGCGGTCCGCTGGAAGGGCGTGAAGATCAACATCGTGGACACGCCCGGGCACGCGGACTTCGGTGGTGAGGTGGAGCGGATTCTCCGGATGGTGGACGGCGTGCTCCTCCTGGTGGATGCGGTGGAGGGGCCCATGCCCCAGACCCGCTTCGTGACCCGGAAGGCGCTGGAGCTGGGCCACATGCCGGTGGTGGTGGTGAACAAGGTGGATCGTCCCGCCAGCCGGGCCGAAGAGGTCCACAATGAGGTCCTGGAGCTCTTCATGGAGCTGGAGGCCTCGGATCGCCAGCTGGATGCCCCCTTCCTCTACGCATCGGGGCTGGACGGATGGGCCTCCCGGTCGCTGGACGAGCCCAGCGATACCCTCATTCCCCTTTTTGAGGACATATTGGAGCACGTTCCCCCGCCCGGTACCGAGGCCGATGCTCCTTTCCAGATGCTGGTCTCCACCCTGGACCACTCCACCTACGTGGGGCGGATCGCCATCGGGCGGGTCGAGCGGGGACGGGTGAAGGTGGGCCAGCCGGTGGCGCTCCTGCCCTTCGGGGAGCCCGGCACGGTGCCCGAAGATCGGGCCCGGCCGCTGAAGGTGACCCATCTCTACTCCTTCGAGGGGCTGGATCGGGTGGAGGTGGAGGAGGCGTCGGCCGGCGACATCGTGGCCATGGCCGGCATCGAGGGAGTGGAGATCGGGCAGACCCTCACCGACCCGGAGCGGCGGGAGCGGCTCAAGGGGATCAAGGTGGAAGAGCCCACTCTCTCGGTGGATTTCACCGTGAACGACTCCCCCTTCTCCGGGCTGAGCGGCAAGTACGTGACCACGCGCCAGCTCCGGGAGCGTCTCTTCAAGGAGCTGGAGCGGAATGTGGCGCTCCGGGTGGAGGATACCCCCCAGACCGACACCTTCGCCGTCTCGGGCAGGGGCGAACTGCACCTCTCCATCCTCATGGAGACGATGCGGCGGGAGGGATATGAGTTTCAGGTGGGCCGGCCCCGGGTCATCGAGAAGGAAGCCCCCGACGGCACTCGGCTGGAACCCTTCGAGGAGGTCCTCATCGACGTGCCCGACGGGATGGTGGGCACGATCATGGAGCGGCTGGGACCGCGTCGGGGCGAGCTCCAGGGCATGACGCCCTCGGGGAGCGGGATGACCCGGATGCGCTTCCGCATCCCTGCCCGGGGCCTCTTCGGCTATCGGTCCGAGTTCATGACCGACACCCGGGGCGAAGGCATCCTGAACCACCACTTCCTGGAGTACGCACCCTACGCCGGCCCCATCGAGGGTCGCAAGAAGGGCGTCCTGGTGGCGGATCGGAAGGGAGAAGCGGTGGCCTACGCCCTCTTCAACCTCCAGGAGCGGGCCACCATGTTCATCAGCCCTGGTACCGAGGTCTACGAGGGCATGGTCGTGGGCGAGCACGTGCGCCCGGGCGACCTGGACGTCAACGTCTGCAAGGGAAAGAAGCTCACCAACATGCGGGCCGCCGGCTCCGACGAGAACGTGAAGCTGGAGCCGCCCCGGGCGCTGACGCTGGAGTCGGGGCTGGAGTTCATCGACGACGATGAGCTCATGGAGGTGACCCCGGACGCGATCCGGCTCCGCAAGCGGGAGCTGGACCCGAACCGCCGGAAGAAGGCCCAGAAGGCGATGGCGGCCCGGGGCTGAGGCTCGAGGGTCGGGAACCCACAGCAGGGTCCACGCATTGGACCCATGTCAGGGGCTCGCGCTGAGACTGGCGCGGGCCCTTTCCATATAGATGAGATCCAGGAGACGTACCATGATGACCCCCGAACGGTATCACGCCGCACCCACCTTCCCCGAATACCTCGGGACGGTGGAGAAGAACCGCGAACTCTGGCACGGCCTCTGGGATCGGGCCTCCCTTCCGGGCGACCTGGTGCAGGCGGCACGGGATCTCCCCGATCGCTGGTACCTTCTGGCTCTCTCGGAGGACTGGTGCGGCGATGCCGTCAACTCACTGCCTTGGGTGGCCCGGCTGGCGGAGGCGGCCCCGAACGTGGAGCTCCGGGTGCTGGAGCGGGACGAGAACCCGGATCTCATGGACGCGCATCTCACCGGCGCTACCAGCCGGTCGATTCCGGTGGTCATCGCCTATGACGAGGACTTCCGGGAGCAGGGGTGGTGGGGTCCCCGTCCCACCGAGCTGCAGCAGTGGGTCATGGAAGAGGGGCTGGAGTTGTCCACCGACGAGCGCTACGCCAGGGTGCGTCGCTGGTACGCCCGGGATCGGGGTCGGACCACGGTGGAGGAGATCCTGGCGCTGCTGGAGGCGGAGGTGGAGGTGGCGGCCCGATAGACCCGGTAGGTGGAGGGGGTGGCCTTGACGCAGGGACGGCGCCGGTGGATCCTCTCCCCATGCCGATGCTCTTCAAGGACCAGGTGCCCGAGAACACCCACCCCCTCAACGTGGTGGAGGGGGCGTCGCAGGCTGAGCTGGGCGCGTGGACCGTCGACCGTCCGCCCCTCTTCGAAGCCTACATGCGCATGGCCGAGGAGCTGGCGAAGCGGAGCACCTGCCGGCGGCTGGCGGTGGGCACGGTCATCACCGATCATGCCCTGGAGAACGTGGTGGGGATCGGCTACAACGGCAACGCCCGGGGCTTCCCCAACGACTGCGACAGCCCCACCCCCGGGGCCTGCGGGTGCATCCACTCGGAGATGAACGCCCTCGTGAAGGCCCCCGGGCACCTGCCGGACAAGGTCATGTTCGTCACCGCCTCGCCGTGCCCCATGTGCGCCAAGCTGGTGATCCAGGCCAAGATCCGGCACCTCTTCTACCGGACCCCCTACCGGCGTCCCCGGGGGCTGGAGATCCTGGCCGAGGGAGGAGTCACCGCCGTCCACTACCACCGCTGGCAGGACGAGTGGCGGGACGGTGGTGGGCTCAAGGGATCCGCCCCGCCTCCCTGAGCAGCCGGGTTACCTCGTCGATGGAGATGGCCTCGGCGGTGGTGCCGCCGTGGCTGGTGACCGTGGTGGCCCGGAGGAGGGAGTTGAGCACTGCCTCCTCGGTGGACTCCACCACCGCCTGGAAGAGGGCCGAGGTGCGAGAGTTGGGAACATCCTCCACCGTCGGCAGGTCGGTGCCCGACTGCCGCCGGACCCCCTCGGCGGTGGAGAAAGCGATGATGTAGTCTCCCGAGCCCTTACCGGCGAAGGAACTCGTGCGGGCGGGATCCCTCACTTCGTCCGGCTGAGCGAGTGCGTGATCGACCAGACGGAGCGCAGGGTGCTCCACGGCGAGTCGGTGCCGGCGGAGGACAAGATAGTCTCCATCTACGAGGAGCACACGGACGTTATCGTGAAGGACCAGCGCGACACCCACTTCGGGCACAAGCTCACGCTGACGGGAGGCCGCTCCGGGCTCATCCTGGACTGGGTAGTGGAGCACGGCAATCCCCCCGACTCCACCCTCGCCGTGCGGATGCTCGAGCGTCAGGAGGAGATCTCCGGCCCCGTCCCGCGTCAGGCGGCCTTCGACGGCGGCTCCGCCTCCAAGGCCAACCTGAAGGCCCCCAAGGAGCTCGGCGTCCAAGACCTGGCTTTCTCCAAGAAGCGGGGCCTCGAGGTGCTCGACATGGCCAGGAGCCACTGGGTCTACCGGCGGCTGCGGAACTTCCGCGCCGGGATCGAGAGCTGGATGAAACGCTCCGGCGCACGATCTGGAACGACCGCCTCGCTCCCATCCATGCGCAGGCACAGGAGCGGGCTTTTGGGGATGGGCACCAACTAGTTTTGGGATTTCCTCCTCAACCGTCAATACCGGGCAACCCCATGGCTCCGGTCAGTGCATGCACGTCGTGTTGCAGGCACAAGCCCAGTTAAAGTCCATGTCGATATAGGCTTCGCAGATACTCGTTCCGCCTTCGCAGTAGCTCGGCCCCACCGCCCTGCACCCGGCGTCATCACATGCCCCGGGGCCGGTGAGGATACACAGACTACTGCTCCCAGCAATGCTGCTGCCAGCCATTACCTCGGCGCCACCCAAGGCCAACACGAAGATCACGGACATGGTAGTGATGATCCTCAACACATTCCGAGCGAGCGCGTCCATAATCGTCTCCTATTTCGAGGAATGATATTGGCGGCCAAGCACCAGCCGCACGGCACCGCTCCGTCCCCTGTTGCCGCTTGCAATCGGGGCCGGATGTGATCCGGTCACTGCCGTGGGTTCGACCTCACGGAGGACAGAATCGAGTCGGTGGCCGCCCCGGTTTCCAGCATCCCGAAGCGGGAGAGTAAGACACGGCCCTCTGGATCCATGACGAGCGTTTGGGGGACTGCACCAAATCTGTGACTATCGCGAGTGCGGAGATCATTCATGACGACGGTCCTAAAATTCAAGGCGTGAGTTTGGGCGTAGTCTTGCGCTGCTTTGAGTTCGGCCGTGTTGATGCCGATGATTTTCACGTTAGCAGTTCGGGTGAGGACATTTGTCAGCGACTTCCACGCAGGAATACTCAATTCGCTAAAAGGACATCTCGTATTATAGATATAGTATACCAAAAAGTCCGCATCAGTACGCCCCAACTGCACACTATCCCCGTCGATACTAAGTAGCGTCAGTTGAGGCACGAACGATCCAGGCCACAAGATTCGTGCTCGCTCCTCTGCGAGATTCAGTGCTGTGCGAAGGCCCTTCGAGTGTGCCGTCAAGAAGCCCACGGTCACCGTAGCAAGCAACAGTCCGATCAACACCACAGTGTCCTTCAATGCCCGCACAGTAGTCCTCCTGACTTACGTTACTTGATCAAGCCAACTTTCCGACCGACGAGGATCGCCGCTCCTGTGCCGCAACTCGTCGGGTAGCCTCGCCGTGCGAGCGTCCTCAAGCTCCATGGGTGCCTCGGAAGCATATGGAGCACTGGACCACCAACGGGCGGTGATCCTTCACTGGCTTGGTGTGCACGGGACGTGCCAACGTCAGTTCCGGGCGGTGTGTCACGTCACCAAGGGACTGGTAACAAAGGGATTGTCGGACAGAGCCCTCAGCGGGGGGCTTGAACCGCCCCGGGTTTGCCGGAGACCTGTTTACGTGAGTGCCACCACCCTCTTGTGAGGGGTGTGGTGGCTGTGAAAGTTCTCCTCGTACTCCGCCGGAGGAACGTGCCCGATCGAGCTG
>PWLA01000005.1 GCA_003559555.1 Gemmatimonadota bacterium | reverse complement strand
GTCCAGGTGCTGCTTCCCTCCTTGCGGGAGCGTTCCGCGTTTCGCGAGTATATCGATCGCAACCTCGGGCCCGGTGCCGACGCCTTCTTCCTGCTCCACCCGGACGGAGCCGTCACCTTCGAGCAGACGTATCACCTCCCCGACGGACAGGTGGTTACCCTCCGAGGGGTGAGGATCCAGGTGGATCATGGGGGCGCGGGATCCGGGACCTGAGTAGAGGGTGCCACCTCTGGAAGGCCGGGCATTTTTCAGCCATGGAGACATCATGCCCTTAGCCCAGCTGGAGCAGCGGCTCGAGTCCCTTCTGGACGAGGTGTCGGCGCGGAAGGACATCCATGCGGCCACCATGATCCTCGCCACCGGAGGGGGGGACTTCCGGTGGGCCGGTGCCCGGGGGGAGCTCTCTCCCGGTGGCCCGGCCGCTACCCCCGAGATGCCGTGGTTCACCGCCAGCATCACCAAGCTGTTCATCGCCGCCACCGTCATGCGGATGGTGGAGGATGAGGAGCTGGCTCTGGAGGACCGGCTGGTGGACCGCCTCCCCTCCTCCGTCACCCACCGCCTCCACGTTCTGGACGGGGAGGATCGGACCGGACTGATCACGCTGGAGCACCTCCTGGCCCACGCCTCCGGGCTTCCGGACTACATCGAAGATTATCCGGAGAAGCGCAGGGCGGGGGCCGGCGACTCCCGGAGTCTCGTGGAGATCCTCCTGGAGGAGGGAGATCGGGAGTGGTCGCTGGAGGATACGGGCCGGAGGATCCGGGAGGCCCTCCGCCCCCACTTCCCCCCACAGGCGATGGACGCCCGCCGCGTGCGCATCCGATACTCGGACACGAACTACCAGCTCCTGATGGGGATCGTGGCGGAGAGGCGGGACGCGTCCTTCGCCCAGGTGCTGGAGGACGCGGTCCTGGGTCCGCTGGGGCTCGACGATACCTGGATCCCGGGTCACCCGAGGGCGGGAAGGCCCACGAGGGAGGTGGCGACCCTCTATGCCGGGGCGGAGGTGGTGGGGTTTCCCCGCTTCTTCGCTTCCATCGGAGACCTGAACTCCACCTCCGACGACCTCCTCCGGTTCCTCATGGCCATCCAGGGGGGAGGCCTCTTCCGGAGCACGGCCACCTGGGACCGGATGCAGGCTCGATGGAACCGGTTCTCCCTCCCCCTGGATCGGGCGGCCATCCGTCAGCCGAGCTGGCCCATCGAGTACGGGCTCGGCGTGATGCGATTCCACCTTCCCCGAGCGCTCACGCCCCTTCGCCCGGTGCCGGGGGTGATCGGCCATACCGGGTCCA
Organism: Gemmatimonadota bacterium; assembly: GCA_003559555.1. GTDB lineage: Bacteria > Gemmatimonadota > Gemmatimonadetes > Longimicrobiales > Gaopeijiaceae > PWLA01. Next base: position 58,347 of record PWLA01000005.1, on the reverse strand, counting down.
CCGGAACCTGGCTCTTCTACGCCCCTGAACTGGACCTTTACCTGACGGGAACGGTGAACCAGATCACGGCGGGCGCCGTCCCGTTCCGCCTGGTTCCCAGGGTGCTTCGGGCCGCCAGGGCAGCCTTGACCGGAGCCGGCCCGAATGCTTGCTTTGATCAGGCAGGTCGATGCCACCCGTGACAACGGATCATTCCAGGGCAAAGGGGACGAACGATGACGACCGATTTCGAGTATCGCGACGAGCTGGTGGCCACGGCCCGGGCCATGGTGGCGCCGGCGAAGGGCATCCTGGCCGCCGACGAGAGCACGGGAACCATCACGAAGCGGTTTGCCTCCATCGGGGTGGAGAGCACGCCCGACAACCGTCGGGACTACCGGGAGCTCCTCTTCCGGACCGATGGCTACGCCGAGTTCATCAGCGGCGTGATCCTCTACGACGAGACCATCCGGCAGGAGGGGGCCGACGGGACCCCCCTGGTCAAGCTCATCGCGGACCGGGGCGTGATCCCGGGCATCAAGGTGGACCGGAAGGCGAAACCGCTGGCCCACTGCCCCGGTGAGACGGTGACCGAGGGCCTCGACGGCCTTCGGGACCGCCTGAATGAGTACCGGGAGCTGGGCGCCCGCTTCACCAAGTGGCGGGCGGTGATCCGCATCGGTGACGGAATTCCCAGCCGAACGTGCATCGACGTGAATGCCCACGCCCTGGCCCGGTATGCGGCGCTGAGCCAGGAAGCCGGGCTGGTGCCCATCGTGGAGCCGGAGGTCCTCATGGATGGCCCCCACACCATCGAGAGGTGCTTCCAGGTGACGGAGGCCACCCTCCGGGAGGTCTTCCTGCAACTGGCCCGTCAGCGGGTGCTCCTGGAGGGGATGGTCCTCAAGCCCAACATGGTGCTCTCGGGCTCCGAAGCGACGGACCGGGCCGGGCCCGAGGAGGTGGCCGACCGGACGGTCCGCTGCTTCCTCCGGACGGTCCCGGCGGCGGTCCCGGGGATCGCGTTCCTTTCCGGCGGCCAGGGCGACGAGGAGGCCACGACGAACCTGAACGCCATCAACCTCCGAGCCGCCGAGGTCGGTGCACCCTGGGAGTTGACCTTCTCCTACGGTCGTGGGCTCCAGGCCACTCCGCTGGAGGTCTGGGGTGGGAAGGCGGAAAACGCCGGCCGGACACAGGAGGCCTTCCTCCAGCGGGCCCGGGTCACGAGCCAGGCCCGACAGGGCCGGTACGCGGAGTCGGAGCCGGCGGAGTAGAGAAGGGCCCGGAGGGCGGGAGCGGGCCGATCCGGGCTACGATGACTTGGACCGTGCCGCCAGCGTATCCCGCACCAACCGGACCAGCTCCCGTGGCCCGAAGGGCTTCTCCAGAAAGGCCGCCGCCCGGTTCCTGACCTCGGCCGGCAGCTCCCCGTCCGAGTGCCCCGAGGTGAGGATCACCGGGAGCGCCGGCTGGAGCTCGGCCAGTCGTGCCAGGAGCGTCGCCCCACCCATCTGGGGCATCACCACGTCGCTCACCACCAGATCGATGGTGTGGGCTCCCGAGGTGATCATCTCCAGCGCGTCTTTTCCGTTATCAGCCACGAGCGTCGAGTATCCGGCCCGGTCCAGCGACCGCCGGGCCACCTCCCGAACCGGAGGTGTGTCGTCCACCACCAGCACCGTGGGGGGACGATCCGGTCGGCTTGGGCCCACTTCCAGCTCACGTTGGCACAGCGCCGAGGCCACGCGGTCGGCCACTTCGCCCAGCAGTCGTTTCTCTTGGGGGAGGAAGGGGGCCGGATCGGTGTCCGGGGCGTCTTGCCAGGGAGGGGGTTCCCGGACGAAGCAGACCTCCAGTAGGCCGAGAGACGTCCCTTGCAGCTGAAGGGGATGGGTCAACCGCCAGGGAGATGGCCGGTGCCCGGCGGTACGGAAGGAATCGGCACCCACCTGAAGTCGGGCGGCCATCCGGCGGGGCCATCGGAAGGCGCCGGGGAGGGCGTCAACCACGTTCTGGAGTGCCCCGTCCCGATCCTCATCGACCCGCCGGAGGGCTTGAGCTACCGCGAAGAGGCAAGCCAGCTCCTTCTCCCGCTCCTGCAGCTCGGTCTCGGCCTCCCTCAGCTGGCGGCGAAGTCGTCGCACCTCCTCCTCCGACGCCAGTGGGCGCGTCGCTCCCGCTCCTGCGTCTCCAGTCGACTCGTCTGAGCCCATCGCCCCCCCCCTCGATCCGTGTCCCCCAGGTGTCCCCGTCGTCGTCCTCCTCCCCGGTCCCTCGGCGCCACGACGGGTCCCGTCGATACGCGGAGGAGGCGACGAATCCCCTGAATCTGGGGAACCCGTGTCTTTTGCGCATAGGCAATTTCTGCCTATCTTTCGGGATTGGCGGTGGGATCTGGCTTTCCGCCTTCCAGAACCCTACCGTTAGGGAACCCCGTACACTCCGGAAGCGGGAGGGGCGCGCCGGCCCGACTCCGGTCCACGCGACCTCGCCATCGCTCCGATCCAGGGCCCTGGAGGGCTGTCGTCGTGATCCGGTTGTCCACTCTCGAGCAGATCGACCTCCGTCAGGCCGACGGGGCGAGGGTGAATTCCGTTCTGCAGCAACCGGGGCGCTTTGCCCTCCTGGTCCGCCTGGCCATGGCTCGAGGCCACACCGTACGTCGCGACACCCTCCTGGGCCTCTTCTGGCCCGACTCCCCGGAGGAGAGGGCCCGGCACCGGCTCAGCCAGGCCATCTACCACCTGCGCAAGTCCCTGGGACGGGATGTCATCCATGGAAGGGGCGCGTCGGGATACGGCATCTCCCGGGACGCCCTCCACTGCGATGCGGTGGAGTTCCTGGATGCCCTGGACGACGGGGACCGGGAGCGGGCGCTGGGCCTCTACACCGGCGATTTCCTCCCTGGCTTCTTTGCCGAACACTCCAATGCCTTCCAGCAGTGGATGGAGGTGCGCCGAGCCGAGCTCCGGCGGGCCGCCGCCGAGGCCGCCCTGGAACTGGCTGAGGAGAAGCTCTCCCATGACCCCATGGGGACGGCGGCCGCGGCACGCCGGGCCCTGCAGCTGGTGGACTTCGGGGAGCCCTCGGTGCGCCGGGTCATCCGACTCCTGGGCCAGGCCGGTGACAGGGTGGGGGCGCTGGAGGCCTACGACGACCTCTGCCGGCGGCTGGCCGAAGAGTTCGACGCGGAGCCCAGCCCAGAGACCACGGAGCTGGTGCAATCGCTCCAGGAGGAGGAGAGCGCCGCTCCGGGCGCCGAGGCCGCGCCGTTGGGCGTGGACGAGGCGGACGTGGACGAAGAAGGGAAATTGGCCGGAGTCGAGCCGGCGCCGGTGGCTTCTGCGGGCCCTGGGCGCTCCCGATGGTGGGTCTGGACACTGGTGGTCATGGGTCTGGCTGGTGTCCTGGGGGTCATCCAGACTTCGGCGGACCCGGCCCAGGGCTCTCCGGTCCCCCGGGTCCTGGTGGAGACGGTGGGTACGCATGCCGACCTGCAGGCGGGGATCGATCTCTCCCGGACCGTGACCACCGAGACCCTGGCCCGCCTGGCCGAGGTGGCCTCCTTCGAGGTTCGACCCTACGACCCGGCACAGGCGGAAATGGGCCCTGCCGAACCCTCGGTGGTTCTCCGGTCGGACCTGGTGCGTGCCAACGGCCACGTGCGAGTCACGGCCCTTCTACTGGATGCCCAGTCCCTGGTGGCCATCGGGCGGGGCTCCCGGGAGTTTCCCCTCACCGACGACCTGGAGGTGGCCGACGCCGTGGCCGCGTGGCTGGCCCGCTTCGCACGCGAACGGGCAGGGGTCTGGATGAAGGAGCGGCGGATGCATGACTCCGGAGCCGACCAGGCCACTCTGGGGCTGATCCGGTCGGCCGTCTCCGATCGGGAGCGAGCTGACTCCCTGGCCCAGGTGGGATCTATGGAGGCGGCGATGACCCTCCTGAGCATCGCCGACTCGGTCCTGGCCCGGGCCGAGTCCGAGGCTCCGTCGTGGGCCGAACCCAGCATCCAGCGGGCCGAGACCGCGCTGGCCGGGATGTGGCTCGCCCTCCGGTCGGGGGGAGAGGAGGACGAGGGCGTGCGGGCCGCGGTGAGTCGGGGGCTGGAGCACGCCGAACGGGCCCTGCGGATCGCTCCCGGCGATCCCGACGCCATGGCAATCCAGGCCACCCTCACCTACTGGCTCTGGAATACGACGCCGCCGGACTCGGTGGAGCATGGGATCGAGCTGGGGGACCGGGCCGAAAGGCAGCTCCGGGCGCTGGTGGAGGTGGATCCCACGCGGGCCCGGTCCTGGACAGACCTGAGTGCGCTCCTCCAGGCTCGCGGGGCCTTTGCCGAGGCCCGCTGGGCGGCCGAGCGGGCCTACCGGGCCGACGCCTATCTGGACCGGACCGGCAGCATCACGCCCCGTCTCTTCGAGACGGCGCTGGAGACCGGAGATCTGGCGGCGGCCGGCCACTGGTGCGACCGGATGGTGGAACGCTACCGGGGAGATGGGGCGAAGGGGTACTGTCGGATGGCGCTCGTGGCCTGGGGGCCGCAGAGCGGTCCGGAGCAGGTCGAGGCGGCCAGGGCCGTCCGGGACGGACTGACGGACCTTTCGGCCCAGCCGTGGGGCCCTCGGCTCGATGCCCTGGAGGCGGTGGTTCTGGCACGAGCCGGGATGGAGGAGGAGGCCCGGCGCCTCCTGGATGGAGCCACGGCGGCCCGGGGCGACCCCGAGGTCATCCCCCTGGAGGCGTGGGCGTTGCTCTATCTGGGGAAGGCCGATTCCGCCCGTACGCTCCTGGAGGACTACATTGCCCGCCGGCCCCATACTCGTTCCGGCCTCCTGGAAAGCCGGCGGTTCCAGGGACTCGAACTGGTGGTGGAGGAGGTCGGGTCCCCGGGGTAGTCACGGGCCCGGGGCCGACCCCCCGGTGACCTCAGTCGGGGCAGTGGAGCATCCCGTTGATCAGGATGCACTCGTCGTACTTGGCCGGATCGTTGTCATCTTCTCCCTGGACTTCGGTGGGCAGGCGCTCACAGGCGAGCGCGCCTCCGGCCAGGAAGAACACGGTCATCAGCCCGAGAACGGCCTTCTTCAGCTTGGAACCCAGCATGGTTGCACCTCCGGTTGGGGGGTGTGAGTCGATCACGAATGGGGCGGAACTCGCCCACTCATGAACGATCACCCCCCACCTGCCGGCGGGCATGGGCAGAAACTGCCTATTTTTTCAATCCGGCCGAAATCGCCGGCTGACGGGCCGTAACGACCCCACTCCCCCCTCCATCACCTGGGAGGTGAAAAGCGGCTGATGGGTGAATGGCACCTTCCGAGGGAATCGCAGACCGATTTCCTCGATCTCGGAGGTGACCATGAATTCGACCGATGCCGATGCCAGTTCCCGGAGCAACGGGATGAACTCCCTCGAACCCCTGGAGACGGGGATCCCGGCCCGGTCCGCCGGACTCCCCAGGCCCAGCGAGCTGATGAGATGGTTCGACCTGACCCGACGGGAGGCCCAGGTGGCCCGCCGGCTGGCGGTTCGGCGGACCAACGCGGAGATCGCCCAGGAGATGCACGTGAGTGAGCACACCGTCCGTCACCACACCGAGCGGATCCTCCGGAAGCTCCAGCTCTCGAGCCGCCGGGACGTCTACGGGGTCATCAGCGCCGCCCAGGAGGCCAACCAGACCAACTGATCCGGTGGCGGGATCAGGCCATGTCCTCGGAAAGGAGCTCGGCGGCGTGAGAGTCCGGGGGACGGGCCATCAGCTGTTGGGCAGGGCCGGCGGCCACCGTCCGACCTCGGTCCACCAGGACCAACTCGTCGCACACCTCCCGGACATCGGCCAGGGAGTGGGTCACCAGGAGGATGGGGACCCCCGTGCCCCTGTGGATGGCCAGGAGTCGACGACGGAGGGTGCGGCGGACCCGGAAGTCCAGGCCGGCGAAGGGCTCATCCAGGAGGAGGATGGCAGGGCCCGGGGCCAGCGCCCGGGCCATGGCGACCCGTCGCCGCTCTCCTCCGGACAGACTGCGGGGTCGGCGCGGCCCGTACCCTTCCATCTCCACCAGCTCCAGCATGTCGTGAATTCGCCCCTTCCGCTTCTCCCGACTCTGCCCCTGGAGCCCGAAGCCGACGTTGGTTGCCACCGAGAGGTGGGGGAAGAGGACCGACTCCTGCGAGACGTATCCCACGTTCCGGTCCTGAGGGGGGAGGTCGATCCGCCCGGCGGTATCGAACAGGGTCCGGTCTCCCAGGACGATGCGGCCCTCCTCCGGTCGTTGCAGGCCCGCGATGTGCCTGAGGGTCAGGGACTTTCCTGCACCTGAAGGTCCGAAGAGCGCGGTGATTCCACCCCGCATCCGAAACCGGATCTGCAGGTGGAACGCCCCCAGCCGGCTCTCGATGGCGGCCTCCAGCGTCACCAGGAGCCTCCCCGCCCGAGGCCCACCAGGGCCAGGAGCATCCCGGCGGTGATCACCGTGAGGAGGAGCGCCATGAGGTTGGCCTCGTCCATCCGGCTCATCTGGACCGCCTCGTAGATGGCGATGCTCGCCGTGCGGGTGCGGCCCGGCACGCTGCCCGCCACCATGATGGTGGCTCCGAACTCTCCCACGGCCCGGGCAAAGGTGAGGGCCAGCCCTGCCGCTACGCTGCGCCAGGCCAGGGGAAGGGTCACCAGGGCGGCGATGGCCAGCTCACTGCGGCCCAGGGTCCGTGCTGCCTCCTCGTAGGCGGGGTCCACCTGCTCGAACCCGGCCCGGGCCGCCACGATCAGGAAGGGCACCGAGGCCGCGAAGGCCGCCAGCACCGCGGCGGTGGGGGTGAAGACGATCCGGCCCACCCCCAGCGCTTCCGCCATCTGGCCCACCGGTCCCTCCACTCCGATGATCACGAGGAGGTAGTAGCCGAGCACGGTGGGGGGGAGGACCATGGGCAGCAGGATCAGCACGGTGAGGACGTTTCTGCCGGGAACGCCGCGGCGGGCCAGGAGCCACGCCACCGGGAGCCCCACCACCAGGGCCAGGGCCGAAGCCACCCCTGCCACCTGCAGGGAGAGGACGATGGGGTGGAGGCTCACCGGGTCCCTCCCGTGGCCGCATGCTCCGGCGGCGGCTCGAAGCCATAGCGTCCCAGGAGGACCTGGCCCTCCCGGGAGAGCACGAAGTCCAGGAACTCCCGGGCTGCCCGAGGGTTCCGGCTGCCGGCGGTGACGCCTGCCGCCTGCACCAGGGGTTGGTGGTGGGCGGCGTCGACCAGTCGATAGGGGTGTCTGCCCTCCACCAGGCTCAGGGCGACGATGGCGGCGTCCACGTTGCCGGTCTCCACGAAACGCAGGGTGTGGGCGATGTTCTCACCGAAGACCAGCCGGGCCTGGACCGCCTCCCAGACCCCGGCGCTCTCCAGCGCCTGCCGGGCGGCTCTCCCGTAGGGCGCGTGCTCCGGGTTCGCGATGGCCACCGAAGGGAGCCCTGTCAGCTCCTGCAGGCGCTCTGGCGGCGGTCGCCCCGGCGGTGCCACCAGCACGATCCGACCCACGGCGTAGAGCCGCCGGGTCTCGGGATCGATCCGTCCCCGTTCCACCAGGTCGTCCAGGAAGGCCTCGTCGGCGGCGAAGAAGAGGTCGGCCGGGGCGCCGTGGCGGATCTGGGAGGCCAGGTTCCCCGTGGAGCCCAGCACCACGTCCACCGGCTGACCGGTCCGGGCTTCGAACGCGGGGACAAGTTCCTCGAAGGCAGGGGCCAGGTCCGATGCCGCCAGTACCAGCAGGGGCCGGGCGGCGTCCGGGGTGTTCCGGTCGCACCCTGCCAGTCCCAGGACCAGGGCCAGGACCGCAACCAGCGCCGGGGATCCCCTCAAGCCACCCGACCCATGGCCGAGGTGTCGTATCCCCCCAGCGCCTCCACCTGCCGGTGAAGTGCCGGGTCCAGGAGCACCTCCATGAGGGCCCGCACCGCCGGGTGGTCCATGAGCGTCTCCGGGAGGACCAGGTCGAAGGGCTCCCGGGCCAGGGGAAGGGCCTGCAGGCCCCAGGCGGTGGCCATGGCCTGGACGGCCACGCCCACATCCGCCAGCCCCGTCGCCACCGCCGCCGCCACCTGCTCGTGGGCCAGGGCGGCGGTCTCCTGAAAGCCGGGCACCGCCTCCCGGGGGACGCCGGCTTCCTGGAGACACCGCGCCAGGAGCTCACGGCTTCCCGAGCCCGGTTCCCGGTTGACCAGCCGTACCCCGGGGCGGGCCAGGTCCTCTACGCCGCGGAGCCCCAGGGGGTTGTGGGCCGGTACCACCAGCGCCTGCTCCCACGAGGCAAAGCCGACCCTGACGGCGGGGAAGGGGATCGTTCGCCGGATCCAGGGCGCATTGTACTCTCCAGAGGCCGGCTCCAGGAGATGGATGCCGGCCACGTGGACCCGGCCCTTGCCCAACGCCTGGAGGGCGGCCCGGCTTCCGGCGGGAATCCAGAGGCCGTCCACGTCCCATTGGCGGCGGAGGCGCTCCATGACCAGTCCCAGGGCCGGGTCGCATCCTGCGACCACCAGCTCAGGGGGCGGCCGGCGGCCCGGGAGAGGCTGGACCTGGAGACCTTCAGGTCCCTGGGATGCCAGTCCGTCGGCGGGGTGGTGGGCGTGCACACCCCCGACGCTCAGGGGGAAGGCCGTGAGCTCGCCCGAGACCCGGGCCAGCCGAACCCGGCGGGCGCCCCGGCGGAAGAGTCCGGGGACGGGGAGCTCCGGATCGGTGGCCCACGTCGGCGTCGGCTCCTCGCCGGGGAGGGAGAAGAGCTCCTCCACGGTGGCTCCCAGGGTCCGGGCCAGGCGAAGAGCCACGTCGGTGGACGGCATGGAGCGGCCGGACTCGATGGCCGAATAGGCCTGCCGGGTGATGCCGGCCTTTTCGGCCAGTCGCTCCTGGGACCATCCCCGGTCGGTGCGCCGGGCCCGCAGCTTCTTTCGTGGCGGTGAACTCATGCCCTGGATGTAAAGTCCACCTGCCCTGGTGTCAAGCCGACATTACATCATGCCAGGGCCCGGCGGAGGGCCTCCCGGGCTTCGTCCAGGGTGAAGGGCTTGGAGAGGAATTCCGGATTCAGCGCCTCCCCCTCCGTCGCCGCCGCATGGAGTTCCCGGAGGGCGTAGCCCGACATGAGGATGATCCTGAGGCCCGGGTGGAGCGCCTTGAGCTCACGGGCCAGTTGGACTCCCGACATGGACGGCATGACCAGATCGGTCAGGAGGACGTCGATGGCCTCCAGGGCCTCCCTTTCCATCTCCAGCGCCTCTCGACCCGAGGCCGCCTCCTGCACCTGGATCCCGGACCGGGAGAGCATGCGCCGGAGCGCCGTTCGCATGCCGTCGTTGTCGTCCACCACAAGGACCCGGAGCCCGGCCAGCGAGGCCTCGGGCGCCGGCACGGCATCCGGGGCGGCCTCGGCCTCCGAGGGGTGGGGGGCGTCGGCGTCCGATCCGGCTACCGCCGGAAAGAGGAGGCGGACCGACGAGCCTTCGCCCGGGGCGCTGTCCACCTGGATGTAGCCTCGGCTCTGGCGGACGAACCCGAAGACCATGGAGAGCCCGAGGCCCGTGCCGTGCCCTTCGGCTTTGGTGGTGAAGAAGGGTTCGAAGATCCGCTCCGTCACCTCGGGGGGCATGCCGGCTCCGCTGTCCCGGACCGTGAGCTGGGCATACCGGCCGGGACTCGGGTCGCCGGATCTGGATCCGACCTCGACATCGGTGAGCACCCGCTCCTCCAGGCTCAGGGTCATCACTCCCTCGTTCTGGATGGCGTCCACCGCATTGATCACCAGGTTCAGGACCACCTGGTCCAGCTTCGAGGCGTCGAGGCGGACCGTCGGGGCATCCGGATCGGCCTCCACCTCCAGGTGAATCCGGGCCGGAATGAGTCGGCGCAGGGTGGGCTGGAGACCTTCCAGGCGGTCCGGGAGCCGGACCAGCTCCTCTTCGAGAACCTGCTTGCGACTGAAGGTCAGGAGCTGATTGGTCAAGGACGTGCCCTGGAAGGTGGCGGCCAGGATCCGGGAGATGTCGTCGCTCTCCGGGGAGTCGGGGGGAAGGGAGGCCAGGGCGGCGTCGGCATGGGCCTGGATCACCGAGAGAAGGTTGTTGAAGTCGTGGGCCGTGCCTCCGGCCAGGCGGCCGATGGTCTCCATCTTCTGGGCCTGGACGAACTCCTGCTGCAGCCGCTCCCGCTCCACCGCCTCGCTGATGGCCGCCGACACCGCATCCAGCAGCTCTCTCTCCTCGGCCAGGAACGGGCCCTCCCCCTCCTCCTGGTCCTCGCACTCCCGGGTCAGGGCCACCTGGATCCGCCCTACCTCCCGGTCGCCGGCCAGGATGGGACTGGTGAGCATCCAGGGGGTTTCCTGGAAGCCGTGGGTGGCGAAGCTGCGGTCCCTCCACTGGATCCGGGCCTCGGTGAGCGACGGATGGAGCCATCCAGGGGGAAGGATGCCCACCAGCCGGGAGAGCCGCTCCTCGAGCCGAAGATCGGAGCGGGCCAGCTCCCGACTCGCACCGTACAGCGTTCGGAGTTCCTTCACCCGCTCCGCCAGCGCCGCCTCCGCGGCCTTCCAGCGGGAGAGATCCTGGGCCACGGTGGAGAGGTACGCCACCCGGCCGTCGGAGCCTGGGTGGGCCAGGACGATCTGCCAGACGGGGATCTCCCGGCCTTCGGGGCCCCGGAGGGCCGACTCCCCCTGCCAGCTCCCCTCCTGCAGGGCACGGGGGATCCCCTCCTGTTGGATCCGTTGGGCGGCCCAGGCCGGGTGCAGGTCCTCAGCGTGGAGATCGGGAAGCTTTCCTGCGGGCTCGAGCCCTACCAGGGCGCGGCCGGCCCGATTCAGATAGAGGACCCGGCCGTTTCGATCGGAGATTCCCACCAGGCTGGGGGTGGCGTCGATGATGGACAGAAGACGCTCACGCTGCTCCTGGGCCTCCAGGCGCTCGGTGATGTCCCGGAGGGTCACCACCAGGACCGGGCTTCCCTTCCACGAGGTCTCGGCGGTGCGGACCTCCACGACCCGGCTCGAGCCGTCCCTGTGGAGGACCCGGATATCGGCTGCCCCGCCGGAAGCGTCGGGATTCGAGACCGTGCCGAAGTTCTCCCCCAGCAGCTCCTCCGCCGACCGCCCCAGGAGCTCCTCGGCCCGGGGATTGCAGCGAACCACGATCCCCTGGGCGTCCACCACCACGATGCCGTCGGCGCTGGCATCCAGGATGGCCTCGGCGAAGTCCGATGATCCGTGGGTGCCGAGGGCGTAGCGGAACATCAGAGGGATCCCATCTCGAGTCCGGCCATGGCCCGGTCCCGGTCCGAGAGGTCGCCGATGACCTTCCGCACCGGGGGCGGAGCCTGGCGCACCACCATGGGAACGGCGAAGATCCCGTGGGTCACCGCCAACTCCGGCTCCCGGGCCAGGTCCACCACCTGGATCTCCGGTTCCACGGCCAGCCGCTCGCTGCAGATCTCCCGGAGGTTCTTCAGCGCCGTCTCCGTGGCGGGTGTGATCCCCACCGTGTAGAGGCGGAAGACCCAGCGCTCGGGGAGCGACGGCCCGCCGCCCGCCGAAGTCCGGTCGTCGTAGGGTCGCCGAACGGGCCTCATGGGGGACCTCCCTGAAGGCCTTTCCCCACCCTCACGCCCGCGTCGGACAGCTCCAGGCGGTGCATCCGGTGGGCATGGCCCATACCCCGGGACTTGATGATGTAGATGCCCCGGCTCTCCTCGGGGCCCCGGTGGAGGTTCAGCACCTCGATCCAGGTGTCCATCACCGACGACACCCCCACCCGCTGGGCGGTGGCGCCTTCGCTGCCGGGATCCAGCGAGGTGTACAGACCGGTCACCTCCCGGCTCTTCAGGGAGTCCACCAGCCGGGTGAGCATGGCCAGGGTGGTGGCCGGCGTCCCCACATTGATCAGGTTGGTGACGGGATCCACCACCACGGCGGTGGGCTGGAACTCGTCCAGGGCGTCCTCCATCTCCCGCAGGTGCTCCTCCAGGCCCAGCTGCGAGGGACGGCGGGCCTGGATCCGCAGGAGGCCCTGGTCCAGCCAGGGCTCCAGGTGGAGCCCCACCGACCTCATGTTCCGGACGATCTGGGCCTGGGATTCCTCGAAGGCCACGTAGAGGGCACGCTCTCCCCTCTGGCAGGTGGCGTTCACGTACGCGGCACCGATGCTGGATTTTCCGGTGCCGGCCTCACCCGATACCAGGACGCTGGCGCCCCGGAAGTACCCTTCTCCCCCGAACATGCGGTCCAGCCCGTCGATCCCGGTGGAGATGCGGCCCACCGGAGCCGGGTGGTCCAGGGGGCGGGCGTCGATGGGGATGAGGGTGATGCCCCGGTGTCCGATGAGGAAGGGGTGCTCGTTGGTGCTGTGGGGAGCGCCCCGGTATTTGAGGACCCGGGCCCGTCGGGTGGAAACCTCCGCGGTGACCCGGTGGTCCAGGCGGATCACGCAGTCGGAGACGTATTCCTCGAGCCCGCTTCGGGTGAGGGTGTCCACGCCGGCCTCCCCGGTGACGACGGTGGTGACGCCCCGCTCCTGCAGCCACCGGAAGAGCCGGCGCATCTCCGAGCGGAGCTCGGCCGAGTTCCCGAGGCGTGCGAAGAGGGTCTCCAGGGTGTCCAGGGCCATCCGGGTGGCGCCGATGGAGTCGATGACCTGATCCAGCTGCACCAGCAGGCCGTCCAGGGTGTAGCGGCCGGTTGCGGGGATGTCGGGCTCCCCCAGGCCCACGTGGTGAAGGCGGAAGGTGCCCTCCTGGGACAGGGCCGCCAGGTCCAGCTCCAGCGAACCGAAGTCGGCCTCGAGCTCCTGGGCCGTCTGCTCGAAGCTGACGAAGACTCCCGGTTCACCGTGAAGGGCCCCTCGAGCCACGAACTCCATGGCCAGCACGGTTTTGCCGCATCCCGGGCCGCCGCAGACCAGCGTCGTCCGGCCGGCGGGCAGCCCACCGGAGAGGACGTGGTCCAGCCCCGGAAGATGGGTGGGAGCCGGAGCGAACGTTCGGGATGGTGACGACATGGATGGCCGGTGGGAGGGGGCGTTCGTCCGAGGCCGCGACCTCGAGGCCATGTCCGGGCCAAGCTGGCATGTCCGGACAGATCTTACCGGATGAATCTGGACGAGATGTCCCGCTCTTGTCAAACAACGGCCTTCAAACGGCCAAACCGGGGGGAGGGGTGGCCCCTGGTGGTGAGGATGGGCTCCGGTGCAGGACCGGTTTGCCTATACAGAGTGCGGGCTCCCGGTTAAATTGCCCTTCACGGCGGATCGGGGCCCACCGGAGCATTGCTCCGGCCCCCCGCCCCCGTTCAATTGTGTTTCATGACCCAGCCCAGCAGACCATGACCGACGCGCCCGAGCCAACCCGGACCCGGCGGGCCTACGTGGAGACGTACGGCTGCCAGATGAACATCTCCGACGGAGAGCTCATGGAGGGAATCTTGAGCGCCGACGGGTATGAGCTGGTGGACGCTCCCGAGGACGCCGACGTGGTCCTGGTGAACACCTGCGCCATCCGGGACCACGCCGAGCGGCGGGTCCTGGGGCGGGTTTCGCAGCTCAACGGGCTCAAGCAGGACCGGCCGGATATGGTCCTGGGGGTCACCGGATGCATGGCCCAGCGGATGGGAACGGATCTTCTCCGGAAGGCGCCGTTCGTGGACCTGGTGATGGGGCCCGACGCCTACCGGTCGCTCCCGGAGCAGCTCCGTCGCATCGAGGCCGGTGAGGCCCCGGAGTTGGCGGGAGACCTGGGCACGGGGAAGGGGGCGCCCGCGCCCGACGAAAAGCGGCCGGCGGGATCCGGAACCTTCGTAGGCCAGTCCTCCGGGCGGCGGGGCAAGGAGCGGATCCAGCTCGCGGTCCTGGACCTGGACACCGGGGAGAACTACGAGGGGCTGGAGCAGCGCCGGACCACCGGGGTGGCGGCGTGGATTCCCATTCAGCGAGGGTGCGATCACCGCTGTACCTACTGCATCGTCCCCTACGTGCGGGGGCCCGAAAAGAACCGCCGTCCCCAGGAGATCCTGGACGAGATCCGCACGCTGGTGGAAGGGGGCCGCTCGGAGGTCACACTCCTGGGGCAGACGGTGAATTCGTACCGGCACGGCGACTGGGACTTCCCCCGGCTCCTCCGGGAGGTGGCTCGGGTGGATGGTCTGCGCAGGGTGCGCTTCACCTCGCCCCATCCCAACGACGTGACGCCGGAGCTCATCGAGGTGATGGCCACAGAGGAGGCGGTCTGCGAGCAGCTCCACCTCCCGGCCCAGGCGGGCAACGACCGGACGCTCAAGCGGATGGTTCGACGCTACACGGTGGAGTCGTTTCTGGAGAAGGTCGAGAGGGTCCGGGCCGCCATCCCCGACATCGCCCTCTCCACCGACATCATCGTGGGCTTCCCCGGCGAGACCGACGCCGAGTTCAAGGACACGTTGGAGCTCATGCGGACGGTCCGCTTCGACGACGCCTTCACCTACAAGTACTCCCTCCGGGACGGCACCCCGGCCACCCGCTTCCCCGACGGGGACTTCATCGACGACGAGGTGGCCCAGGCCCGGTTGGAGGAGCTCATCCAGGTGGCCCGGGGAATCCAGGCCGAGATCAACCGGTCCGAGGTGGGACGGGTGGAGGAGGTCCTCATCGAGAAGGAGGCCCGGGACCCGGGGCATCTCCTGGGACGGACCCGGCGGAACAAGGTGGTGGCCTTCCCGGCCCGGGGACGCTCCATCGGCCAGTTCGCCACGGTGGCTTTCACCGGCACCACCGGCGCCACCTTTCGGGGCGAGCTGGTGGAGGAGCGGGATTCGGCCGGGATTCCGGCGCTGGCGGGGCGGGTGTGAGCCGGATCGCCGGAGCTGCAGGCGTCCTGGCAGTTCTGGTGATGGTCATGCTCTTCGCCCGGTGGAACGGCGGGGAGCGGGTGACGGTGGACCTGGGTCTGTGGACCCTGTACGGAGTGCCCCTCACCTACGTGGCCTTTGGCTCCCTCTTCATCGGCATGCTGGTCATGCTCCTGGCCGGGGTGCACGCCGACCTGAAGGTCCGGCGGTTCCTGCGGGAGCGGCTGGAGGAGGAGGACCGGGAGGAGCGCCAGCGGGTGGACCGCTACCAGCGGGATCTCTTCGCTGCCGAGGACGCAGGCGGCGACGAGAGCTGACGCCCCGAGACACGACCCTGCACGCGACCCTGGAGGAGCTTACGCCCTGACCGCACCATGACGCCGCCTCCCGAGCGGGGTGGGGGAGGAGGGAGCTGAGCCCTCGCCTCCCCCCCGTCGTCGGGCTGGCCCTGGCCTACGGTGCCGGGGTCGGCCTCATTCTCTCCGGCGCCCTCTCCCTCCCGGCGCTCCTGACCTCCCTCCTCCTGACAGCGCCCATCCTGCTATGGTGGCGTCCCGTTTCCGGACCCGGCGCCGCCTGGCTCCTGGCCCTGGCGGCCGGGGGGCTCGCTGCCGCCGCCGCCCTGGAGCAGGATGCCGGGGACTGCCGCCTGGGGATCCCGGACGGGTGGGAGGGAAGGGTGGAGGGCCGCTCCCTCAGTCGCATCGAGGTGGGCCGGACGGTTCCCTTCCGGCCCGAAACCGGCCTCCCGGACGGGTGTCGGGGGGTGGTTCGGATCCTCGTCACCGGATCCATGGAGGCGCCGCCGGCCGGCGCCCGGCTGGGTCTGGACGTGCGCTGGGAGGCCCGGGGGCATCCGCCGGAGGGTCGGGCCGAATGGGCCGGCCGGCTCCGGGTCCAGGGCGAGCCCGAGAGGGTGGAGGGCGGCGACCTCCCCGGGCGCCTCCTGGGGTTCAGGGGAAGGCTCCAGGAGACCATGGCCGGGTTGTGGGGGGACCGGGCCCCCATGGTGGAGGCACTGGTTCTGGCTCGAAGGGAGCACCTGGACCCCGAGCTCCGGGAGGCCTTCGCTTTGTCCGGCACGGCCCACCTGCTGGCCATCTCCGGCTTTCACGTGGGTGTGGTGGCCGGCCTCCTTCTGGGGACCCTGCGCCTGGTGGGGTTCCGTCGGCGGCCGGCCACCCTGGGGGCGGCCCTGGGCTGCTGGTGCTACGTCCTGGGGATCGGGGCGCCCCACGCCGCCGTCCGGGCGGCCCTGATCCTGACGCTCCTGGCGGCGGCCCGCATTCGGGGACGTCCCGTGGTTCCGGTGGGAGCGCTGGCCTCGGCCCTCCTCCTCCTCCTGGTGGCCGATCCTCGGAACCTGCGCTCCATCGGTTTCCAGCTCTCCTTTGCCGGCACGGCGGGGCTGGTTCTCCTGCGGCGTCCCCTGGGCGACCTGCTGGATCGGGGGTGGAGGTGGTGGCGGGGGCGGCCCCTGGTCCGGGGCCGGAAGACCCGGGGGCCGGGAGAGGGCATCCTCCGGGGAGGGGCCGACGGTCTGGTGGCCGGGACCGCCGCGACCCTCCCCACCCTCCCCCTTCTGGCCTGGCATTTTGACCGGGTGTCGGTGGTGGGGATCCCGGCGACGCTGGCGGTGGCGCCGGTGGTGGCCGCCGCCATTCCCGGGGTGGGGGCCGCCCTGGCCCTCTCCCTCATTCCGGGACCGCTGGCCCCCTTCCTGGCCGGCGGGGTGGGGCTCCTCCTGGCGGCGGTGGAGGCCGCGGTCCGGTGGTGCGCCGACCTGCCGGGGGCTTCCATCTGGGTCTCCCGCCGGGTGCTCCACTGGGGGATGGGGGTGGCCTGGGGGGTGACGCTGGGCTTCAGATGGCTCCTGCCAGGCCGGGTGCGCGGGGCGGTCCGGCGGGGAGCCGGCGCGGCCCTGGCCATCGCCGCCATCCTTCTCCTTCCTGTCGTTCCGGGTCCTGCGGCCCTGGAGGTTCACATGATCGACGTGGGACAGGGTGACGCCATGGCCCTCCGCCTTCCTTCGGACCGGTGGCTGGTGGTGGATGCCGGTCCCCGGAGCGACTACTTCGACGCCGGCGAGCGGCGGGTGGTACCCTACCTCCGGCGCCACGGGGTGCGTCGCATCGAAGCCCTGGTCCTGAGCCACCCCCACCTGGATCACGTGGGAGGCGCGCCGGCGGTGCTGGGGGCGTTTCCCGTTCGGGGCGTCCTGGACCCGTCCCGGCCGGTCCCCAGCGTGGCGTGGAGCGAGACGCTGGAGGAGGCCCGGACCCGGGGGGTCTCCTGGTGGAGGGCCGAGTCGGGACTCGGGATGAGGCTGGACGGCGTGGAGCTGACGGTGCTGCACCCGGATCCGGACACCGCCGCCGACCCGGAGCTGTCCGACTGGAACGACCTCTCCATCGTCCTGCTGGTGCGCTACGGACGGGGCACGGTGCTCCTCACCGGCGATGCGTATCACTGGGTGGAGGAACGGACCCTGGACCAGGTACCGGAGGGGCTCGCGGTTCTGAAGGTGGGGCACCACGGAAGCCGGACCTCCACCGGGGCGGCCCTCCTGGATCGGGGCCGGCCCGGTCTGGCCATGGTGCCAGTGGGCGACGGAAACCGGTACGGCCATCCCCATCCGGAGGTGACCCGGCGGCTGGAGCGCCGTGGGGTGCCCATCTATCGCACCGATCGGGACGGCGACATCAGGGTCCGGGTTCATCGGGATGGCTCGGTGGAGGTGCGGGGGAGTCGGTGAGGACTGGTCCGGAGACCCGCTCCGAAGATACGTTTCCTGTGGATTTCAGTCCCGGCCGGACGCTTCGGCTGCCCCACCGCCAGATCCCTCGAACCCCACCGCGCCATGACCGACACCCACATCGTGACCATCGACCGGCACATCATCGACGAGGAGCGGCGGAAGCCCGAGGCCTCCGGAGCCTTCAGCAACATCCTCACCGACATGGCGCTGGCGGCGAAGGTGATCTCCCGGCAGGTGAACATGGCCGGACTAGTGGATATCCTGGGCCGGGCCGGCCACCGCAACGTGCAGGGGGAGCCGGTCCAGAAGCTGGACGTGTTCGCCCAGGACGTGATCTACCGGGCCATGGACCACACCGGACACCTCTGCTGCATGGTGAGCGAGGAGGTGGAGGACTTCATCCCCATTCCGGACAAGTTTCCGGCAGGGAGCTACGTGCTCCTCTTCGACCCCCTGGACGGGTCCTCCAACATCGATGTGAACGTCTCCATCGGCACCATTTTCTCCATTCAACGAAAGGTGAGCGACCAGGAGCGGGGGAGCCTGGATGACTGCCTTCAGCCGGGCCGCCGCCAACTGGCCGCCGGCTATGTGGTCTATGGGTCCTCCACGATGCTGGTCTACAGCACGGGGGCCGGGGTCCACGGCTTCACCCTGGATCCCTCCATCGGCGAGTTCATCCTGAGCCACGAAGACATCCGGATCCCCCGATCTCCCACGCGGTACTACTCGGTGAACGAAGCCTACTATTCCCGGTGGAACCGCGGCACGCAGCGGCTGCTGGACCACCTGAAGGGGACGGATGGATCCGCCGACGGAGGCGGATTCTCGGCCCGCTATATTGGATCGTTGGTGGCTGATTTTCACCGCACCCTCCTCCGGGGAGGGCTCTTCATGTATCCCAGCGATCCGAAGCAGCCGGAGGGGAAGCTGCGTCTCCTCTACGAGGCCTCGCCGCTGGCGTTTCTGGCGGAGCAGGCCGGGGGGAGGGCCTCTAGCGGGGAGGAGAACATCCTGGACATCCAACCCGAGGCGCTGCACCAGAGAACGCCCCTGTTCATCGGTTCCGGCGAGCTGGTGGACCTGGCGGAACACTACCTGGCAGGCCCGACCGACGACGGCTGATTTCCAGACCTCCGGTCGTCTGCCCGTAGATCTGCAGGCGGGGGTCAGAAATCTGACGAAGGAGCGTCGCCCCGGTCCCATCGGGGGCCCGGGCTGTCCCTGGGCTCGGCTCTCATCGGGGCTTTGTGGCGGGTGTGGACGTGGCACCTATCTTGCACTTCCATACTCTTCCAATGTCGGGCTCAGGCCCGGTATCCAGTGCCATCCGAGGCAGGACACAGCGTGCGTCGTATCTTCAGCTCAACTCTCCGTTCGGTCCTCTGGCTGGGACTCGTCCTGGCCCTGGCCGCCTGCGATGACGGCACCTCACCGCAGCCGGTGGGTGAGGTCCGGGGCATGGTCATGGTGGAGGGCGTCGGGCTGGCCGGGGTGACGGTTGAGATGAGTGGCGATGCCGTACGGGACGCCACCACCGATTCCAACGGACGCTTCACCTTCAGCGACGTCCCCACCGGCGCGTACGTGGTGAGCATCCGGGGGTTTCCGTCCGACGCGTCCTTCTCTTCCACCTCCCGCACGGCGGTCATCGGCCGGGACGCAGGACGCCGGATCGTGACCCTGGACTTCCTGGGAAGCTTCATCCGGACCTCCAGCATTCGCGGCACCGTCACCTCCCGGGATCGGGCACTGCCGGGCGTCACGGTTCGAGCCGAGGGTCCGGACACCACCCTGACCACCACCGACGGTGAAGGGGTGTACAACTTCTCCGGGCTTCGAAAGGGGAGCTACAGCGTCGCCATCTCCGGTTTTCCGGGGAATGTGAGCTTTCCGGCCACCGAGGCCGAGGTGCAGGTGGAGACCGGAGAGACGGTCACGGCGGACTTCGAGGGGGAGCCGGAGCTGTCGGCCACGGTGACCATCACTTCGCTCACGCGAGCACTGCCCTCGGGAGGAACCGAGCCGGTGGATCCCGACGACTTCCGTGGTCGGGTCGAGGTGGAGGTGAGGGTGGATCGCGGCGAGGACACTCCCGAAGCGGTCCGGCTCTTCCTGGGAGATGAGGTGGTGGGACAGCAGATCTTCAACCCGGACGGGACCCCGGCGGGCGTGGGAGCCGATGCCGAAGTGGAAGGCGCGGCGCCGGCGTCTGAGGTGAAGGGCAGCGCTGCCGAGAGCTCCTTCACCCTCACCTTCACCCTCCGGACGGCCGAGTTCGACGACGAGACTGGCCAGGTCCGATTCGCCAACGGCGAGCGGGACCTCAGGGCCAGTCTGTCCACCCGGGAGGGGGGCGAGGACATCTGGACCTCGGTGATCCCGGTCCGGCTGAACAATCGGGATACCTTCCTGGCCCATCTGGCTCCCCAGCGGGGACCCACGGCCGGGCCCCAGGGTGAGGAGTGGATGGGGGGTGATCTGGGGATCGAGATCATTCCGGTCATCTACCATCCCGGCCGCACGGTGACCTCGGTCACCCTGGAGATCCGGCGTCGCGGTGGGGCGTCCCTTCGGGTGCGCGGGGTGGGTGGAGAAGCTCCCTTCCACACCACCTTCCCAGGCTCCGGTCCGGCCGACTCCACCAATATCGCGAACTACCAGACGCCGGCGGGCGCCACCGACCAGGTGCGGGTGCGATCGGCCCGCTATGGCAACGGCGATCCGGTTCCGGACCTCCCGGTGGTGGTGGCGGAAGGCCTTCGGATCGACAACGTGCCGCCCCCCGGCGGCAGCTTCGCGCTTCCGGAGCAGGGGGCCGAGAGCCCGTGCTGCCTGGGGAACTGGGTGGGCGCCGACTTCCAGTTCGCGGCGGCGTTCGAGGGCGAGGCCGATGTCGGGGTCGGCGGCGAGAGCGTGAGCTTCCACGTGGGGCCGGCAGGGGAGAGCGACCAGGAACTGGCTGCCCGGCCCGCGGTGGAGCGGGGAAGCGATGCTATGGAGTCGGCGACCAACACGGCCTACCGGGCGGTGGCGGTCTACCGGGACGCCCTGGACAATCGGCGCGTCATCGCCCTTGCCCCCTCCTCCGGCAACTCGCTTTCCAATGAGCTGGGAGCCGTCATGGGCATCGACGCGACGCCCCCGGAGGTCCGCTTCTCTTCGGCTGCGGTGGCCCACCGGGCGGTGAACCCCGACGGCGGATCCAGCTGGACGGTCCGGGCCGAGGACCGGGCCAGCGGGTTCTCGTCCATGCCGGCTCGGGCCACGGTCCGCCGACTGGCGCCCGGCCTGGACGGTGCGGCCGCCTGCCCATTTCCTGGCACCTCCATCTGCCAGCCCGCTCCGGACGCCCTTACCCGCTCGGTGCCCTCGGAGGGGGAGGGCTACTTCGTCTACCAGAGTCGGGTGCTGGACCGGGCCGGGAACCGCTCGGATCAGTTGAGCCGCTGGCTCCTCCGGGACACCGAGGCGCCGGTGGTGGAGGAGGTCCTGGCCGGGGAAGAGCTCCAGGCGGGGGGAACCGTGGAGGTGGAGGCGCCGGTTTCGGACAATGTGGACCTTCACCGTGCGGCCCTCCTGCATCGCTTCTCCGGTACCGGGGGCCTGCTCCAGGTGGAGCTTCCCCTGGTGCCCCCCGATACGCTGGGCGTCCGCTTCGACGGAAGTCCGGTGAGCACGGCCACGGCCCGATGGGACGCACCGGTAGTGGCTGCGGCCGAGCGGGTGACCGCAGGCGGCGTAGCCGCGCCCAGCGGGATCCTGCAGCCCCTCAGCGGGTTCTCGGTGATCCTCCACGATGCCGCCCGCTTGCAGGCCACCGGGCACCTGGCGGCCGGCGTTCCGGCCACCGATGGCGCCCCCCGGAGCTTCGCCGTGAGCGAGCGGGGTGAGGCGGAGGGCGTCGCACGCTGGGTTCTGGAGGCCCAGGGCGGCAGCGTCTGCGCTCCGAGATCCGACGTGCCCGAGGGCGGAAGCTGCAGTCAGGCTCCGGACGCGGTGATTCTGGACGCCACCGCTTTCGGCGAGTCGGGCTCCTTCGAGGACGTGTTCGAGGTGGTGCACTTCTTTGCCCGGGTGGACGGCACTCCCCGGTGGTTGGGGAGTGCGGACGTCAGCGAGATGACCGGTGACGAGGGCGGGGCCACGGGGCGGAGCTGGCGCTGGAGCCTGGAGTGGCTTCCCGAGGTCGACCTTCCGGAAGGAACCCATCCCCTCTTCGCCGTGGGGCTGGACGCCCACGGCAACGCGCTGGTGAGCCGGGCGCTCACCACGGTGTCGGTGGTGGCGGCGAACTGACGCATCCGTTCCCGCCTTCCCGGCGGGTCAGCAGCCCGGTGGGTTCTCCAGCGAGGCCAGTCCCCTCTGCACGTCCACCAGGGGGGCCGTGTAGTTGCCCGAGAAGCAGGCGTCGCAGAAGGGGCCGAAGTCCTTCACCGACTCCAGCATCCCCTCCAGCGAGAGATAGCCCATGGTTTCGACCCCGATGAGCTCGGCGATCTCCTCCACCGAGTGGGACGATCCCACCAGCTCCTCCCGGGACGGCATGTCAATCCCGTAGAAGCAGGGGAAGCGCACCGGGGGACTGGCGATCCGGAAGTGGACTTCCCGGGCCCCGGCCTGCCGGAGGAACTTGACCAGCGAGGTGGAGGTGGTGCCCCGGACCAGGGAGTCGTCCACCACCACCACTCGGCGGCCCTCCACGACCTCGCGCACCGGATTGTACTTCATTCTGGCGCCGAAATCCCGATCGGCCTGGGAGGGCTGGATGAAGGTCCGGCCCACGTAGTGATTCCGGAGGAGACCCAGCTCGTAGGGGATGCCGCTCTCCTCGGCGTAGCCCAGCGCTGCCGAGTTGGCCGAGTCGGGCACCGCGAAGACGCAGTCGGCCTCGGCGGGGTGTTCCCGGGCGAGCTGCCGACCAAAGGCCCGACGGGAGCGATCCACGCTGGCTCCCCAGATCCGGGAATCGGGCCGGGCGAAGTAGACCAGCTCGAAGACGCACGGCGCCGGCTGGGGCGCCGGTGGCAGGCTTCGCAGCTTCGTCACCTCCGAGCCTTCCAGCTTCAGGACCTCGCCGGGCTCCACGTCCCGCACGTACTCCGCATCGATGATGTCCAGAGCGCAGGTCTCCGAGGTCACCACGTACCCGGAGCCCCGACGGCCCAGGACCAGGGGCCGGAAGCCCCGGGAATCCACGGCGGCGTAGACCGTCTCACCTACTGAGATGGCCAGCGAGAAGGCGCCCTCCAGGTGTGTCAGGGCGTCGTCGATCTGGGCCTCCACCGTGTCGTGCCGGGAGCGGGCGATGAGATGGACGATCACCTCCGAGTCCGAGGTGGTCTGGAAGAGAGCCCCTTCCTCCACCAGTCGGTTTCGAAGCTCCTGGGCGTTGGTGAGATTTCCGTTGTGGGAGATGGCCAGGTCGCCCTGGGCGTAACGGACCACGATGGGCTGGGCGTTCTGGGGACGGCTGCCGCCGGTGGTGGAGTAGCGGACGTGCCCCACGGCGGTGGTGCCTTCCAGCTCGTTCAGGTCCTCGGCCGTGAAGACATCGGCCACCAGCCCGATTCCCTTGCGGACCCGGGCCACACCTTCGCCGTTCACCGCGCAGATCCCCGCCGACTCCTGCCCCCGGTGCTGCAGGGAGTAGAGCCCAAGGAAGGCCAGCTCCGCCGCGTTCGGGATCCCCGTGACGGCAAAGACGCCGCACTCCTCCCTGGGGAGGGGGTCGAGGGTGGAGGTCAGGATGTTCCGGGCGTTCGGGCGTTCGGTGTCAGGTCGATGCATGGGACTCCCCCCCGGGGATGTCCGAGTCGCGGTCCATGAGGTCGGCGAGGGTGTTGCGGTAGCGCCGGGCCACCTCGTTGATGGGGACCCTGATGGCCCCCTCGGGGCTGTCGATTCGGAAGTCGTCGCCAGGGTCGCCCACATGACCCAGTACCCGGGCGGGCACACCGTGATTCCGGGCCCGCCCCAGAACGGAGGCTTCGTCCTCCGGGTCCACGGACACGACGATGCGCCCCGTGGTCTCGCCGAAGAGGAGGGCCACCGGGGCGATCCGGTCATGCACTTCCACCGAAAGGCCCAGGGGACCGCCGGTTCCGCCCACCGCGGCCTCGGCCAGGGCACAGGCCAGCCCACCTTCGGCGCAGTCGTGGGCCGACTTCAGGAGACCCTGCTGGATCAGGGCCAGCACAGCGTGCTGCAGGCGGCGTTCCGCCAGGAGGTCCACCACGGGGGGCTCGCCGGCCACCAGCCCGTCGTGGAGGCGGTAGAGGTACTCTGATCCGCCGATCTCCTCCCGGTTCTCTCCCAGGAGGATGAGGGTGTCGCCCGGGGAGCGGAACCCGTGGCCCACCACCTGGGAGACGTCGTCCACCGTCCCCACCATCCCGATGACCGGGGTGGGATAGATGGCTTGCCCGTCGGTCTCGTTGTAGAGGGACACGTTGCCCCCGGTGACCGGGGTCTCGAAGAGCTGGCACGCCTCGGCCATCCCCAGCACGGCCTCCCGCATCTGGTGGTAGATGTGGGGCTTCAGGGGATTGCCGAAGTTGAGGTTGTTGGTCACCGCCGTGGGAAGGGCCCCGACGCACACCAGGTTCCGGGCGGCCTCGGCCACCGCGGCCCGGGCCCCCTCCCGGGGATTCAGGAAGCAGTACCGGCCGTTGCAGTCGGTGGTGGCCGCCACCCCACGGTTGGTCCCCTGCAGGCGGATCACCCCGGCGTCACCTCCGGGCCGGACCACGGTGGAGGTCCGGACGGTGGTGTCGAACTGGTGGTAGATCCAGTCCTTGGACGCGATGTTGGGCGACTCCATGAGCCTGAGGAAGCGGTCCGTGAGGTCGCCCCGGGGCTCCAGGAACTCCGAGAGGTCCCGGGCGCGCAGTGCCTTCACCTCGTCCGACTCCACCCCTTCACGCTCGTAGGTGGGGCAGCCGTCGGTGAGGGGAAGGGCCGGGATGTCGGCCACCACCGTGCCGTCCTCCTCGATCCGGAAGTGGCCGTCGTCGGTGACCTCGCCGATGGCCTCGGCCTCCAGCTCCCACTTCTCCAGGATCTCCCGGACCTGGGCTTCGTGCCCCTTCTTGGCCACCACCAGCATCCGCTCCTGCGACTCGGAGAGGAGGATCTCGTAGGGGGTCATCCCCGGCTCCCGCACCGGAACGTCGCTCATCTCCAGCACCACGCCGCTCCCGGCCCGGCCGGCCATCTCCGAGGCCGACGAGGTGAGCCCCGCCGCCCCCATGTCCTGGATCCCCACGATGTGGCCGCTCCGGATGAGCTCCAGCGAGGCCTCCAGGAGGAGCTTCTCGGTGAAGGGGTCCCCCACCTGCACCTGGGGCCGGCTGGCCTCGTCCGAATCCGCCGACAGCTCCTCCGAGGCGAAGGTGGCCCCGTGGATCCCGTCGCGTCCGGTTCGGGCGCCGACGGCCATGAGGGTGTTGCCGACCCCCGACGCCTCGGCCAGGATGAGCTCCTCCCGCTTCATGACACCCAGCGCCATGGCGTTCACCAGCGGATTGCCGTCGTAGGCCCGATCAAAGAAGACCTCTCCGCCGATGTTGGGGATGCCGACGCAGTTGCCGTAGTCCCCCACGCCCTTCACCACCCCGCTGAAGAGGTAGCGGTTGCGCCCCGAGTCCAGGTCCCCGAAGCGGAGGGAGTCCAGGACCGCCACCGGCCGGGCACCCATGGTGAAGATGTCCCGGAGGATGCCCCCCACCCCGGTGGCTGCGCCCTGGTAGGGCTCCACCGCCGAGGGGTGGTTGTGGGACTCGATCTTGAAGGCCAGCGCCAGCCCGCCGCCCACGTCGATGACGCCTGCGTTCTCGCCGGGGCCCTGGATGACCCAGGGTGCCTCGGTGGGCAGGAGCATGAGGAGCCGCTTGGAGTTCTTGTAACCGCAGTGCTCCGACCACATGGCCGAAAAGATCCCCAGCTCGGTGAAGGTGGGGGTGCGATCCAGAATGCGCTGGATGCGCTCGTACTCCTCTGGCGAGAGCCCGTGCTCGTCCACCAGCTCCGGGGTGATGGGCGGATCGCCGGGTCGGGGCTGAGGGTGCTTCGTGCTCCGCGGTCGGGAGGTCGCCTCGGTGGTCTCGCTCACGTGGTCACTCCGGCGGTGAGATGATCGACCATGGACTGGAAGAGCCCCAGGCCGTCGGTGGAGCCCAGGACCTCTTCCACCGCACGCTCGGGATGGGGCATCATGCCCAGGACGTTTCGGGATTCGTTCACGATGCCTGCAATGTGATGGGCCGAACCGTTGGGGTTCGCCTCGGGGCTCAGCTCACCCGAGGGCGTCACGTAGCGGAAGACGATCCGGTCCGTGCCCTCCAGTTCCGCCAGCACCTCGGGCTCGGCGTGGTAGTTGCCTTCGCCGTGGGCGATGGGAACCCGGAGGATCTGCCCCTTTCGGTATCGGCTGGTGAAGGGTGTTCCGGTGCTCTCGACCCGCAGGTGCACTTCGTGGCTCCGGAAGCGGAGGGACTCGTTTCGGAGGAGAGCGCCGGGGAGGAGGCCCACCTCACACAGTACCTGAAAGCCGTTGCAGATGCCCACCACCAGGCCCCCCTCCCGGGCGAAGGCCACCACCGCCTCCATGATGGGCGAGAAGCGGGCGATGGCGCCGGCCCGGAGGTAGTCCCCGTAGGAGAATCCTCCCGGAAGGACGACGGCCTGCACCGCCCCCAGCTCCCGATCCCGGTGCCACCGGAACTCGGGCTCCACTTCGTCCAGAAGCTTGAGGGCCCGGTAGCAGTCGTGATCACAGTTGGATCCCGGGAACGTGACGACGGCGATCTTCATGACGCCTGGCCCCCCTCGTCGTCCGATTCGGGAGCCTCGGCCACGGCCAGCTCGAAGTCCTCGGTGACGGGGTTGGCCAGAAGCTTCCGGCACATCTCCCGGGCCCGGGCGTCGGCCTCCTCCCGATTGCCGGCCGCCAGCTCCAGGTCGATGACCTTCCCCACCCGGACGCCGGCCAGCCCTTCGTAGCCCAGCGAGTCCAGGGCGTGGTGAATGGCCTTGCCCTCGGGGTCCAGCAGGCCGGGCCGGGGCTTCACCCGCACTTCAACGTGAAAGCGCTTCAAGTTTCGTCCTCCGCAGGTTCGTTTTCCGTTTTTCCGACATCGCGCCGGCCCGGAGCGATCTCTCCGTAGTCCAGCGATCGCACCTCGGCACCGCCTTCGTCCTCCGTCTCCTGGTCCAGGAGCGGATCCCGTTCGGGAAGCCGCTCCCGCAGTCCCATGCCCACCGCCCGGCCCACCCCCAGCAGGGTGTAGAGTGCCAGGAAGGGGAAGAGGAAGTACTCCGGGATCGTGAGGGCGGCCACCGCACACCCCAGGAGCGCCACGCTCGCCGCCGCCGTCCTCAGGTTCCGGAACGAGATCCGGGGCACCAGAGGGTAGGGAATATGACTCAGCATGAGAAGGGCCAGGAAGATCAGGATGATCCCCATGGTCTGGGTCGAAGGCAACCCCCCTGTGAATCCCGCTACCTGTGGTGCTGTGAAGAAGGGGTACGTGGTGGCGACGATCATTCCCGCCGTTGGCGACGGGAGTCCGTGGAAGCTGCTCTTGGCCTCGCCACCCTGCTCCACGTTGAACCGGGCCAGGCGCACCACCACCGCCGTCACGTAGATGAAGGCCACCACCCAGCTCCAGGCGTCATCGGCAAAGAAGAGGTGGTAGCTCAGGACCGCCGGTGCCACGCCGAAGGAGATGGCGTCCACCAGGGAGTCCAGCTCGGCGCCGAAGCGGGAGCCGGTGGCGGTGAAGCGGGCGATCCGACCGTCCAGCATGTCCAGTACCGCGGCAAAGACGATGAACCACGCCGCCCACTGAAAGTCCCCTCGGCTGGCCGCCACCATGGAGTAGACCCCGAAGAAGAGGTTGCCCAGGGTGAAGGCCGAGGGGATGATGATGATGCCCCGTTGGAGTCCGGCCCGGCGCGAGGCGTCCCGCGTCTCCTCCGAAGCAGCTTCGTGGGAGTCCATGCTCACCTGCCGCCGGAGGGTTCAATGTCCGGGGTGATCCCGAAGGACGGAGGCTGGTAGTCGTCCAGCGCGACGCCGGTCATTCGGTGGAAGAGCTCCAGGTACCGGTGGGTGGTGGCCTCCACCACCGCCGCAGGAAGCGCGGGGGGAGGAGGGGTCCGGTCCCATCCCTCCACTCCGGCCAGGTAGTCCCGAACCGGCTGTTTGTCCAGCGACGGAGGGGAGGAGCCGGGCTGGTAGCCCTCCCGGGGCCAGTACCGGGACGAGTCCGGGGTGAGAACCTCGTCGATGAGGATCAGCTCGCCGTCGGGGTCCACCCCGAACTCGAACTTGGTGTCGGCCAGGATGACGCCTCGGGCCTCGGCCTCGGCGGCGCCCATCCGGTAGAGGGCCAGGGAGAGCTCCCGGAGCCGCTCGGCCCGCTCCCGGCCCACCCGCTCCACGACGCCATCGAAGGGGATGTTCTCGTCGTGTCCCTCCACCGCCTTGGTGGCGGGACTGAAGATGGGTTCGGCCAGGCGCTGGCTCTGAGCCAGCCCCCCGGGGAGGGGTTCACCGGCCAGCGTGCCCTGCGCCTGGTATTCCCGCCAGGCCGAGCCGGCCAGGTAGCCCCGGACCACGCACTCCACCGGGAGGGGCTCGGTGCGCCGGACCAGGATCGCCCGCCGGGCCCACGTGCTCCGGCTTCCGGACAGCTCGGGAACGGCAGCCGCGATCTCATCGGGGTCCACCGCCAGGGCGTGATGCCCCGCGGCCGGCGCCTCCGGACGGTGGAGCCGGGCCAGCCACCACGCGGTGAGCAGCGTCAGGACCTCCCCCTTTCGGGGGATGGGCTCGGCCATGACCACGTCGAAGGCCGAGATCCGATCCGAGGCCACCATCAGGAGCCGGCCGTCGCCGGCGTCGTACATCTCCCGGACCTTCCCCCGGTGGACCAGGGGAAGCGGCAGTCGGGAGCGGAGCAGCGGGGCGGGAGCGGGCATCTCAGACCCGGATCTCGGGAGGGGAGGTCAGCGCATCGGCTTCGTCGGCCAGGCGCTCCAGGACCGGCTCCACGTGCCTCTCCAGAAAGCGGGAGACCTGCTGGGGGGCCCGGCCCACGAATCGGGCCGGCTCCATGAGGGCCGCCAGCTCCTGGCGCGACAGTCCGAAGGCCTCGTCGTCGGCCACCCGGTCGGCCAGATCCCCGGGCTGGCCCTCCTTCATCCGGGCCGCCGCGGCCAGCGAGTGGCGGCGAATCCGCTCGTGGAGCTCCTGGCGGTCGCCACCCGCCTGGCTGGCGTGCATGAGGACGGTCTCCATGGCCATGAAGGGGAGGTGCTCCTCCAGGTTGCTGCGGATCACCGCCGGGTGCACCTGCAGGCCGTGGGCCACGTTCTCGGCCAGGACCAGGGCGCCGTCCAGGGTCAGGAAGGCGTCGGGGATGGACAGGCGACGGTTGGCCGAGTCGTCCAGGGTTCGCTCGAGCCACTGGGTGGCGGCGGTGTGGGCCGGGTCCTGGCTCAGGGTGATGACGTGGCGGGCCAGGGCGCAGATCCGCTCGGCCCGCATGGGGTTCCGCTTGTAGGGCATGGCCGAGGAGCCGATCTGCTCCTCCTCGAAGGGCTCCTCCACCTCCCGCAGGTGGGCCAGGAGCCGGAGGTCGTTGCCCTGTTTCGAGAGCGAGGCCGCCACGCCGGCGAGGGTGGCCAGAACCGCCTGGTCCACCTTCCGGGGATAGGTCTGGCCGCTCACCGGGTAGGTTCGGGGGAAGCCCATCTCCCGGCCCACCCGCCGGTCCAGCTCCTCCACCTTCTGGTGGTCACCCTGGAAGAGCTGGAGGAAGGAGGCCTGGGTCCCCGTGGTGCCCCGGACGCCCCGGAAGCGGAGGGTCTCGAGTCGGCCGTCCAGCTCCTCCACGTCCAGGAGGAGGTCCTGGATCCAGAGGGTGGCTCGCTTTCCCACGGTGGTGGGCTGGGCTGGCTGGAAGTGGGTGTAGCCCAGGGTGGGAAGCTCCCGGTGGCGTTCGGCGAAGGTCGCCAGCGCCCGGATTGTCCGGACCACCCGGGCCCGAACCAGGCGGAGGGCGTCCCGGTGGAGGATCAGGTCGGTGTTGTCGCCCACGAAGGCCGAGGTGGCCCCCAGGTGGATGACCCCCCGGGCCCTGGGCGCCGCATCGCCGAAGAGGTGGACGTGGGCCATGACGTCGTGTCGGAAGCGACGCTCGTACTCGGCGGCCTGCTCCAGATCCAGGTCGTCCAGCGCCGCCTCCATCTCCTGGATGGCCTCGGCGGATACGTCCAGCCCCAGCTCCTGCTGGGCCCGGGCCAGGGCCAGCCAGAGGCGACGCCAGGTCCCGAAGCGGTGGGCCGGCGAGAAGATCCGCTGCATCTCGGGGGAGGCGTATCGTTCCGCCAGGGGATGGCTGTATCGCTCGTGCGATGGCTCGGTCACAGGCCGGTCATCTCGTGTCGAGGGGAGGGGGTGAAGGGCTCACGTTCAGCGGCCCAGGACGAAGGTGGTGGAGCCCAGCCCGCGATTCCGCTCGTAGATGAGCTGGACCCGGGCGCCGGCAGGAGCCTGGTTCAGGATCTCGGCCAGCGCCTCGGCGCTTTCCACGCGCTGGCGGTTGATTCCCACGATCACGTCGCCCTCCCGGAGCCCCAGCTGCTGCTGGATCTGCGGGGAGACTCCCGTTACCAGTGCCCCGGACTCGCTGGTCACGCCCCGGGCATCCCGGGTGGCCGGGGTCAGGGTGACCAGCTCCAGGTCCCGGAGCACGGTGATCCGCTCCGTGGGCAGCGAGGGAAACTCCTGGGCCCGGATCCCTATGGACCGATCCCGGCCGTCCACGTCCAGCACGATCTCGTCGCCGGCCCGGAGGTCCAGGCGAAGGGCCTCGAAGTCCAGGGGCGAGACCAGGCGTCTGGCATTGGCAGCCACCAGGCGGTCGCCGCTTCGAATTCCCGCCTCCCACGCCGGCGATCCCTCGGTGACCCGGTTCACCCGCACGCCCCGGGTCCGCCCGAACTCGTCGGCTTCCTCCGGCTCCACGTCGATCCCGACCCAGGCCCGACGCACCTCGCCGTGCTGGATGAGGTCGTCGGCGATCCGGAGGACCCGCTCGATGGGGATGGCGAAGCCCACGCCCTCGCTCCCGCCGCCCCGGCTGAAGATTGAGGCGTTCATCCCCACCACCTCCCCCAGGGCGTTCACCAGGGGGCCGCCGGAGTTGCCGGGATTGATGGCCGCATCGGTCTGGAGCATTCCCAGGTAGAACCCCCGTTCGTCCCGGGCCGGAACCACGTGCCGCCCCAGTGCGGAGATCACCCCTACCGTGGCGGTGGGCTCCGGGTTCGAGATGAGGTTGCCGAAGGGATTTCCGAAGGCCACCACCCACTCGCCGATCATGAGGTCGTGGGTGCTCCCCAGCGGTGCCACCGGCAGGTCGGGGAGATCCACCCGAAGGACGGCCACGTCGGTGGCCTCGTCGGCGCCCACCAGCTCCGCCTCTGCGTCCCGGCCGTCGGGGAGGCTCACCAGGATCCGTTCGGCTCCCCGAACCACGTGATCGTTGGTGAGGATGGTCCCGCTGGAGTCCACCACGAAGCCCGATCCCAGCGAGGGCACCCGCTGGGCCTGAGTCCGGCCCTCCGGAAATCCGAAGAAACCACCGAAGAAGTCGTCGAAAGGATCCCGGACCCGCACCTGGCGGGTTCGGATCACGTTTACCGTCACCACCGAGGGCGAGACCCGCTCCGCCGCCCGGACCACCGCCGTCTCTCGGGAGTTCCGGAGGGTCTCCTGGGCGTCTTGCGAGGACGCGACGGGGGCGGCAGCCGGGACATGGATGTCCGCCCGGGCGGGCTCGTCGGCCGAAGAGGCTTCTTCCAGGCTGCACCCGGCGAGCAAGGAGCCCGTCAGGACCAGGCCGGCGACGGCCAGTCGGGGGAAGGGAAAAGCGAACATGGTGGGCCGCGGCGAAGGTGGAGTCAGAGCTCCTTGTCCAGCTTCTTCCAGTCGTCCAGAAAGCGCTGGAGCCCCGAGTCGGTCAGTGGATGCTGCATGAGCTTGTACAGCACGGCAGGGGGCAGGGTTGCGCAGTCGGCTCCCAGGAGCATCGCCTCCTTTACATGGCGGGGGTGACGCAGGGAGGCGGCCAGGATCCGGGTTTCGATCCCGTACTCGTCGTAGACCTCCCGGATCTCGGCCACCAGCTCCATCCCGTCGTGACCGATGTCGTCCAGGCGGCCCACGAACGGAGAGATGTACGTGGCGCCGGCCTTGGCGGCCAGGAGGGCCTGAGCCACCGAGAAGCAGAGGGTGACGTTGACGTCGATCTCCGCATTTCTGAGGGTCCGGCAGGCCTTCAGTCCATCTTCGGTGAGGGGGACCTTCACCACGATGTGCGGATGAAGCTCGGCCAGTCGCCGCCCCTCCGCCACCATCCCGTCGGTGTCGATGGCCACCACTTCGGCCGAGACGGGGCCCTTCACCACCTCGCAGATCTCCACGAAGAGGTCGCGGGGGTCGCCGTCGCCGGCCACCTTGGCCATGAGGGAAGGGTTGGTGGTGACGCCGTCGATGAGGCTGGCCTGCGCAGCACGACGGATCTCGGCGACATCCGCCGTGTCCAGAAAGATCTCCATCAGCTCTCCATTGTCTCTGACGAGTGTGGTGTTTCTGACGAGTGTGGGTGCGTACGGGATCCCACGTCGGTGCCCGCAGGGGGATCCCGGTCTTCGTGATCGCCCAGGCGGCCGGGTTCATACTCCACCCGGTGCAGGAAGAGTCCCTCGGGGGGCGCCGGGGCCGAGGTCCTGAGCGACGTGTCCGGATCCTCGAGCATCTGGGCCATCTCCCCCGGAGGGCGACCGCCGGTGGCCACCTCCATCATGGTCCCCACAAGGTAACGAACCATGTGGTGAAGATAGCGGTTTGCCGTGATCCGGAACTCGTGCCCCAGGCTTCCCCACTCCCGCCACTCGGCCCGGGTCACCTGACACCGATAGCCCCGGTGGGCCTGTCCCGCCTTGGCGAAGCGCTTGAAGGACCGGTCACCCACGACCAGCGCCGCGGCCCGGTCCAGGAGCTCCGGGTCCGGTGTGGGCGATTCCCGGGAGCGGTCCCAGCACCACCTCCGATGAAAGGGCGAGCCGGCCTGGTGGGCCGTGCCCACCCGATACATGTAACTGCGAAGCCGGGCGTCGTATCGGGGATGGAAGTCGGCGGGAACCCGGCGCGCTTCCTCCACCCAGATTTCGGGCGGAAGGAGCGCGTTCATTCCCGCCCGGAGCTCCGGGGTCTCCCAGCGGGGAGCCGGCAGGTCCACCGCGGCGACCTGTCCCACGGCATGCACCCCGCTGTCGGTCCGTCCGGAGCCCACCACCGGACGCCGCGCCCCGGTGAGCTGGTGCAGAACTCTCTCCAGCTCGCCCTGTACGGAGCGATGGCGTTTCTGCAACTGCCAGCCGTGGAAGGGGCGGCCGTCGTAGTGGACAAAGAGGGCATATCGGGCGCGGATCGGGGTCGACACGTCGGAAAGGTAGGGGGGGCAGGGACCCTGTCAAGCGTGGTTGACCCCGCCGCTCAGCCGGTGTACCGTGCCATCCTGGATTCCGCACGTTCGTATCGCCCAGGAGGGAGGCGTTCCAGCCCATGGAGTTGTCGCAGCTCATCGCCAGGGTGGCCGCAGGTGACCACCTGAACATGGAGGAGGCCGAGGCCGCCTTCCACCAGATCATGGAGGGTGGGGCGTCGCCGGTGCAGGTGGCGGCCCTCCTCACCGGGCTTCGGGCCCGGGGCCACGCCGCGTCCGAGGTGGCCGGGGGAGTCCGGGCCCTGCGGCGCGCCATGGTGCCGGTGAGCTCGGTGGATCCGTCCAGGCTGGTGGACACCTGCGGGACCGGAGGCGGCGAGGTCACCACCTTCAACATCTCCACTGCGGCGGCCCTGGTGGCCGCCGGTGCCGGGGCCCGGGTGGCGAAGCACGGAAACCGCTCCTTCACCTCCCGGAGTGGGAGCGCGGACGTGCTGGAGTCGCTGGGGGTGACCATTCAGCTCTCTCCCGACGCCATGAGCCGGACCCTGGACCAGGTGGGGATCGTCTTCATGTTCGCTCCGCTTTTGCATCCGGCCATGCGACACGTGGGACCGGTGAGGCGGGAGCTGGGGATTCCGACCATCATGAACATCCTGGGTCCCCTCACGAACCCGGCGGGAGTCCGCCGGCAGGTGGTGGGGGTGGCCGACCCGGACCTCCTCTCCCTGGTGGCGGAAGCCCTGCGGCAGCTCCAGCACGAGCGGGCCCTGGTGGTGCACGGGCTCCCGGGAATGGACGAGTTGAGCCCTCTGGGAGACACCCGGATCATGGAGCTGAGGGGCGGGGAGCTCCGGAGCTACCGGATCACCCCCGAGAGTCTGGGACTCTCCCGGACCTCCGAGGAGGAGATCGCCGGGGGGGACCCGGATGAGAACGCCGAGCTGATCCGCCGGGTTCTGACAGGCGACGACCAGGGCGGTGCCCGTACCGTGACCCTCCTGAACGCGGCGGCGGCACTCTACGTGGCCGGGGTGGCCGAGGGGCTTCGGGAGGGGGTGGAGCGGGCGGCGGAGGCGTTGGACTCAGGCGCCGCTCTCCGGACGCTGGAGCTCCTGGTGGAGGTCTCCGGCCGGGAGGCGGAGCAGGGCTGATCCCCCTGCACCACCGCCTGGAGCGTCCATGGTCCGGGGAAGGGAGGACGGTTGGCCGTCCCCACCACCAGGTATCGGGTGTCGCGACGGGTCCGAGTGCCGACGAGAAAGGTGTTTCGCATGGGTCAGTACCGCCGGATCACGCCCACCACGATGCCCTGGATGGCCACCTGGTCCGCGTCGAAGTACTGGGGTGAGAGGGCCTCATTGGCTGGTTGAAGGCGGATGCGGCCGTCGGGCTCCCGGTAGAGCTTCTTCACGGTGGCCGATTCTCCGTCCACCAGCGCCACCACCATCTCCCCCTCCTCGGCGGTGGGGCGGTTGTTCACGATGATGTAGTCGCCGTCCCGGATCTGCTCGTCGATCATGGAGTCGCCCACCACGCGGAGCACGTAGTTCTCCCCCCGCTTCCGCAGAAGATCCGGGGGGACGAGGATCGTCTCCGAGTCGGGGATGGCCTCGATGGGCTGGCCCGCGGCCACCTCCCCCAGGAGCGGGAGCTCCACGGCGCCGGGTTGGGCGTTCTGCTCCACCAGCTCGATGGAGCGACTCTGGTTGTAGGCCTTCCGGATGTAGCCCTTTCGCTCCAGATTGCTTACATGTTCGTGCACCGTGGCCAGGGAGGTGTATCCGAAGGCCTCCCCGATCTCCTCGAAGCTGGGAGCGTACCCGTTGGACTTGATGTAGTCTCCGATGAAGTCCAGGATCAGCTTCTGTCTCTTGGTCAGTGCCATCTCCGCCTCCTGCGGTGTAGAGTCCCGCCCCTCCGGATCCGAAGAGGAGCCGAAGGGATTATACCCGAAGGTTACCCGAAACGCAAGGAGCTTCCGTGTCTGCCAGTGCCTCCCGTCGCCGTGACGACATCCTCCACCGCATCGTCGACACGAAGCGGAGCGAGGTGGAGGGACTTCCGGAGGCCGAGCTCCGGGCGGCGGCGAAGGAGGCCGCACCCCCGCGGGACTTCGCCGGAGCGCTGGCGTTTCCCGGGTCCGTCTCTCTCATTGCCGAGGTGAAGCGGCGCTCGCCCGGAGCCGGGGCCATGCGCCCGGAGCTGGATCCCACCGTGCAGGCGGCGGCGTACGAGGCCGGAGGCGCCCGGGCGATCTCGGTCCTCACCGACCGGACCTACTTTGAGGGATCGCTGGACGACCTGCGGGCGGTCCGGGGACGGGTGGAGCTTCCCCTCCTGCGCAAGGACTTCGTCATCGATCCGCGGCAGATCTACGAAGCCCGGGCCGCAGGGGCGGACGCCATCCTCCTCATCGTCCGGATCCTGGACGACGATCGCCTGCGGGACTTCCGCCTCCTGGCCCAGGAGCTGGGAATGGCGGCGCTGGTGGAAGTCCACCAGCGGGAGGAGCTGGAGCGGGCCCTCCGGCAGGGCGCCACTGTGGTGGGGGTCAACAACCGGGACCTCCGGACCTTCCAGACCGATCTGGAGGTGACCCTGGGGCTGGCCGACCGGATTCCCCCGGAGGTGACCCTGGTCTCGGAGAGCGGGATCTCCACCCGGGAGGAAGTGGAGCGGCTGGCGATCCGGGGCGTGGACGCCGTCCTGGTGGGAGAGGCCCTGGTCCGCGCCGGCGATCCGGAGACCGCCGCCCGGGGGCTCTCGGGCGTGCCGACCCCGGCGGCTGACGGGGCCCCGGAGGGCCGGAGGCCGTGAGCCCTCCCCGCCGCTCCATGCGGGTGAAGATCTGCGGGCTCACTCGCGCCGCCGACGCCCGCGTGGCCGCCCGGGCCGGTGCCGACGTGGTGGGGGCGGTCCTGGTGGAGTCCTCGCCCCGGGCGGTCTCACCGGAGCAGGCTGACCAGATCGGTCAGGCGGCCGGGCTTCCCCTGGCGCTGGTGGTGGCCGATCTTCCGGTGGCGCGGCTCGTGGAAGCGGCGCGCCGGGCCGGGGCCTCGGTCCTCCAGCTCCACGGCCATGAGCCGCCGGAGCTCCTGCAGGCGTTGGCGGAGGAGGGGGGCTGGGAACTCTGGAAGGCGGTCCGGGTCCGCTCCGTGGAGGAGATCGAGGCGGCGGTGGGCCGGTACCACGGGGTGGCCCACGCCCTTCTCCTGGACGGCTGGCACCCTGATCAGCTGGGCGGCACCGGCACCCGGTTTCCGTGGGAGGCCCTGGAGGCCGTCCGTTCCCGGATTCCCGTGGAGCTGCAGGTGGGCGTAGCCGGGGGCCTGGCCCCTGAAAACGTGGCCGTGGCGGTTCAGCGACTCCGCCCGGACATCGTGGACGTGAGCTCGGGCGTGGAGAGTGAACCGGGGGTGAAGGCTCCGGAGCTCGTGGCCGACTTCGTGCGCCGGGCCCGGACGTCGGCGACCCACGAACCCGATCCGTCGCAGCAAGTGGACCGTACGGAGACCCAATGACGATTTCGCAGGCCGATACATCGACCCGCTTTGGCCCCTTCGGCGGCCGCTACGTGCCCGAGACCCTCATCGCCGCCCTGGACGAGCTGGACGAGGCCTACGCCGCCGCCCAGGCCGACCCGGAGTTTTCGGACGAGTTCGAAGCCCTCCTCCGGGATTACGTGGGACGTCCCTCTCCCCTGACCCGGGCCCGCCGTCTGGAGGCGGAGGTGGGTGGGGGACCCATCTACCTCAAGCGCGAGGACCTGAACCACACCGGCGCCCACAAGATCAACAACACCATCGGACAGGCCCTGCTGGCCCGGCGGATGGGCAAGAAGCGGATCATCGCCGAGACCGGGGCCGGGCAGCACGGGGTGGCCACCGCCACCGCCTGCGCCCTCTTCGATCTGGAGTGTGTGGTCTACATGGGGGCCGAGGACGTGGAACGGCAGGCGCTGAACGTCTTCCGCATGGAGCTTCTGGGCGCCGAGGTACGATCGGTGGATTCAGGAACCCGGACCCTGAAGGACGCCACCAACGAGGCGATCCGCGACTGGGTGACCCGGGTCGAGGACACCCACTACATCATCGGGTCGGTGGTGGGTCCGGCCCCGTTCCCTCGCATGGTCCGGGACTTTCAGGCGGTGATCGGCAGGGAAACCCGGGAACAGATCCTGGAGCTGGAGGGCCGACTGCCGGCATCGGTGGTGGCATGCGTGGGCGGTGGATCCAATGCCATGGGGATCTTCCACCCCTTCGTGGATGACCCGGACGTGCGGCTGGTGGGCGTGGAGGCGGCAGGGGAGGGGATTGCCAGCGGACACCACTCCGCCTCACTTTCTGCAGGGCGGCCCGGTGTGCTCCACGGTGCGCTGTCGTATCTTCTGCAGGATGAAGATGGTCAGGTGGCGCCGGCCCACTCCATCTCAGCGGGGTTGGACTACCCCGGGGTGGGCCCCGAGCATTCCTTTTTGAAGGACTCGGGCCGGGCCCACTACGTGGCGGTGGACGACGAGCGAGCGTTGGTCGGCTTCCACCGCCTCGCCGAGCTGGAAGGGATCATTCCGGCTCTGGAGACGGCTCACGCCGTGGCGTATCTTCTGGAACAGGGACGCCGCGAGACCCGGGAGGGTCCCGTGGTGCTCTGCCTTAGCGGGCGGGGAGACAAGGACGTGGCCCACGTGGCTCGGGCGGAGGGACGAGGATCTCTACTCTGAGCCACGGGGGCGGCCCCGGATCCCCGACCAAGGGTGGCAACTCGGAGACGGTCGTGTCGGAAACTTCCCCGGAAGCCGGACCCATCACAGGCGCCATCGACTGGGAGGATCCCTCCTCCCTTCCGGTGGGGGTCGTGCGGGACCTGTTCCTCACCCTCGCGAAGGCCCTCCGCTCCTACCAGCTCTACGACCGGGACAACCCGGTCTACAAGCGCTTCGTCGAAAACCTGAGAGATGCCTTCCGCCGCATCTGGGAGACCCGGGATCAGTTGCAGGTCCTGGTGGAGGAGGACCGCTTCGTCTGGATGGGGGAGGAGGTCTATCGGGAGGAGACCCGCTCCGGCTCGTTGGCCTTCCTCCTCTACCGGGACGGCGTCCGCGACCTCACGTTCCGGCGGGGTGTGGAGGATGAGGAGCTGGACATCCTCCTGGATGTGCTCCACCGGGTCCGGTCAGCCCGGCAGGAGGAGGACGACCTGGTGACCCTCCTCTGGGACCTGAACCTGGACCACCTGGGCTACAGCGCCGTGGATCTCCTCCCTGAGGGCACGCTGCTGAGGGCCCCGGACGACCCGGATCCATCGGAGGTGGACATCCGGGAGATCCTGGAGGGCGAGCTAGGCGAGGACGCGCCGGGCGAGGAGGACTTCGCCAGGGCCGTCACCGACGCCACGGCCCTGGACGACCTCCGGGCCATCCGGACCGAGGACTTCAACCCCACCCTCTACGCCCTGGACGAGCGGGAGCGTTCGTACCTGGAGGACCAGTACCGCAAGGAGATGCGGCGGGATACTCGCACCGACGTTCTCAACGCCCTCTTCGACCGGCTGGAGGACCGGGAGTATGCCCGGAAGCGGGAGGAGGAGATCCTGGCGGCCATCCAGCAGCTCCTTCCCACCTTCCTGGCCCAGGGCTCCCTCCGGCACGCGGCACGACTCCTGAATGAGCTGGAGAAGGTACGGAAGCGTCCCCAGGCCCTCTCCGAGGAGGGATTCGCCTCGGCGGAGAAGCTCATGGAGGAGTTCTCCTCGCCGGAGTCGGTGCGGGAGCTGGTGCAGGCGGTGGAGGCCGGGACGGTGGACGATGACGGCGAGTCGCTGGCCCTTCTCCTCCGCCATCTCAAGCCCCGGGCGCTTGGCCCACTTCTGGCCCGGGCCGAGGCGGTGTCCCGTCCCGAGGCCCGCCAGCTGATCCAGCGCGCCATCCGGAAGCTGGCCGAGGGTGAGGAGGAGCGCCTGGCCCGATTCCTCTCCCACTCCGACGACGGGGTGGTGGCCGGTGCCGTGCGGCTCATGGGGGCCCTTCGACACCGACCGGCGGTCCCCACCCTGGTGCGCCTCCTGGAGGAGGGCTCTCCCTCGATCCTGGAGGCGGTCCTGGATGCCGCCCGGCGCATTCCCACCACCGCCATGGCCGAGGCGGTGGAGCGGTGCCTGGTGAGGGAGAACCGGGACCTTCGGATCGGGGCCGCACGGGTGCTGGCCGAGATTCAGTACACCCCCGCCGTTGCCTCCCTCCGGAACCTCCTGGAGGACCGGGACATGCGGGAAGCCGACATTACCGAGAAGCTGGCCTTCTTCCAGGCCTTCGCGGACCTGGCCGGCGAGGATGCCATCGGATTGCTGGCCCGGATCCTGAACCACCGGGGATTCCTGGGTCGCCGTGAGCCTCCGGAGATGCGGGCCTGCGCAGCGTTGGCGCTGGGACGGGTGGGGGCCGCCCGGGCCATCCAGGAGGTGGAGCGGGCCCGAGGGGACGACGAACCCGTGGTCCGGACCGCCGTGAAGCGGGTGCTGGCCGGCCAACAGGAGGAGGACCGTGGCTGACTCCGTCGGCGTCCGTCCTCCCGTGGTGGCCGGGCCCTCGCTGCAGGATGAGGGCCGGCGGATCCTCTCGGGGCTCTACAGTGCCCTTCGGGCCCTCCGCTTCTATCCGCTGGACAACGAGGTGGTCCAGCGGGCCCTGAAGGAGCTGCAGGAGACCCTCCAGGGGTTCCTGGAGGAGGAAGGCGTCCTGGAGCTCCAGCTCGTGGGCGACTTCTTTTTCGTGAACGAGGAGCGTCTCCGCCTGGACCTGCGCAGCTACTCCACCTTCGGCTCGGTGGCCGGGACCCTCCAGAGCCACGGGGTGGGAGAGGTGGTGGTGCAACAGGGGGTCACCGGGGACGAGTGGGTGCCCTTCCTGAACCTCCTGCTTCGCTCCCCCGATCCCGAGGACCCCTTCGCCGCCTTCCGGGACGATCTGGCCGGCACGCCCGTCCGGCACATCCAGGCCCGGGAGGCCCGCGACGACGTGGAGATCGAAGCGGACGACGAGGCGGCGGAGGGCGCCCGGCAGACGTACACCAAGGGGGTGCAGACCGCCCGGGACATCCTCACCGACGTGCGCCTGGGCCGGGCGGTGAACGTCCGGAGGGTCAAGCGGGCGGTGCAGGGGATCGTTGACCAGGTCCTCTCAAACGAGTCGTCCATCCTGGCCATGACCCACCTCCGGGAGTTCGACGACTACACCTTCACCCACTCGGTGAATGTGTGCATCCTCTCGGTGGTCATCGGCCAGCGGCTGGGCCTGGGCCGGTCCGAGCTCTACGAGCTGGGGCTGGGGGCGCTCTTCCACGATGTGGGCAAGATGCGGATCCCCAGCGAGACGCTGAACAAGCCCGGCAAGCTGAGTGAGGAGGACTGGCAGCGGATGAGGGAGCATCCCGCCGACGGGCTCCTACTCCTCTTCGAGCTCCACGGCTTCATGGACATCCCGTACCGGCAGATGCTCATGGCCTACGAGCACCACATGAAGCTGGATCTCACCGGGTATCCCTCCTCCAAACGGCCCCGGGAGATGGGACTCTATTCCCGGATCGTGGGGGTGGCCGACGCCTTCGACGCCGGTACCTCGGTCCGGAGCTATCAGTACCGCCCCGCTGCCCCCGACGAGGTCCTGAAGGAGATGCTCAACAATCCGGTCCGGGGATTCGATCCGGTCCTTGTGAAGGCCCTGATCACGGCCACCGGCGTGTATCCGGTGGGCACGTTGGTGATCCTGGACACCTTCGAGTTGGCGGTGGTCACCCGGGCCAACCCGGATCCGGCTCGCCTGCACCAGCCCGAGGTGAAGATCCTCTCCGACGCCATGGGCGTGCCTCTGGCCGAGCCCAAGGTGGCCCGCCTCGATCAGATCGACCCCCGGACCGGAGAGCCCCGCCGGAGCATCATCAAGACCGCCGACCCCAACCGCTACGGGGTCCGGGTGGCCGACTACGTCACCTGACCCCCCAGTCCATCATCCATGACCGAATCCGCCTCGCCTCCGTCCACCCACCTCCCCACCATCGCCGACGTTTTCCGACGGCGGCATGAGGCGGGCCGGGCCGCCCTGATCCCCTACATCTGCGCGGGCTTTCCCGACGCCGAGACCTCCCTGGCCCTCTTGCGCCAGGCAGCCGACGCCGGCGCCGACGTCATCGAGCTGGGGATCCCCTTCTCCGATCCGCTGGCCGACGGTCCCACCATCCAGCGGGCCTCCTTCCAGGCGCTGGAGAGGGGGATGACGGCGGAGGGCGCGCTGGCCCTCCTCCGGCAGTTCAGGGAAGACCACGACACCCCGGTGGTTCTCTTCACCTACCTCAACCCCATCCATCGCTACGGGATGGACCGGTTCGTGGAGGCGGCCCGGGACGCAGGCGCCCAGGGGCTCCTGATCACCGATCTTCCCGTGGGCGCCGATCCGGAGCTGGAGGCCGCCGTACGCCGTGGGGGCCTGGACCTGATCCGGCTTCTGGCGCCCACCACCACCCCCGCCCGGATCCCCCGGGTCGGGGAGAGTGGGAGCGGGTTCCTCTACTACATTTCCCGCACGGGCGTCACCGGCGCCCGCACCGAACTGCGCACCGAGCTGGCCCGGGAGGTGGAGGCGATCCGGGAGCACGTCTCGCTCCCGCTGGCGGTGGGCTTCGGAATCTCCACCCCGGAGCAGGCGGCGCTGGTGGCAAAGCTGGCCGACGGCGTGGTGGTGGGAAGCGCGCTGGTGGAGGCGGTGGAGACCGGTGGTGTGGAAGCCGGAGGCGCCTTCCTCCGCTCGTTGCGTCAGGCCATGGACCAGCGGGAGTAGCTCCCGACTCATCGCCGGATCCGGCGCCGCTCAGTCGCTCTCCTTGAGGCGTTCGGCCACCTCCGGATCGGGTTCCACGAAGAGGGTCTCGATCCGGTCCGGGACCACGGCGCCGGGCGGTGCCTTCCGGGGCTTCCTCACGTACTTGCGGCGGGTCCAGTCCACCGGGACGCTCCCGGAGTGCCGGGCCTCCGAGTTCAGCGCCGCCAGGGTGGCCGCCTCCACCAGGTCCCGGCGAGGGGGGTTGTCGTCCTGGTTCCAGCGGAGGATCACGTGGGCGCCGGCGGCCTGTCGGGTGTGGAGCCAGATGTCGTCGGGTGAGGAGTGGCGGAAGGTGAGGTCGTCGTTCTTTCGGGCCCCCCGTCCCACCCGGATCTCCAGCCCGCCGGAGCTCCGGAAGCGTCGGTAGGGGAGGGTCGGTCCCTCCGAGCCCGTACCGGGGCGGCCCCCGGTTTTGGGTCCCAGCCGACGGGCCACCTCTCCGGGATCCACCTCGCCGCTTCCGAGCCCCTCCACGATCGTTCGCCAGCGGGCCGCCTCGGCCCGGGCCCGCTCGATGCGGCTCGGCAGCTCGGTCCGGGCCCGCTCGATCCGGGCCGCCTCGTCGTAATACCGGGCGGCGTTCTCGTGGGGAGGAAGGGTGGGGTCCAGCTCCACCTCCACCGGGGAGCCCTCGAAGTCGGTGAGGGTGGCCGTCTCGGCGCCCTGGGGGATCTGGCCGTAGCGGGCCAGAATGAGATCGCCCAGGGCCCGGATGGGCTCGGGGTCCCGGGCCTGGTCCAGCTGCCGCTGCATCCCCCGGGCCTTTCCCTCGGCCCGACGGAGCCGGTCCCGGGCCCGCTCCACCAGTCGGCCCGGCAGGAGAAGGAGCCGGGCGGGCTCGTCGGTGGCGGCCGACCGGGCCTGGACCATGGCCTCCAGAAGACTCTCCGTTCGGGTGGCCGGCCCCGAGCCCCCCCCGTCGTCCAGCGGGAGTGGATACGGCTGCAGGCCCCGGGAGGTCTCCAGCAGCCAGGCGCCCCAGCGCGACGCATCCATCAGCTCTCGCCAGCGGTGCCATCCGTCGTCTCCCAGGAGGCCCTCCACATTCAGAGAGGAGGTGTAGGCCACGGTACGGAGGAGGGCTCGGCGCCGTTCTTCGGGCTCGCTCCCGGCCTCTTCCACGATCTCTTGCCAGCGTTCCCGGGAGAGCCCGGCGTCCCCCGCCCCCTCCCGGCCGGTGGAGGGCGGAGGCTCATAGGGCGCGCCGACGGTCAGCGAGCGCTCCCTCTCCTCCCGGGAAACCAGGACGTGACGGATGACCCGACTCCGGTACCCCACCACCGCCGCATTCCACCGGTTCCCGATCCATTCCGCCACCAGCTCCACCCCTTCGTCCCGACCCCGGACCCGCTGGAGGCTGAAGACGAGGGCGCTCTCGTCCGGGAGGGCCCGGACCTGGATGAGGCGGCTGGCCAGGGAAAGGGAGTCGGGGAGGGGATCGGCGGCCGGGAGCCGGGTGAGCCAGCCGGCGGTGGGATGGAGCTCAAGCGCCAGGGTCAGCTCGCGGAAGAAGAGGAGGACCCGGCGGGCGCTTCCGTCCAGGTGGAAGGCCCGGAGGCGGGCCCGATGGAACCGATCTTCCAGCTCCCGGGCCAGGTCGGCGGCAATGAGGGGATCCCAGCGCATGGACATGGTGGGAAGTAAC
Source organism: Gemmatimonadota bacterium (assembly GCA_003559555.1). Taxonomy (GTDB): domain Bacteria; phylum Gemmatimonadota; class Gemmatimonadetes; order Longimicrobiales; family Gaopeijiaceae; genus PWLA01. The sequence goes on along the minus strand of PWLA01000005.1, from coordinate 14,706 downwards.
CCCGGGGCCGGGAGGGTGTTCGAGCCGGTCCTCGGCCCCCCTGGCGGCGGGCCCGACGGTTTGACACGTTTCCAGGGTGCGTCTATCCTCCGGCGTCCCGGAGACCTCTTCCCGATCCCACCTGGAAAGCTCGTGTCCGAACCCTCAAGCTCACCCCGCCCTCGTCGGCCCACGGTGCGGGATTTCGTGGCCATGAAGCAGCGCGGGGAACCCATCGCCGTCCTCACCTGCTACGACGTCCTCTTTGCCCGCCTCCTGGAGGCCGAGGGGGTGGACATGCTCCTGGTGGGCGACTCGCTGGGCCAGGTGGTCCTGGGCTACGACTCCACCCTCCCGGTGACCATGGACGAGATGCTCCACCACGGTCGGGCGGTGGTCCGGGGGGCGCCCCACACCTTCGTGGTCCTGGACCTTCCCTTTCTGTCGTACCAGGTCTCCACCGAAGATGCGCTTGAGAACGCCGGGCGGGCCATGAAGGAGGCGGGCGTCCAGGCGGTGAAGCTGGAGGGAGGCGACCCGGAGATCTGCGAGACCATCCGCCGCCTGGTGGCCGCCGGCATCCCCGTCATGGGCCACCTTGGCCTCACGCCTCAGTCGGTGCACGCCCTGGGAGGTTACCGGGTGCAGGGAAGGCAGCCGGATGACGCTGGCCGGCTCCGGCGGCAGGCCGAGGCTCTGCAGGATGCCGGCTGCTTCGCGCTGGTTCTGGAACTGGTCCCGGGGGAGCTGGCTCGGGAGGTCACCGGGGAGCTGGAGATCCCCACCATCGGGATCGGTGCAGGTCCGGACTGCGACGGGCAGGTTCTGGTCCTTCCCGATGCGCTGGGGCTGAACCCGGGCTTCGAGCCCCGATTCCTGAAGCGGTTCGCCGAGTTGGGCGAGGGAGCACGGGCCGGGGTCCGGATGTACGTGGAGGAGGTCCGGGGTCGGCGCTTCCCCGCACCGGAGCATACCTTCGGGGAGGACGGGTGAGTTCCGGGTCCCAGCCCATCAAGATCACCTTCAGGCCCGGCTTCACCGTGGCCCGCAGCCTCCGGTCGCTGGAGAAGGCGCTGGAGGAGATCCAGGCCCGGGAGCTGAGGTTGGCCCTGGTCCCCACCATGGGCTATCTGCACGAGGGGCACCTCTCGCTGGTGGATGTGGCCCGCCAACACGCCGACGTGGTGGCCCTCTCCATCTTCGTGAACCCCCTGCAGTTCGGTGAGGGCGAAGATCTGGACCGGTATCCCCGGGACATGGAGCGGGACGTGAAGCTGGCCATGGAACGGGGCGTGGGCCTGGTCTTTGCTCCACCCCGGGAGGAGATGTATCCCGGGGGCGAACCGGTGGTGACGGTAGACCCGGGCTCGCTGGCGACGAGGCTGTGCGGCCAGTACCGGCCCGGGCATTTTCACGGCGTGGTCACGGTGGTGGCCAAGCTCTTCGGGTTGCTGCGCCCCCAGGTGGCGGTCTTCGGGCGCAAGGATTACCAGCAGGCCGTCCTGATCCGGCGGATGGTCCAGGACCTGAACCTCCCGGTGGAGATCCAGGTGGGTCCCCTGGTCCGGGAGCCGGACGGATTGGCCATGAGTTCCCGGAACGCGTACCTGAGCGCCCAGGAGCGGGCCCAGGCGGTGGGGCTGCACCAGGCCCTGAAGGCGGCCGACGCCGCATTTCGGCAGGGGGAAGGGAGGCCGGAGCAGCTTCTGGATCGGGCCCGGGCCGTGCTGGATGCCCATCCGCTCCTTCGTCCCCAGTACCTGGAGCTGGTGGATCCGGAGACGCTGGAGCCCCTGGAGGAGGCCCGGGAGGGATCGGTGCTGGCGGTGGCCGCCCACTGCGGAAGCACTCGACTCATCGACAACCTGATCCTGGGGGCCGCCCGGTCCGAGGGAGGGGAGGGGTGAGGCTGCATCCCGCCGTGGCGGCTGCGGCCCGGGGTGAGTTCCCGTCGTGGGCCCAGGCCGGTGAGGCCCGCCGGGCACACATGGCCCGGGTGGCCGATCTCATGGAGCACTGGGCCCGGACGTTGGGCCTGGAGTCCGGAGAGGTGAGCCGCTGGCGGGCCGGCGCCTTCCTCCACGACGTCCTCCGGGACGCCCCTCCGGACGCACTTCGGGCTGAGGCTCCCGCCGAGCTGAGAGAGCTGGACGGCCCCCTCCTCCACGGTCCCGTAGCCGCCCGGCGTCTCCGGGAGGTGGAGGGGGTGGGGGACGAGGAGCTCCTGGACGCGGTGGCCTTCCACACCCTGGGCCACCCGGACCTGGCCGAGCTGGGGCGTTCGCTCTTCGCCGCCGACTTCCTGGATCCGGGGCGCTCGCTGGACGACGCGTGGCGCCGATCGCTCCGGGACCGGATGCCGGATGACCGAAGCGACGTGGTTCGGGCCGTTCTACGGGCCCGGATCAGCCATTCGCTCGAGGCGGATCGATCCCTCCGGCCCGAGACGGTGGCGTTCTGGAACGTTCTGGTGGAGGAGGTCCGTGGTGGCTAGGCGTGGGGTGCGCTCCGGGATCTGGATCGCCGCGGGGGCGATCCTCCTGGTGGGGGGGCTGGCCGTGGGCGCCTACCTCTTCGACGAGGACGTGGGCGCCGGGTCGGTGCCGGCTCTGGAGGGTGACCCCCCCATGGAGCCTCCGGCCACCTGGGACCGGATCCGTGTGGAGGTCCTGAATGGCGCCGGAGTGGCGGGTCTGGCGGCCCGGGCCCGGGACCACCTCCGGGAGGAGGGCTTCGATGTGGTGTACTACGGAAATGCGGCCAGCTTCGATCAGGAGACGACGGTGGTCCTGTCCCGAACCGGGCCGGCAGGCGCGGCCCGGGCGGTGGCCGGCCGCCTGGGCGTCACCCGGGTCGAGACGGCCCCCGACTCCACACGGTTCGTGGATGTCACGGTGATCCTGGGAGCGGACTGGCCCGGCGAAACCCTGGACGAGGCGGATTCGTCGGATGAGGATGGGGTGGAGAAGGGGGTCCCCTGGTGGGATCTCCGTCAGTTCCTGGAAGGCCGCGACGGCACCTGAAAACCAACGCTGAATCCCCGGAGGGGAACGACGTGTCGAGAGGAAAGCAAAACAATCGAGGGGGCAGCCGAAAGGATCGGGAGGCCCGACGGCGCAGGCGGGCCGAACGGGACAGAGGGTCCAGGAGGGGACAAAAGAACGGAGCTGGCCGAAGCGAGGCGATGGAGTGGGTCAAGTCCATCGTCATCACCCTGGTCCTCCTGGTGATCATTCGCACCTTCCTGGTCCAGACCTTCGTGATCACCTCCGGGTCCATGGAAGACACCCTCCTGGTGGGCGACTTCCTCATGGTGGACCGGGTGGCCATGGGAACCCGGATTCCGGGGACGGAGGCCCGAACGCCGGGCTATTCCGAGCCCAGGCGTTGGGATGTGCTGGTCTTCGACCCGGCTCACGAGGATCGGATGAAGCTGGTGAAGCGGGTGGTGGGAATGCCGGGCGACACCATGGAGATGCACGACAAGCAACTCTACGTGAACGGGGAGCCCCAGGACGAACCCTGGGTCCGGTGGAACGACCCCGGGGGCGACGACGAGCACCCGTGGATGTCCTGGCAGCGGGGTTATCTGGCAGGGAGCGCAGATGCCAGCGAGTACCGGCCCACCCGGGACAACTGGGGGCCGCTGGTGGTGCCGGAGGACCACTACTTCATGCTGGGGGACAACCGGGATTTCTCCATGGATTCCCGCTACTGGGGCCTCATCGAGCGGTGGAGGATCGAGGGGCGGGCCCTCTTCTTCTACTACTCCTACGACCGGCAGTCCCCCACGCCCTTCCGCTTCATCAGGGAGGCCCGCTGGGATCGGATCGGGAATCGGATCCGGTGAGTCACCTCCCTGCCTTCAGCTCCACCAGCGCATTGGCCCGGAGCTGTCCGCAGGCGGCGTCGATGTCCCGACCCCGGGGCTCCCGGACCGCCACCGAGACCCCTGCCGTGTCCAGAACCCGGCGAAAGTGCTCCACTCGCTCGGGCCGGGACGGCTGCCAGTCCTGATACGGAATGGGGTTGAAGGGGATCAGGTTCACGAAGGCCTGGACGTCCCGGGCCAGCTGGGCCAGCTTCGGGGCCAGCCGCTCGGCGTCGTTGATATGCCGGATCATGGTGTACTCGAAGGTGACCCGCCGGCCTCCCTCCCGGCGAAACGCCTTCACGGCGTCCATGAGCTCCGGAAGGGGATGTCGTTTCTCCAGCGGGATCAGCTCCGCCCGCAACGCTTCCTCCGGCGAATGGAGCGAGAGGGCCAGCCCGAACTGCTCGGGACGGGCCGCCAGTTCCCGGATCCCCGGCACCACACCCACGGTGGACACCGTGATCCGGCGCGCGCCCAGCTCGAAACCGCTGTTGAGCACGGTGAGCGCGGGGTGGACGGCCTTCCGGTTGGCCAGTGGCTCGCCCATCCCCATGAAGACCACGTTGGTGATGGAGCCGTAGTCGTGGTCCCGGGCCCACCGGAGCGACGACCGGTACTGGGCCACGATCTCCCCGGCGGTGAGCTGGCGGGCGAACCCGCCCCACCCGGTGGCGCAGAAGGTGCACGCCATGGGGCATCCGGCTTGCGACGAAAGGCACAGTGTGAGCCGGTCGCTGGTGGGGATCAGGACCGATTCGATGAGCTCCCCGTCGTCCATCTTCCAGAGGTGCTTGACCGTGCCGTCAGATGAACGGGAGACGGTGTCGGGCTCCGGCTCGGTGATGCGGAAGGCCTCGTCCAGCGCCGTCCGCTCCTCCACGGGGAGGTTGGTCATCTCGTGGAAGGAGGCGGCCAGGTGCTCGTAGATCCAGCGACGCACCTGGCTCACCCGGTAATCGGGCTCGCCGCGGCCCGCCATGTGCTGAGAGAGACGTGTGTCCAGCTCTCCCGGGGTCATTCCCAGGAGGTCAGGTCGGGAGTCGGTTTCGCTCATCTATCGGTGCCGGTGCGGGTCGCTGAACAGGGGGGCAGGCAAGGGACGCCTGCCCGGACGGGGTCCGCCATTGTGCCGTCTTCGGTTGAGCGGCCCCCGCACTACCATTAACTTAGCGCCGTTTCCGGGTTCCATGGAGGCTGAAGTCGCCAAACTCGGCCTCCGCCACGACCCTCACGTCTCTCGCCCCATGCCCCAGACGGCCAATCTGATGTGCAGGATCCTCCGGAGCCGGGGGTGAGCCGGGAGCTTGTGGCCTGGGGTCCGGTGCTGATCTGGGTCCTCGTCCTGGCCGGGCTCAGCCGGCTCACGGCGGTGCCGGCACCCCTGGAGCCCCTGACTGTCCTCTCGGACAAGGTGATCCACTTCGGCCTCTACACCGTCATGGGCGCGGCCCTGGCCTGGGCCCGGGCGGTGGGGCGCCGAAATCCTCCCCACCTGGCCATGATGGCCCTGGGTAGCCTCTACGGCGCCCTGGACGAGTTCCACCAGAGCTTCGTGCCCGGTCGCACGCCGGAGGTGGGCGACTGGGTGGCCAACACCCTGGGCGTCGTGGCAGGATACCTGCTCTTGACCCTTCTGATCGACTCCAGACCGAACCCCTTCACCCGACGCAGCGGAAGCGAATGACCAAGACATCCCCCACGCCCGACCACCAGACCCCCACCCGGTCCGCCCCCGAGCAGACCCACCTCCGGAGTCGGATGGTGGGCGGCCTTCGCAGGGAGCACGCCGGATCCACCCAGGCGCTGACGGGGTGGGTGCACCGCCGGCGCGACCTGGGCGGACTCCTCTTCGTGGATCTCCGTGACGGGAGCGGGCTGGTCCAGGTCTCCTTCGGCCCGGACTGGACCGACGCCGAGGCGTTGGAGACGGCCCACCGCCTGGGCGCCGAGGAGGTGATCCGGATCAGCGGTGAGGTGATCCTCCGTCCCGAGGAGGCCCGGAATCCCGACCTGGCCACCGGCGACATCGAGGTTCAGGCCCGGAGCCTGGAGCGGCTGAATCGGGCGACGACTCCGGCGATTCCCGTCTACCGGGGCCCCGAGGACGAGCTCCCGGCCGAGGAGCTGCGGCTGCGGCACCGACACCTGGACCTGCGTCGGACCCCCCTGCAGGAGAACATGGCGTTGCGCCACCGGCTCATTCTGGCGACGCGCAACTACTTCGACGACCTGGGCTTTCTGGAGGTGGAGACCCCGGTCCTCACCAAGCCCACGCCGGAGGGGGCCCGGGACTACCTGGTGCCCAGCCGGGTGCACCCGGGGGAGTTCTACGCCCTTCCCCAGAGCCCGCAGATCTACAAGCAGATCCTCATGACCGCCGGCTTCGACCGATACATGCAGATCGCCCGGTGCTTCCGGGACGAGGACCTCCGGGCCGATCGGCAGCCCGAGTTCACCCAGATCGACGTGGAGGCGGCCTTCGTGGGAGCCGACGATGTCCTGGAGTGGATCGAGGGGCTGATGGAGACCCTGGCCCGTGTGGCCGGGGTGGAGGCCGAGCCTCCCTTCCAGCGGATGAGCTGGGCCCAGGCCATGGACCGCTACGGCTCCGACCGGCCCGATCTGCGGTGGGCGCTGAAGCTGGACGACTGGACGGAGGTCCTCCGGACCGCCGATTCCAACATTCTGAGGGGGGCCGTGGCGGAGGGCGGGCGGATCCGGGGGATCCGCCTGGACGGGGGAGCCAGCCTCTCCCGGCGTCAGGTGGAGGCCATCGAGGAGGAGGCGAAGGCAGCCGGCGCGCCGGGCCTTCTCTGGGCCAAGCGCACGGCGGACGGTGGAAGCGGCCCCCTCTCCCGATGGCTCGAGGAAGGGCACTGGGGTGCGCTGGAGGCCCGAGAAGGCGATCTTCTACTGGTGGCCGCCGGACCGGACCGTGTCACCTCGCCGGCGCTGGCGGCGACCCGGCGGGCTGCCATCCAGGCGTTGGAGCTGCCCCGGGTCACGGATCATGCCTGGCTCTGGGTGCTGGACTTCCCGCTATTCGAGGAGGAGGACGGGGTGATGTTTCCGAACCACCATCCCTTCGTCCTCCCCCACCCCGATGACGCGGACCGTCTGGCCGAGGACCCTCTCTCGGTGCGAGGGGTTGCCTACGATCTGGTGTACAACGGTTCGGAGCTGGGATCGGGTAGCCTCCGGATCCACGACCCGGAGTTGCAGCGTGGGGTATTGGAGCTCCTGGGGATGGGCCCGGACGAGATCGATGGAAAATTCGGGTTCCTTCTCGAGGCGTTGGCGTCGGGGGCACCGCCCCACGGGGGCATCGCCCTGGGGATGGACCGAATCGTGAAGGACTTCCTGGGCGCGGCCAGCCTCCGGGACGTGATCGCCTTTCCCAAGACCACGGCGGCCCGGGCCCTCTTCGAAGGGGCGCCGTCGCCGGTGCTGCAGAAGGAGCTGGCCGATCTCCATCTGGAGGTTCGGCGGCGAAGTGGCCGCGGGGCCGAGGAACCACAAGGAAACGAGCCGACATAGGAGCGTCGGACGAGCACGGGAGGAGCATGGCGGAGACCGGAACCACCATCGTCGAACACCGGCTGGATGCAGAGGGTGCGGACCACCTTCTCCTGGCCGGAGTGAACGACGCCAACATCCAGGAGCTGGCCCAGCGCTACGGGATCCGGGTCGTGCTCCGGGGCGATCATCTCATTCTGTCCGGTGAGGTGGAGCGGCTGGAGCAGGCCGTGCCCCTCATTCAGCACCTCATCGAGCTGGCCCGGCTTCGGGCCCCTTTCGATTCGTCGGATGTGGCTCGTCTGGCCGAGCAGTTCGAGCGCCAGGGGGGGGAAGTCCCGGTGCCCCGAGAGGCGGAGCTGCGCATCGCACTGCCCGGGACCCGGAAGGTGATCACTCCGAAGTCGGCCGGGCAGTCCAAGTATCTGCAGGCGATCCGGGAACACGACATCGTCATCGGAATCGGACCGGCGGGGACGGGAAAGACCTACCTGGCGGTGGCGGCTGCGGTGGACGCCCTCTACCGGAAGCGGGTCCGCAGGATCATTCTGGCCCGGCCTGCGGTGGAGGCGGGCGAGAACCTGGGGTTCCTGCCGGGAGACCTGCAGGAGAAGGTGGATCCGTACCTGCGGCCCCTGTATGACGCCCTGGAAGACATGATGCCGTCGGACCGGGTGCAGCGGGCCCTGGAGGAGCGGACCATCGAGATCGCGCCCCTGGCCTACATGCGGGGCCGAACCCTCTCGGATGCTTTCGTCATCCTGGACGAGGCCCAGAACGCGACCACCGCTCAGATGAAGATGTTTCTGACCCGCCTGGGGGTGAACTCGCAGGTGGTCATCACCGGCGACAAGACCCAGATCGACCTGCCGGCCCCACAGGGTTCGGGCCTCCTCCAGGTGGAGAGGATCCTGAGCGGCATCGAGGGGATCGCCCTGGTCTACCTGGACGGGACCGACGTGATTCGCCACCGCCTGGTGAAGGACATCATCCGAGCGTATGCCCAGGCTGACGGAAACGCGGAGGACGAGGCTTGAAGAGCCCCCAACCGACAGGCGGCCGTGATGCCGATGAGGCCCCCCTGGCCCGCCTCTCCCGGCCACCCGAGCGGCGGTGGCCCGACGGAGCCATCCACCACGGTTCCCGGGTGGGGCTCCTCTTGCTTCTGGCGCTGTCGATCACCCTCCTCTTTCCCCCGGCGTCGGGTCCGGAGATGGGCCGCTACCAGGCGGGAATGGTGGCCGGTGAGGATGTCATCGCGTCGCTCACCTTCGGGGTGCCCAAGAACGTGGATGAACTGGAGCGGGAGCGGAATGCCGCCGCCGCCTCGGTGCCGTCCACGTATCGGTACCAGTCTCAAGCGGCTTCGGCCATGGAGTCGGCGCTGGAGACCTTCTTTGACCGGGTGGCAGACAACGCCGAGGCCCAGGACACCCACGCCGCCCTGAGCCGGACCCTCTCCGACCTGGGCATCCAGGCCTCCGCAAGCCAGCGGGAGATCCTCCTGGAACCCGCCACCCGGAGGATCCTCCGCGAGACTGCCCTGAGAGGGGTGCGGGAGCTGCTCCCGGCGGGTGTCCTGGACGAGGCCACCCGGCAGGAGGCGGGAGCCGGTGGGCGGATCCTGGTAGTGGAGCCCGACGGGGAGGAGCGCTACGTGCTCCGGGAATCGGTGCTCAGTTCGGGCGAGTTCTTCCGAGCGGTGGCGACCATGCTCCCCGGCGATGTGGGCTCGGAGATGGATGAAATGCTCCGGCTCACACTCATTCGCTTCTTCACCCCCACGCTGCGCTACGACGTGGAATCCACGGAGCTGGACCGGGACGCCGCCCGGCGAGCGGTCCCCACGACCCGGGCCACCGTGCTCCAGGGCGAGGCGGTGGTCCGAGCCAACCAGCAGGTGGGCGATACCGAGGTGGAGCGGCTTCGGGCCTACGAGGAGGCGCTCCTGGCCGCGGGACGCCTGGAGGAGGGCAGGGTCCAGCCCCTCGCCTTCGCGGGAGGCGTGGGCCTGAACGTCCTGATCCTGGGCGTGTTCGGATTTCTCCTCTTCTTCTTCCGGGCCGATGTCTACCACAACTTTCGCTGGGTGCTCCTGCAGGTCGTCCTGATCCTGGCCTTCAGCGCCACGGCGGGCGTGGTGGCAGCCAACGACGCACTGCCGCCGGAAGCCCTCCCCATCGCCTTCGTCTCGTTGGCGGTGGCGGTGCTCTGGGACGGACGGCTGGCGCTGATCCTGGCCGCGGTCCTGGCGGTTCTGGTGGGAGCCCAGAGCCCCTTCCATGACGTTCATGCGTGGCTCCCGGTCTTCGTGGCGGGGTCGGCCGCGGCGCTCTCGGTGCGCGCGGTGAGGCGGCGGGCCCAGACCTGGATCTTCATTGCCATCATCGCTGCGGCCTACCTGGTCTGCATCGGGGCTCTGGGGCTGATGACGGATCGGGAGCCCGCCGATGTGGCGGTGGCCCTGTCCTGGGCCGGCGGGAACGCGGTGGTGAGCGCCATTCTGGCCATGGGCTTCCTACCGGTCTTCGAATGGTTCACTCGGATCACCACCGATCAGACCCTCCTGGAGTGGGCCGATCCGAACCGACCTCTCCTGAAGCGGCTCTCCATGGAGGCGCCGGGGACGTACGCCCATACCATCAATGTGGCGAACCTGTCGGAGGCGGCGGCCAATGCCATCGGGGCCAATGGCCTGCTGTGCCGGGTGGGCGTCTACTACCACGACGTGGGGAAGATGCTCAAGCCCCAGTACTTCATCGAGAACCAGCCCGCAGGTCGGAATCCCCACGACAAGCTGAAGCCGGCCACCTCCGCCGAGATCGTGAGGGAGCATGTCACCGAGGGGATGCGGCTGGCCCGGGAGGCCAAGCTTCCGGATGTGCTCCTCGCCTTCATCCCCGAGCACCATGGGACGCAGGAGATCGCGTACTTCCTGGACCGGGCTCGAGCCGAGGACGGGGAGGAGACCCCGGACCCTGAATTGTACCGATACCCGGGCCCCCGGCCGCAGAGCCGGGAAACGGCCATCGTCATGCTGGCCGATTCGGTGGAGTCGGCCACCCGATCCCTCCAGGAGCCCACGCCGGAGCGGGTCCGGGACCTCATCGAGAACCTGGTGGACCAGAAGATCCAGGACGGCCAGTTGGACGAAGCGCCGCTGACCCTCAGGGAGATCGGGGTCATCAAGGAGCAGTTCGGAAAGGTCCTGGCTGGACTGTACCACCACCGCATCGACTATCCGGCCACCCGCCACCTCACCGAATCGAAACCGGCGTCCGATGGAGGATCCGATGAGGCGGGGGGCGAAACCCGCGAGCCCAGTGAATCCGGGCGCCAGGAGTCGTCATCGCCGGCAGGTTCGGCCAGGGACGGGGACTGATGGACCCGGAGGACGGCACGGCGGTCACCATTGCCCTGAACGTTCCGGGCTCCCATGACCTTCCCCTGACCCTCATGCGACGGGGGGTGGAGGTAACGCTGGAGCACGAGGGGGTGGAAGCGGCAGAGGTCTCGGTCACCTGTCTGGATGACGAACCCATGCGGGCGTTGAACCGGACCTGGCTGGACCACGACCGGGTCACCGACGTGCTGGCCTTTCCCCTCCACGAGGAGGGGGAGCCTCCCCTGGGGGACGTCTACATCGGGGTGGGCCAGGCCCGGAGACAGGCTGCCGAGCTGGAGCTTCCCCTGGAGGAGGAGTTGGTTCGCCTCACCATCCACGGGGTTCTCCACGTTCTGGGCTACGATCACCCCGAGACAGCGGACGCGGCCCGGGAGAGCAGTCTCCACTACCGACTTCAGGAGCGGCTCACCCGCCGGGTCATGGGGGAGCCGGAGTCATGAAGCGTCTCGCCCGTGGGACCCGCATCCTGCTGCGCCTGCTCCCCTTCGTCTGGGCCTTCCTCCGTGACCGGAAGCGCTATGTGCTGGTGGGCTCGCCCAAGCTGAGGAAGGACGAGCAGCACCAGCGTCGAGCGGGGCGGCTGGTGGCGGCCATCGCGGGGCTGGGGCCCACCTTCATCAAGCTGGCGCAGATCTTCAGCGCCCGGGCCGACCTGGTTCCCGAGCCCTACCTGACTGCCCTGGGAAGTCTCCAGGACCAGGTGCCGTCCATCCCCGCCGCCGATGTCCGGAAAGTGGTGGAGGAGGAGCTGGGACGGCCGGTGGCCGAGGCCTTCGAGGAGTTTCATGACGAACCCATGGCGGCCGCCTCACTGGGGCAGGTGCACCGGGCTCGCTACCAGGGGCAGGACGTGGCCGTGAAGGTGCTTCGTCCCGGGGTGGAGGAGATGGTGGCTCTGGACCTGGACCTCTCCTTCCGGATCCTCTTCTGGCTCAACATCCTCTTCCCCAATCACCACGTGAGGGGGATCACCAACGTGGTTCGGGAGTTCTCGGTCCGGGTCCGGGAGGAGATGGATTTTCGCAAGGAATCGGAGAACATCGACCGCTTCCGGAAGGCCTTCCAGAAGGATCCCAGGGTTCGGGCGCCCGTGGTCCTGCAGTCTGTCTCCACCCGCCGAGTGCTGGTCATGGAGTACCTCCGGGGCACCAAGCTGAACCGGCTCGAGGACCGCTTCGCCAGCGGCGAACTGGACTTCGAGGAGATCATGGAGCGCCTCATCGGCCTCTACCTACGGATGATGATGCTGGACGGCTTCCTCCATGCCGACCCCCACCCGGGGAATCTCCTGGTGGCGGAGGACGGGAGCATCGTGGTCCTGGACTGGGGGATGGCGCTGGAGGTGCCCCGGTGGACCCGTGACAGCATCCTGTCGGTGGCTCTGGCGGTGGAGCGGGAGGACCTGGACGGGGTGATCAACGGGATGTACCGGCTGGGGATGGTCTCGCCGGAGGTGGCCCGGGGAGACATCCGGGAGGCCGCTACGGAGATCATGCGGATCCTGGAGCGGGCCCGGACCACCCACCGGGAACGGGTTCAGGAGATCATGCAGGAGGTGTGGGACACCTTCTATACCTGGCCCCTGCTCCTGCCCCAGGAGCTGGTCTACTTCTTTCGGGCCGCGGTCCTGCTGGAGGGGGTGGCCTTCCGCTACGACCCGGACTTCAACGGCCTCTTCCTGATCCGACGGGTGATCGCCAGACACCGGTCCGAGATCATGAAGGAGACGGCCCGGGAGCCCATGGCCATGGCCCGGGACGTCATGTCCGAGGCAATGGCGAGCCTCCGGTCCATCCGGGACCTGATCACCCGGGTGGAGCGGGAGGAGCTCCGGGTCCGGGTGCACCCCCGGGACGCCCAGTCCCAGGAGCGCTTTCTGCACCTCCAGGCCCGTAGGCTCCTGCTGTCGATCTTCGCCACGGCCACCGCCCTCATCTCGGCCATCCTCTTCATCGCCATCCGGAACGTCTGGTTGCTCGCCGCCGGGCTCCTGGCCGCCCTGATCATGTTCCTCCTGACCCTCCTGATCCCCACCCATCTCCTGGAAAACCCCCTTCGTCACGCCCGGGGAATCCGGCCTCCGGCGCGGTAGACCGGAGACGCCCGGGCGGGATCCGGGCTCAGGTGGTGGCGTCGTCGCCGGGCACGCAGTCCATGCCGGCGTTCCGCTCGGTGGTCACCTCCCACCACCCCTCGGCGATCCGGACGGTGACGGTGCCGTGGACGTTGGTGCAGTACATTTCGGCCTGCTGGACCTGGAAGAGACGGTTCAGCGCCCGGATCCGCGGGTGGCTCCGGCCGTTGGCCGTGATAAGCATGAGGGCGGGCTGGGTGTGCTCCAGCCAGCTGGACCGGGTGCTGGAGCCGACCCGGTCGTCGAATACGGCGTTGTTGGCGCCGTGGTGGCCCACCTTCAGGATGTCCAGCCCGGTGGTGTAGGAGGAGAACTGGGTCCGCCAACGCTGGTTCGCCTGGTCCTCTCCGTCTCCGGTGAGGAAGATCCGCACCCCGCCCGTCTCCACATAGGTCCCCAGGGAGCCCTCGTTCAGCTCCCGGCCGTCGTTGGTGTCCCGGTCCAGGTAGGTGGGAAGCCCGGGCACGTGCACGGTGCGGGTGCCGCCCTCCCCACCCAGGCGGTACTCCCACTCCTGGGCGAGCGCCATGACGGTATCGGCTCGCTGCTCGGCTCGCTGGAGCACGGCCTGGTAGTTGGACCCGGCAAACCCGCCGGTCCGGACCTGCCCGTTGTAGACGAAGCGCTCCACCTGTACGCGGTTCAGAATGGGACGCATCCCCTCGAAGTGGTCCGCGTGGGCATGGGTCAGTTGGAGGAAGTCCAGCGTCTCGATCCCCAGCGCCTCGAGTCGGTCGGCGACGTAGCCGGGGTCCAGCTCCTGGTCCGGGTCACCCCGGGGGCCGGCGTCCACCATGGCATGCCGCATCCCCAGCGAGGACGAATCCGAGAGGAGGAGGGCGTCGCCTCCGCCCCCAAGGCCGTCCTCGCCCAGATCGAACATTCGCAGGATGAAGACTCGCTCGCCGGTGACCTGGAGGCTGAAGCTCACCTCCTCCTGGCTGCTCCGGCCGGCCCGGAAGGCCTCTACCCGGAGGGTGTAGTCTCCGGCCCGATCCACCGTGTCACCGGAGCGGAAGGTCTCGCCGTTCAGGGTGGCGCTGGTAGTGCTCCCGGCCGGGGAGGCGGAGAAAGTCACCGTCACCGGTTGTGTATAGACGCCGCCGTCCTCCACCCCGGAGATCTGGATGGTGGGGGCGTCGTCCGGGTCCGAGGGCGAGGATCCGCTGTCGCCGCATGAAGCCAGGAGCAGGGCCAGGGCGAGCCCCGGCAGGTACAGGTGGGCCCAGCCGAAGTGAGAGCGGACGGAGGAAGGGATCGAACGGGTCGGGTGCATGAAATGAGTACTCGGGGGCTCGTGCAGGGGGTGGGCCGGAATCGAGACTCCCTACCGCCGAGGCCGCCGAGGGGTCCGTCCCATGTACCGGCTCCCAGGTAACGGTTGCACTACGATTTGGCCCCAGCGGGCCGAATCGGTGAGGGGGGGCTTGAGAGGTCGGTCGCCGCACCCTAGTATGTCTGCGTCAGCGTGGTTGCCATCTCCGTGGTTTCGATCTCCCTTTGCCCCGCCCGCCGCCGATGACCAGACCTGCGATTCGTGGGATTCAGCTCCTGGCCGCCCTCCTTCTCGTGGCCCTGGTGGGCTGCGATCAGTCCACGGCGCCGGCCGGTACCCCGGCAGAGGTGACCGTCCGGGCCTACGTCGACGTCGACGGGACGGGCAGCTTCAGCGCCGGCGATCAGGCCATCGAGGGAGCCGAGGTGCAGCTCCAGGCCCGGGACGGCGAAGCGGGACATACGGCCACCACCGACAGCGAGGGGGTGGCCCGCTTCATCGGGGTCGATCCCGGAAGCTAC
>PWLA01000283.1 GCA_003559555.1 Gemmatimonadota bacterium | reverse complement strand
TGCCCACGGCTCCGGATGCCGTCGAGCAGATCCGCCATCGGACCCTGCAGGCTCGTGGCGAGACCTCGGCGGTGGGCTTTCCCACCCGGATTCGGGTGGGGATCGGGTGCGGGTTCGACTCGGACGGCCCCGTCGGTGGACCCGAAGGGCTCGTGCCCCGTTTCGAGCTCCAGGGGTTCGGGGGAGGACGGGACGGCCATCTCCGCTCCACGCCTGGCCGACCCCCGGCAGCGGCCCCGGACGAGGCCAGAGGGGGGCTGCACCAAGGCACCCGGGTGCGGGTGCTGGAGGCGCTCCACCCCCGGGTGCTGGTGCACGTGGACGGAACCCTGGAGGTGAACGACGAGGGGTGGGAGGGACGGGTCCGGGCGCTGGCGGTGCATGCGGATCTGGGTCCGCTCCATGGCTGGATGGGTCGGACGGCGCCGGCGTACGGGCCCGGACGGAGCGGCGGGCTCATCCTGACCGGGGCCGTGCCCCTGGATGGGGTGGGGCTGGGGCTCACCCGGCCCGGGCGACTGCCGGGGATTCTGGCGCCGCTGGGGAAGGCGGACTTCGAGATCGTGCTGGCTCAGGGAGGGCGGAACCACGAGATCGGGGCCCCGTGGCTTCTGGCGGGGCGGGGGACGCTGGTCCCCGGCGCGGGTGTGGTCCTGGCGGTGAACCGGGGCATCATGTTCGGGGGCGAGGGGGCTGCCGGCATCTCGCCCCGGCGCATGTTCCTGGTTCTGGCCGGCGCCCACGCCCGGGACGACGGCGAGGTGGTGCCCTTCTCCAACCAGATCGCCTCCTTCGAGGTGGCCTGGCGCGGGGCGGTCGCCCGCGTGCCCCTCTTCGCGTACCTGGAGTGGGGCATGGAGGACAACTCCGGCGCCTGGGCCCGGAGTCCCGGTGTGGTATCGGGCATGGAGGCGGCCCACCCCGAGCGACCTGTCCGCATTGGCCTCGAGCGCACCTACATGTCGGGGGTGAACGGACACGGGGCCTGGTACCGCCACAGCGTCTACCGGGAAGGCTGGTCGGATCGGGGTCGGCTCCTGGGTCATCCCCTTGCCGGCCCTGGCACCGAGTGGCTGGTCCACGGAGCGGTTCACCATCGGTCGGCCCGGGAGTCGGACGGCGCCTGGGAGGTGGAGCTGGGCCTGCGCACCCGGGACCGCCTCCCCGAGAACTCCTACTCCCCGGTCCTGCAGGGCCGGAGCTTCGGCGGGTTCGTTCAGGCGCGATCGGTTGCGGGACCGGTGGAGCTCTTCCTGCAGGTGGATGGCGAACGGCTCCGGGACGGGGGGGCGGCATGGGTGGAGGGTCGGGCGGGCGTGAGATGGACGGCGGGGGACCGGTAGCGAAATGCACCCCGCACCTGCATGGCCGGCCAGTGGAGGAGCCGGGGCGGACCGCAGCTGGCCTGGTGACCCCTGGGTCCGCATCGCCGGTCAGCGGAGCGGGTTGGGATCCGGTCGGAGGTCGGGCAGCCGGCGCATGGGCGGATCTCAGGAGCAGGGGTGGGCATCCAGCTCCGGGGTGGATATCCGGCGCACGGGTAGGGAAGCGGGGCATAGGTCGCACCGCCTCCCCATGCTTGCCTGACGGCGCTCCCCCCTGATATTGTGACGTTGCGGGATCGCTTCGGGATCGCCACCGGATGCTTTCGTCCGGACGACCCTTCCGCCCCCCCCCTTTTTCTTCCCCAGGAGGCTGCCGTGTTCGGTACGGAGTCTTCGCCTGAGTTCCCTCCGGTCGAGTCTCACTTTCGGGATCTGGCCGAACAGATGGAGAGCGTCTTCTGGGTGGTCAGCCGGGGCGGGGAGCTGACCTGGGTGAGCCCCGCCTTCGAGACCATCTGGCATCGCCCGTCGGCCTCGGTGCTGGGAGACCTCGGTGAGGTCTTTCTGGCTACGGTCCATCCCGAGGATCGCGCCTACCTGGCCTCCTGGATCCAGGAAGGGCTCGAGCTGGAGGATGCACGGACGGCGCACTACCGGATCCAGCGGCCGGACGGATCCATCCGCCGGGTCCGCACCCGAGCCTTCCCCGTTCGCGACGACCAGGGTCGTACCCAGCGGTTCATGGGGTTGACCGACGACGTCACCGACGAGTACGAAAGCCGCCGGGAGATGGAGGAGACGGCCCGACGCCTCCGGCAAACCTTCGCCAGCCTTAGCGACGCCGTCTTCATCGTGGACTCGGGGACCCGCACCATCGTGGAGTGCAACCTGGCGGCTGAGCGCATCTTCGGCTACGCCCGGGACGAGCTCATCGGTTCCGGCACCCGGAAGCTGCACGTAAGCCAGGAGAGCTACGAGGCCTTCGCCAGCGACTTCGACCCCACCCTTCAGGAGGAGGGCGCGGTGCACCTGGACTGGACCATGCGCCGAGAGGACGGCTCCACCTTCGAGTCCAGGCACACGGTGACGCTCCTCTCCGAGACGAAGGGTCTCGGGAGCGGCGTCGTGAGCGTCATCCGCGACGTGTCCCACGAACGAACCCTCGAGCGGCAGTTTCAGCAATCCCAGAAACTGGAGGCGGTGGGCGGCCTGGCGGCCGGCATTTCCCACGACTTCAACAATGTGCTCACCGTGATCCAGGCCCACGCGGAAATGGTACAGGACGCCCTTCCGGAGGCGTCGTCCCTGCGTACCGACCTGGGAGAGATCCTGGAGGAGGTCGAGCGGGCCACCAAGCTGACGCGGCAACTCCTGGCCTTCGGCCGAAAGCAGGCGCTCCAGCCCCGGGTGGTGGATCTCGCCGCCGAGATCCGGTCCATGCAGCCCACCCTGCGGCGCCTCATTCCCGCGAACATCGACCTGCGGATCGAGACCAGCGAGGGCGGGGCGGCAAGCGAGAACGGGGAGGCAAGCGAGAACGGGGAGAGAAGGGGGGGTGGGGAGAGAAACGCGGATGGGAGGACGAGCGAGGGTGGGGAGCCGAAGGAGGACTGGGAGGCGAGCGATGACCGGGGGAGGAGCGACGATGGGCCCAATCGGGTGGAGGCCGACCCGACCCAGCTTCACCAGGTGGTCCTGAACCTGGTGACCAACGCGGTCCAGGCGACGAACGGTGGGGGATCGATCACACTGGCCGTGGACCCCCGCGAGCTGTCCCCCTCGCAAGCGGCGAAGCTCCCCTGGGAGGCTCGGCCAGGGGCCTACGTCCGCCTCTCGGTCGTGGACACGGGGGTGGGGATGCCGCCCGAGGTCAGGGAGCGGGTCTTCGAGCCCTTCTTCACCACCAAGCCGCCCGGGCAGGGTTCGGGCCTGGGGCTCGCTTCCGTCTTCGGCATCGTAAAGCAGAGCCGGGGACACATCACGGTGGACAGCGAGGTGGGCCGAGGGACCCGGATCGACGTGCTTTTGCCCCGGACCTCCGAAGCGCCGACGGCGGAGCCGGGAGCGGCCCGGCGGAAGCCGGCCGGGACCCCCACCGAACGATCCGGGACGATCCTGGTGGCTGAGGACGATCCCTCGCTCGGTGACCTGGCCCGGCGCGTGCTCGAACGGGCCGGCTACTCGGTGGAGCTGGCCACCGACTTTCCCGGAGCCCTGGCCCTGGTGGAGACGTGCGGAGACGCGTTGGACCTGCTGGTGAGTGATGCGGTCATGCCCGGCATGACCGGGGCCGAGTTCCTGGACCGGGCCCGGTCCCTTCGTCCGGACCTCCGGATCGTCCTCATGTCGGGCTATTCCAAGGATGAGCTGAAGGGCGGGATGCGGGCGAAGGCGTCGGCCTTTCTGGAGAAGCCCTTTTCGTTGGACGAGCTGGTCCGGACCGTGGACGAGGCGCTGGCCGACTGATGCCCGCCATGGAATCGAACTCTGGGAAGAACTCCCGGCCCGGCGTCGAGGTGCCCGAGGGCCAAGCCGCCGACTCCGAGAACCAAGCCGCCGACCCCCAGGGCCAAGCCGCGGGCTCCGAGAACCAAGCCGCCGCCCCCGACACCGAACCCGCCGATCGCGACGACCGCCCGCCCGATCCCGACAACCAGCCGGTGGATCGCGACAGACTCCTGGCGATCGCGACCCGCATGGGCCGGATCGGCGGGTGGAGCGTGGACCTGGAGAACGACATCATCTACTGGTCCGACGAGGTGTGCCGGATTCACGACGAACCGCCCGGGACCACGGTGGACATCGATGGCGGGATCGGGTACTACCCGCCCGAGTGGCGTCCGGTGATCCAGGAGCACTTCACCCGGTGCGTCCAGGAGGGGGTCCCCTTCGACCTGGAGCTCCAGATCCTGAGTCGAACGGGCCGCCGGGTCTGGGTCCGCTCCATCGGTGAACCGGTCTACGGCCAGGACGGGGAAATCGCGCGCGTCCAGGGCGCCTTCCAGGACATCTCCTCCCGGAAGGCTGCCGAGGCCGAGATGCGGGGGCTGGAGGCCCGGCTCGTCCGAACGCTGGAGAGCATGAGCGACGCCTTCTTTACCCTGGACCGGCAGTGGCGCTTCACCTTCCTCAACTCCGAGGCCGAGCGGGTGCTGGAGCGGTCCCGCCAGGAGCTGCTGGGGGCGGTGGTCTGGGACGAGTTCCCGGAAGCGGTGGAGCTGGAGTTCTTCCGCCAGTACCGCCGAGCGATGCAGGAGAACCGGATGGTCCGGTTCGAGGAGTACTTTCCGCCCCTCGACCGCTGGTTTCGCGTTCGTGCACACCCGTCCGAGGAAGGGCTCGCGGTCCACTTCGAGGACGTGACCCGGGAGCGGGAGGCGCGGGAGGAGGCCCGCTTCCGCTCTCAGCTGCTGCGGCGGGTGGGGCAGCCCATCGTGGCCATGGATACACAGGACCGGGTCACCTACTGGAACCAGGCCGCCGAGGCCCTGCTGGGATGGAAGGCGTCGGAAGTGGAGGGCGGCACGATTCTGGAGAAGATCGTTGCCGAGGGGCATCGGGCGGCGGCGCTGGAGGCTCGTCGGACGACGGAGGCCGGAGAGGAGTGGGCCGGTGAGCTGACGCTGCGCCGCCGAGACGGGAACGACGTGATCGTCCAGGCCTCCGTGAGTCCGGTGACCGATCCCGACGGGCACCAGAGCGGCCGGATCATCGTGGCGGCCGACATCACCGAGCGGAAGCGCACCGAGGATGCGCTTCGCCATGCCCAGAAGCTGGAGGCGATCGGGCGGCTCTCCGGCGGGGTGGCCCACGATTTCAACAATCTGCTCACGGTGATCCAGGGCTCGGTACAGATGCTGATGTCCGAGCTCGCCGAGGGGTCGCCCCTCCAGAAGTATGCGGAGGAGATCGTCGGGGAAGCAAACCGGGCCGCCAGGCTGACCCGGCAGTTGTTGGCTTTCAGCCGCCGGCAGGTGCTGGATGAGCGGGTCGTGGACCTGGGCCGGGAGGTGCGAGAGCTGCTGCCGGTGCTGCGACGTGTGATCCCGACGCGAATCGCCCTGGAGTTTGACGAACGGGGCACGGACATGCAGGTCCGGGTGGATCCGGATCAACTCCGCCAGGTGCTCCTGAACCTCACCGTGAACGCAGCCGACGCCATCGAGGCCCACGGGCGCATCGGGCTTCGGGTGGAGTTGCTGGAACTCGCCGGGGAGGACCTGGAGTCGCAGGTGGAGACCCTCGCCGCTGGATCCTACGTAGGGCTGGCCGTGGA
Source organism: Gemmatimonadota bacterium (assembly GCA_003559555.1). Taxonomy (GTDB): domain Bacteria; phylum Gemmatimonadota; class Gemmatimonadetes; order Longimicrobiales; family Gaopeijiaceae; genus PWLA01. Next base: position 757 of record PWLA01000283.1, on the reverse strand, counting down.
GGACACCGGGACCGGGATGACACCGGAGGTCCTGGAGCAGCTCTTCGAACCCTTCTTCACCACCAAGCCGGAGGGGAAGGGAACGGGACTGGGATTGCCCATGGCCTACGGGATCGTCAAGCAGAGCGGCGGGGATATCCGGGTGGAGTCCGAGCCCGGCGAGGGCTCCACCTTTCAAGTGCTCTTGCCCCGGGTAGAGCAAGAGGTGGAGGGAGGGGAGGTGGGGGACGCATCGACGAAGGGTGCCTCCTGGGTCCCCTCGGGAGAGCCGGAGCCCGAGTCGGGAACGGTATTGGTGGTGGAGGACGATCCCGGGGTGCGGCAGGTCGTCGCCCGGATGCTCGATCATGCGGGCTATGCCGTGATCGAGACCGACTCCGGTGAGGAGGCGCTACAGATCGTCTCTTCCGACAGCGAGCCGATCGACGTCGTGGTGAGCGACATCGTGATGCCGGCCATGGATGGGCTGGATCTCCTGGTGCGCCTGCGCCGGCATCGTTCGGATCTGCCGGTGGTGCTCATGTCGGGCTACTCGCAACAGGAGCTCGGCGTCGATGCCCGGCGGCGGGCGACCACCTTTCTCCAGAAGCCCTTCACCCAGAGGCAGTTGGGTAGTGCGGTGCGGGACGCCATGGGACGCCGCGGCGGGTCCGGGGGGATGGGTGCGCCTCCTGAACCTTGACCGGGCGGGTTGCCCGGAGATAATTGGTTGGCCCGCGCCGGGATTCGCCCGGGTCCCGAAAGCGGGGCACCCAGC
>PWLA01000121.1 GCA_003559555.1 Gemmatimonadota bacterium | reverse complement strand
GCTCGGGTGGTGACGGAGAGGGGAGAGACGACCCCGATCAGAGTTCGATGAGCCACGCCAGCTTGTGCATGGGCTGCTCCCATGTAAGTGCACCCCTGAGTTTGACCCGGCGGGAATGCAACACTCAAGCTGACTGCTCCTCACCCCGTTTCTGGTCCACTACAAGCGAGAGTTTTCGAGCTTTTCAGGGCCTGGGGTGAGTAGAGCGCCGGCCGCGAAGTCGGCCGGCGTAGAACGGGCCAAGCTCCCGTGGGGACGGAAGTTGTTGTAGTCGGCCCGCCAGCGATCGAGGACCTTCTGGGCGTCCTCGAGGTCAATAAACCAGTGTTGCAACAGGCACTCGCGCCTAAGCACCGAGTTGAAGGCCTCCGCGAAGGCGTTGTCCGTCGGCTTGCCCGGCCGGCTGAAGTTGAGCCGTACCCGATTCCAGTACGCCCAGTGATCCAGGCTCTTCGATGTGAATTCCGTCCCCTGGTCCACTGAGATCACCTCGGGCAGAGCGGCCCGCTCTGCCCCGATCTCGGAAAGGATCCCGGCTACATCCTCCCCAGTGAACTTTCTTGCCACCCGGAGCGCCATGCACTCTCGAGTATGGACATCGACCGCAGCGAACACCCGGAGCCCTCTTTCGCTCGCAGAGGCGTCGTGACCAAACTCCGTTGCCCACCGCCCGTTCGGCCGGGTCGTCTTCGGCACCTCCGCCCGAACCACGGCCATACGTCGCCGTTTGGGTCGCTTGCGCCGAAGTGTCAGACCCTCCTCCCGGTACAGCCGGTACACCAACCTGTGGTTCACCTTCCAGCCCTCCCGCCGAAGGATGGTGTGCACCTGCCGGTACCCCCAGCTCGTCCGAGCCTCCGCCACCTCCCGGATCCGCCGGCGAAGCGGCTCGTGAGGCGCCTTGTCGCTCCTGTACCGGATCGTAGAAAGCGACGCTCCAATCCCTCGCACCGCCCGACGCTCCGAGAGCTGGTAGGCCCACTTCACTACCTCGCGCCACTGCGCCGAGCTTACCACCTCTTTCGGATCGCCTCCTGGAGGATCTCCTTGTCGAGGCTCAAATCCGCGACCAGACCCTTCCGCCTCCGGTTCTCTTCCCGGAGGTGCCGTAGCTCCCGGAGCTCCGGGACCCCAAGGCCGCCAAGCTTCTTCCTCCACGGTAGATTGTGGTCTCCGGCACTCCAAGCTTCCGACAGATCTCCCCCACCGGAATCCCCGCCTCCGCTTGCCGGAGTGCCATCGCGACCTGTTCCTCCGTGAACTTCGACTTCCGCATCCCAAGCCTCCTTCCCCGGTCCCACCGGGATCAGGTTCGGCCCCAGATTAGCTCGCTCCCATCCCGGGTGTCCACCTGCATCAGGAAACGGGGTGAAGACCAAACGCCGGCGGGGGTTGAAGCCCTCCGATTCGAGATAAGCGAGCGGGGGCCGATTGCCCACACCTGAGTGGCGACGCTCGCGATTGTATTACCGCATCTGTCGTCCCACGACCTCCTGGAGCTCGGCCAGCGAGGCGGCTTCGGAGATCAGCGAGGCGTTTTTCTGCTTGAACCGGGCCCAGAACGATTCGATCCATGGGTTGCCCCGGGCCCCTTTCTCGGAGTAGGAGACGCGGGCCTCGCTGTCGATGAGCACTCGCCGGAGCCACGCGTAGCTGGTGTGGACTGCATCCTGATCGGAGTGGACCGTGACCCCGTCCAGGGAGGCGTCGAGTCCCTCGTAGGCGGCTCCGACTCGGCTCCAGCACCGCAGGGCCAGGGCCCGGTTGGCCGAGGGACCCACGGCCCACACGGCCCATCCCGGCACCCAGGCGCTGCCCAGATCCACCATGGCCATGAGCCAGGCTCGTCGAGCGCCCCCAGCGTACCGGAGTTCCGTGAAGTCCGTGGACAGCACCTCCAAGGGCCCTGGATTCCACCCGGCGATCCGGCTGAGCTATCCCGCAGCCTGGTTCAGGATCCGACGAATCTCGCTCGGGCTGGACCGAGCTGTGGTGCGGTGGAGGTTCAGGTCCCACTCGTTCAGCAGGCGATGATCTCGTACAGGTGAGACCGAGCCCGTTCGGCCGAGGTCTCCGCCGGCGGGAACGCCGTGGGCTGGCAGCTGCTCTTCATGGCGCTCACCGTGGGCATCGTGATGGTGGGAATCCAGAAGGGGATCGAGCGGGCGGCGAGGATCCTCATGCCCACCCTCTTCGTCCTCGTCCTCGCCCTGGCGGTCTGGGCACTCACCCTGGAGGACGCGGCCGAAGGGTACAGTTTCTACCTGATGCCCGACCCGGGAGAATTCCTGGCCCCCACGGTCATCGGCTCGGCAATGGGCCAGGCCTTTTTCTCCCTCTCCCTGGGGATGGGGGCGATGCTCACCTTCGCCTCGTACCTCTCCAGGGACACGAACCTGGGCGGCGAATCGGTGACCATCTCCTTCGCCGATTTCTCGGCGGCCTTCGTGGCCGGGCTCATGGTCTCCCCCGTGATTTTTGCCCTGGGCCTCCAGGACCAGGTGTCCGAGAGCACCGTGGGCGCCCTCTTCATCGCCCTGCCTGGAGCCTTCGATGCCATGGGGACGATGGGTCGGGTGGTGGGGACCTCTTCTTCCTGGCGCTGGCGGTGGGGGCGGTCACCTCGGCCATCTCGCTCCTGGAGGTGGTCACCGCCTCGATCATCGACGAGTTCGGGGCGGCCCGGAAGAACGCCGCCATCGGGATGGGGCCTGATCGGCCTCGCCGGCCTCGCCTCGGCCGTGAGCACCGACCTCCTGGGGCTGCTGGATCAGATCGCCGGGGACCTCTTCCTGGTGATCCTCTTCGTGCTCTGGTTTTCCGCACAGGACGCCTGGACCAAGATCCTGGTGTTCGTGGGTGAAGGGGGATGAGGTGGACGTGGCGGTCACGCGGAGGTATAGTCGTGCCGCCCGGGCCGATCCTGCAGGGTGCTGCGGGCCGCCGGGTGAAAGCCGCGGCCTCGAAGCTGGTCCCTGGGCCCAGGAAGCTCGCGCCCTTCCGCCCCCCCGGATGCCGTTCTCACCCACCTCCATCCAGGCTCCCGATCCCTTCCATGCGACCCAACCCCTTCCACTCACCTGCCATCCCCGGCTCCGTCCTCCTCTTCTCCTTCGTTCTTCTCATCGGATGCGGCGATGCCCTTCCCGACGGGTCCCCTGCATCGAACCCGGAACCGGTGACCAGTCCCCAGGAGGGAGAGGCCCCCCTCGATCTGGGCCCGGTCCTGGCCGAGATCTTCGGTGCCCACGACGCCCGGGGCACTCTCCTGGTCCGACGCCTCGCCGACGGTCGTGAATGGGTGCATGACCCGGACCGTTCGGAGAAGGCCCTCGTACCGGCCTCCACCTTCAAGATTGCAAACGCGGCCATTGCCCTTGAGACGCGGGTGGTCTCGAGCCCGGACGAGGTCTTCCCCTGGGACGGGATGGAACGCGAGTTCGCCGGATGGAATCAGGACCATACCCTGGGTACGGCCATGACCGCCTCCGCGGTCCCGGTCTATCAGGAGGTAGCACGCCGCATCGGAAGCGACCGGATGTCCGAGTGGCTGGGGCGACTCGAATACGGGAACGGGAGCATCGGTGGGGGGATCGATCAGTTCTGGCTCACCGGAGAGCTGGCCACAAGTGCCCGCGACCAGGTCGACTTCCTGGAACGATGGCACGAAGGCGTGCTTCCCCTCTCCCCCTCGACTTTGGAGGCCGTCACTGCGATGCTCCGCCAGGACGGGGACACGACCTGCCAGCTCTACGCGAAGACCGGATGGGCGTTCGAGGCAAAGCTGGGTTGGTGGGTGGGATGGACCGCATGCCCGGATGACAGCTTCGTCTTCGCGCTGAACCTGGACATCCGGGACCCCTCTGTGGATCCCGGAAACCGAATTCGTATCGGACGAGCCGGGCTCGAGGCGCTGGGGGCCCTCTACTGACACGGGAGACCGAGGAACTGGAGGACCTCTACGACCACAACGCGTGGGCGAACGAACGCATCCTGAATGCGGCCGAGGAATTCGGTCCGCTCGCAGGACAGGGTCACTTCAATCGACTCCTACGACCCGGCTCCGTCGCCCCAGAAGCAACAAATCGTGCCAACGGCCGCTCAACCGGCCGAGCGCTTCAGGCTTGCCGACCTCCCGGAATCCCCACTTCCGGTGCAGCCCCATGCTCTCGACATTCTCGGGAAAGCTCCCGGCCTGGAACATCCAGACTCCGTGCCTTTCGAACTCCTCGACAAGCGCCTCTAGGAGCTGGGATCCGATACCACGGCCGCGATGAGGGTTCCCGGTCGGAATACGCTCCGCGAAGATATCACGCCCCCCCCCAGCGGCGCTCTTCGAGATTGGAGATCCGGATCGTCATCGGCACCTCATTGGTGATGGTTGTGCACCGAGAGTTGAGTCGGCGATGAGGGAGGAGGCCTCCTCATGAGATGGGTTGCTCCCGAGTTCGGGTACCACGTCGAGGCCGCGGGCCCCACGCGGTCGTTGATGCACTCCCGTCGATTCAGCCGGGCGGCGGTTGCACCGGATCGCAACGGGCATCGGTGCCGGGGAGTTCCAGCTCGATGAGATATCGAGACAGATGCTCGAGTACGCAGGGGTTTGCCGGGCCGGCCGGACCTGGCAGGTAAACGATGTGTCCCGGACCCTCGACCGGAACGGCCACCGACCCCGGGATATGGCTGAGGAGCAGCTCGGTGCCCGGAAAGTCGTCCCAGCTCGTGCCGGTCCCGAGGAAGGGCGGAAGCTGGTCGCCGGGAAGGGGAGCCGGTGGGTTTGCCACGGGCGTGGCCCAGGCCCCGCACGGTAATCCCAGGAGACCTCGCCCGTACGAGAGCGGGGCGATTTCACGCCGGCGCTCCATTCGCTCCAGAAACGCCTCATAGCCCGGAGGGCCGGTGAGGCCGTCGGAGCACTGCATGGCGATCGTCAGTGGCATGCTCCACTGCGCGAGGTTGCCATGCGCCCACTCGGCGAAGGGGCCGGCGTCTCCGTTCCGGGCACGGTCGATGTCGGCGGCGAGCTGACTCCATCCCTCCTCGCCGGGTGCGATGGCGCCACGGGTATGAAAATGGAGGTGAGCCCCCGAGGCCCACGTCTCCTCGCCCGAGGTCGTGGTGGCAGGGATCGGCGCCTCGTTCGCCCCTTCGGTGAGTGCAAGCCAGAGTGCGCGTACGTCTTCGCCGTACAGTGGGCATTCGGGCTCGGCTTCGCACCAGTCGGCGAACTGGCCGAAGCGTGCATCGGCCGCCGTGGTGGCGTCGAGCCCGCCTTCCCAGCCGTCCGGGTGACTCTGGACTGCACCATCCACGAATGCAGCTCGAATGCGGTGGGGAAACTCTCGGGCGTACGCGGTGACCACTACTGCGCCATAGGACTGGGCGGTCAGGTTGATGCGCTCCTCTCCGAGTGCAGCCCGGATCGCATCGACATCGCGCGCCTGCGCCCAACCGTCCAGGTGATCGATGATTCCGGACTCATCTGCCTCTCGGCACGCCTCGATTCCCTCTGCGATGGGTCGGAGCATTTCGGCGTACTCCTCCTCGCTCTCGGGGACATCGAGAACCACGTCGGGCACCTGGACACACTCCCGTGGTCGATCACGAAGGGTCCGGGCGGTGCGGGGTTCATGGGCAACGAGGTCGAAGTACCTCCGAACCTCCGGAAGTCCCTCGGCGACGGCGGGAAGGTCGTCGAGTCCCGAGCCCCCCGGACCTCCCGAGAGCACGAGGACCACGCCCACCCGCGCCTCGGCCGAGGCCGCGGGGAGGCGCGCCAGGCGCAGCTCGAGCTCAGGCCCGTCGGACTCGGACCAGTCCACCGGCACCGCGAGGGGCGAGCATTCGACCCCGTCGAGGTACCATGGCTCCGACTCATCACATGGAACCCAATCGAGGCCCGTGGAGACCTCCGCGCCGTCATCCGGTTCGGGAGGGTGCTCGCAGCCCAAGGTGACGAAGAGGGCCAGAAGGCCGGCGAGAAACGGGTAGCTATTCCTCAGTTGGCAGTATCGCATCTCCCATAATTGCCCGGGCACCCCACACAGTTCAACCCGAAACCGGCTTCTTGACGACTTCCTGACGGAGGAGTGCCGAATGTGTTGCGGAGGAACGGCCGACTCTCGGCCGTTCGGGCATGCCTTCAGTTGACATCGCCACTCTCAACCTTACCGAGTTTCCATCCCGAACCAGGCCGATCCGTGTATCGTCAAGGGAGCCGGCTGAGCAGAGCGTTCTGGATTCGACTGGACACATTCTGGACACGCACCGCTCCGATGGACAGGAAGAACCCCGAATTCCTCCAAACTCGCAAAACGAGAAAAGCCCCGTCTCCCAAGGGAAAACGGAGCCTCCCAAACCAGACCAAAACGCCCGGCTGGTATCCAAAGACCGGTGTCCTGCCATTAGACGACGGGCCAGAGT
>PWLA01000211.1 GCA_003559555.1 Gemmatimonadota bacterium | reverse complement strand
CATTTCCCCCGGTTTCCGGGCAAAATGCAGAACGGAATGCCCTCCGAGCACCAAGTGTTCTACATTTCCCCCGGTTTCCGGGCAAAATGTGGAATTCTTCCCCAGCGGCCGTCTTCCGTTCTACATTTTCCCCGGGGGGGAATGCCCGAGCGGGCGGCCGCCTTCCAAGGAAGCACCACCCCCGTTCCTTCCGATACGGCCCCTGAGGGACCGGGGTGGTGAGGCTTGACACCCCCACACCTCCTTGACACCCTCACGCCTCCTGGCCGCCCGCACGCCTCCTGCCCGCCCTCACGCCTCCTGGCCGCCCGCACACCTCCTGTCCGCCCGCACGCCTCCTGCCCGCCCGCACGCCTCCTGCCCGCCCGCACGCCTCCTGCCCGCCCGCACGCCTCCTGTCCGCCCGCACTCCTCCTGCCCGCCCGCACACCTCAGGCCCCCCTCACCCCTCCTGTCGCTTCAGGTGCCAGTCGAACAGGAGCGGGACCACGATCATGTTCAGCAGGGTCGCCGAGGCGAGGCCCCCCAGGATGACCGCGGCCATGGGGCCCTGGATCTCGTTGCCGGGACGGTGCGCGGCCAGGGCCAGGGGCGTGAGCGCCAGCGCGGTTGAGCGCCAGCGCGGTGGTGATCACCGTCATCAAGATGGGCTGATAGCCGGCTGAGGGACGCTTCCAGCACCGCGTCGCAGTGGCTCTTTCCCTCCTCCGTCATGAGCCGGTTGTACTCCGCGATCAGGATGATCCCGTTTCGCACCGCGATCCCGAAAAGGGTAATGAACCCGATGAGGGCGGCGATGCTGAGCACTCCGTGAAATGTTTCTGGCCAATTGAGACAAACGAGGGATGGAGTTGTGTGCGGTTCCGCTCCGGGTAAGCTGTTTTCCAACAGGCTGGCATGTACCGGAGTTACGAGATTCGCTGAGACCTTCCCTTGGAAAGTCACGAAACACGCGACCGGAAACTACGAGATCCAGTGCAGGTCCACCGCCGCCCCGCAGGATGCCCCGGGGCGACCGCCCCGCGCCTCCCTTCGACGGGGTCGAGTCGCTCTTGGTTCTGTAAGGTTCTGAAGGATCAACCGGTCAGTTCATGTCGCTGCACCGACACGCAGCTGTGTCCGGTGAGCGCGGGGTGGTTCAGCCGTCCACCAGGCGGTCGGGAGGAGAGCGGCCGGGGGGCTGAGCGGACGAGCGGTCCTTCGAGGCCGGGGGCCGTTTCTCAACACTCGACCGCTTCTTCGAGGATGCGCGCATTCAATGTGTCCGTATAGGGCCCCGAGGCTACAAGCGTCGATCTTTGCGAGGGACGGTTGTGGTTTCCGTTCCCCATAGGGTCCGTTTCAATGCAATCGTCCCCTGGAGACCCCATGCTTGTGGACTTGTGGCCCTGAGGGCCGGGTGGCTTCTGAACTGGAAGGCCTGAGAGCCGGACGATGGATTCCGGTGGTCGGGACGCCCTCCCTCGAGGACGGGCAGTCGGATCCCCACATCAACCCCCTTCAAGCCGTCATGCCGGACCCACGGCGCGCACTGCAAGGCGAAATTCGCCGGCATTTGACCTGGCCCATGGACCTTCGCTCCGTCCGTCGGCATCCCGGTACGGGACCGCAGGGTTTACCGTCCTGGCCCGAGGGACTTCCCCCAGCTCACATCATCCTCTGCCAGGGGGATCTCCCCTTCGGCCCCGAAGCCAGCGGCGAAGGTTCCACGCACTCCACCGGCCCAGCTCCCCCACGATCAGGCTCCCTCCGGGTTTCAGGACCCGAGCGAGCTCCAGCAGCGCCGTGTGTGGTTCGGGCAGGAAGCAGAGGACCGGGACCACGACGACCTGGTGGGAGGTGGCTGGAGGGAAGGGAAGGCTCTCGATCTCGCCCTGGCTGGCCTCCAGGGGGACCTCCGCCGATCGGGCGCGCTCGCGGGCCAGCCCGAGCATGGAGGCTGAGAGGTCCAGGGCCGTCATCCGAACGCCTTCAGCGGAGAGCTCCACAGCCGGTCGGCCATCCCCTGCGCCGGCGTCCAGGACGCGGTGGTTCGCAACCGGGTTCAGCATGCCCCGGATTACGCGCCGCTCGTCCTCCCAGACCAGGGAAGTGGAGAGCAACGCCGGAAGTCCCCCGGCCAGAATCGCGGGAGCAATCCCGAGCGCGTCCGCCAGGATGCCGGCCACGATGGCGTCGAGCGCGTAGCCCGAGTCCCGCCAGAGTCGGTGCACGCCCACCGCCGATCCCCGCCGGGCGCGGTGAGCCACGTCGGCCACGGCGGCCAGCAGCGTGGGATACACCAGGGCGGTCCCGGCCCCCACAAGGGCACTTCCCACGAACCAGACCCAGAACCCACTTCCACCGACCCCGACCAAGAGGGCCAGGGCCTGAAGGAGCATCCTGCTCAGGGTGCCCCCCAGCGTGGGGTCCTCCGAACTCTGAGCGTGGCCTCGGATCTCGAGGGCCACGTGCTCGGTGGTCTCGCGAACTAAACCGGTCCGGGTTCATCGGAGAGGCGTGGGTGTGAGCCGCCTCCCTCACCGTGAGGGGCGAGGTGAACGGTCCCTCCCACCACGAGCGCCGCCGAGATGATCAGCAGGTTCTTGATGATGTACTGGCCCTCCATCGTGGGTGCAAACGGAAGCCCACCCGGCTGGAACGTGACCTGCGGCAACATCACGAGAGGCAGGAACGTGCCGACCATCTGGGCTGCCAGAAGGGCGACTGCGATCCGGATCGTTTTTCGAAAGAGGAACGTGACGCCGATGGCCACCTCCCACCAGCCGATGACCCCCAGCCACGTGGCCGGCGAAAAGAGGGGCATCCACTCGACGCTCGCCCGAACCAGCGGTTCAGCAGGCGACATGCCCAGGGGCTTCAGGATCCCGAACCAGATGAAGATCAGTGCGAGCGAGACCCGCAGCGCGGTCGTCCCCCACCGGTTCATGAACCCCGCGATTCTATGGTCGAGCGCGTCGAAGTCGAAGGTCATGGGGTCGGTGGTTCGGGTGAGCCGTGGTAACAAGAGCCGCCCTCCGGTCGGGGCGTCGTCGAGAGACAAGACCCGGTACCGAACAGGAAGGAGGGTGGTTCCGCCAGGAACTTCGGATGCCTGCCACGAAGCCCGAAAGGCGAGGCCCACCATGGGGGTTCCATCGGAGGGCTCCATGAGGTGGGCTCGATGAGGCGGGCTCCATTAGGCGGGCTCCATGAGGTGGGCTCCATGGATCCGTGGACGCGCTGGGGGGTTCTGGGTCACTCCGGTTCCGGTGATTCCCGCATACCCGGGCTTTCCGGACTGACTCCAGCGCGAGGTTGCCGCCATGGCGTGGCTTTCGGTTTCTTCTGTCCTCCAGATCATCGTGGGACTGGGACTCCTGAACGTGTGGCTCCTCCGGGCGAAGTCGAGCACCTCGTACCGGGGCGGGACGGCCACGTCCCTCAAGGAGGAGTTCCAGGCGTACGGGCTTCCCGAGGCAGCCTTCTACGTGGTGGGTGCCCTCAAGATCATCGCCGGCGTCATCCTCATCGCCGGGGTGTGGGTTTCCCTCCCGGTGGGACTGGCCGCGGGAGTGGTGGCCGCCCTCATGGTGGGCGCCCTGGCCATGCACGTGAAGGTGGGCGATCCCCCCATGAAGTCGGTGCCGGCGGCCCTCATGCTGGTCATGAGCGTGGCCATCCTCCTTCTGCGCTGACCCTGTGGGGCTTCCGGCCCGCAGGCGTTCCTGAAGGGGCCCGTCCGGGAGGTGGTTCACTCCCTGCGGCCTGAGTACGCGACGGATCCTGATCCCCCTTCCACCCTGCAGTCCGCCCCACCAGATTAATGGCATCATCACCCCCCCCTCACGGAGTTCGAAACCATGCGATACTTCCTTCCCCTTCTACTCGTGGCCGCCCTCCTGCTCCCGGCAGCCGTTTCGGCGCAGGACCACGCGGCCCATCACCATCAGGCGCACCCGGCACTCCCCGACGGGTGGATGGCCCATTTCGACGACGCGGGCGCGGCTCACGCGGCGCACATGGAACAGGCCGACGACGGGCTTTCCTTCGAGGTCATGGAGCCGGGATGGCACCTGACCACCGGCCCCTCGGGGATCTTCTACCGGCACGAGTTCTCCGCCGAGGGCTCCTACACCCTGGAGGCGGAGATCCACCTGTTCGACCCGGGTGAGCGCCGGGAGTCGTTCGGCGTGTTCTTCGGCGGGCGTGCGCTCCACGACCGGGAGGCCCAGCGCTACGGCTACTTCCTGGTACGCCGGGACGGGAGCTACATGATCCGGGAGCGTTCGGGAACCGAGGTGAGCAATGTCCAGGGCTGGACCGAGCACGCGGCCGTACCTTCCTGGGAAGATCGGGAGGAGGGCGCCATGAGCATTGCGTACACCCTGGCGGTGGAGGTGGAAGGGGACGAGGTGGTCTTCCGCGTAAATGGGGAAGAAGTGGACCGGCGCCCCCGGAACGAGCTCGCCGTGGATGGCCACTTCGGTCTGCGAGTGAACCACGGGCTGAACCTGCACGTCTCGCGGGTGGGGACGCGGTAGGGACGACCTGGCCGGAATCCTCCTCAGCCGATGCTCAGCCGAAGCCGAACAGGGGCGGGAAGAGGAACGCGACCACCGCTGCCCACCCGGCGATGATGTAGAGATAGGCCATCTGCCAGTGCCACAGGCGAGTGAAGGCCATGTGGCCTCGCAGGAACCGGACGTACAGGACGGCCGAGCCGGCCAGGTTCACCAGAAGGACTACGTTCATGCCCAGAGCCGCTACCCGGTTCGGGGTGAATCCGAAGTCCGCGATACGAGTCCCGATGGCCCAGAGCGCCAGGATGTCCACCAGCAGGGCGGTCCCCACCAGGGTGAGCTGGATCCAATCCAGGAGACCCGGTGGCGCCAGGGGATCCCGTGCGGAGATCGAGTAGAGGACAAGTCCGAAGACAACCACCAGCAGAAGGTCGACGGCGATGAGGATCTCCCGCTCGACGTCGAGCCCACGTCCGGTGGCCGTCATGGTCACGACAAAGGCAAGCAGCACGAGCGCGAACAGGGGGATGAAGACCCGGGCCAGGACAGGTGCCATGTTCTCGATGACACTCTGTTTCGCCTCCACCAGCCACGTCGCGACCACGGTGGCCCCCGCGAAGCCACAGGGCAGGATCCAACTCCCCACCAGGGGCTCCACATCGATTCCGATCGCCTCGAACAGGACTAGAGTCAGCCCGATCAGCACGCCCCCGCCCAGAGCGATCAGGACGAGGTAGATGAGGAGTTCACCGGTGAAACGGATGAAGTCCATCCGCCTCTCGCTGCCTTGCCACCGTCCACCGACGTAGGCCACACCCACGGCCAGCCAGAGGGTGAGGGGCAGATGGAGTATGGTGAGGAGGTGGGTGTCGGAGGGATTCTCGCCGATTCCCGCCGCAGGGAACGGGAAGGCGTTCACGGCTGCAGCCGCCAGCACGAACGTCCCGGCCAGCCACAGGCGGGCCGACGCCGTGAGCGGTCGCTCCCACGCGAAGTACGCGACGATGAACGGGAGGATCAGGAAGCTGATGTTCGTGGGATAGAAAAGCCCCGGGTCGGCGTCATCGAAGTCGATCCCGAAGAGGGCGGGAACCTTCATCGCCACTGCTGCTGCCACAGCGAAGGCGAGGGCCACCCACATCCTCCGAGTCCCGCCGGCCGCGAGCCCCTCGGCTCCGCCGTCCCCTCCTTCGCCGGACAGAACGAGTTGCTTCCAGAGGCGCTCCGAGTGCTCCCGCGCAAACTCCCGCGTCAGTGCGTCAATGGCGCCCATCCGCTTCACCGCCACGAGGAAGGCCTCGTCCTGGGAGAGCCCCCCATCGGCGAGGGATGCGACCTGCTCTCGGAGGTGATCCTCCAGCTCCATCGCATCCGCATTCGTGATCGCCCGGCTACTGCGGAGGTGGGCCCGCCACGCATGGATCTGTTTCTCCAGAGAGCCCCCCGCGGGGGACTCCGGGTGCTTCGCTTCCATGGGCTCAGCCGGGTTGGGGGATCAAAGGAAGACCGTCCTCGGCCCTCGTACACTCAGCCATCTCAGACCAGATCTTCCGGAGCGTCTGGTCCACCGTACGCCACTGCCTGCGCTCGTCGGCCAATTGCTTGCGGCCGGTCTGCGTGATCCGGTAGTACTTCCGCCTCCGCCCCGACTCCGCCTTCTCCCAGCGCGACTCCACGAGGCCGGAGCGCTCCAGGCGATGGAGCACCGGGTAAAGCATGCCGTCGGTCCACTCCAGCTCGCCCTCGGAGAGCTCGCGAACCCGCTGCAGAATCGCGTAGCCGTAGCTGTCCCCCTCGACCAGGATGGCGAGTACCAGGGGCGTCGACGACGCGGCGACCAGGTCCTTGTTGATGCTCATGGGCCCGACGGGTTGTGCTCCCGACGGAGGAATCTGGCCGGGTAGCGGGGCGAGCTCGTGGGAGAGCTGTGGGGCAGTGCACGACAATGCATAGAGGT
>PWLA01000369.1 GCA_003559555.1 Gemmatimonadota bacterium | reverse complement strand
GACCGCTTCCAGGCCTCCGACGACCTGCCTGCACCCCGGGGCAACGTGGCGGTGGGGGTCATCTGCGCCGACACCCTCGAGGAGGCGGAGGAGCTGGCCCTGAGCATGCACCTCTGGCGCATGCGGATCATCCGGGGGGTGGACCGGGGGATCCCGTCGCCTGAGCAGGCCCGGGACGAGTTCGCCCGGCTGGGCGTGCCCCTGTCCGAGCTGAAGGGCGACTCGAAGACGGTGGTGGGAACGCCGGAGCAGGTCCGGAGCCGGCTCCTGGCCCTGGCGCAGCGGTACGGGGTGGAGGAGGTGCTCACCGTCACCGTCACCCACTCCTTCGAGGCCCGTCGACGCTCGTACCGACTCCTGGCCGAAGCGATGGAGCCGGCCGCCTCGACGCCCTGACGCCTTCCACCGGCGCTGGGGCTTCCAGGACTCCCAGCCGGCTGGCCGGAGACTACCGCTCGTGGTCGTGGCTATGGCCCCCCGAGGCGTCGTGGCCGTGCCCTCCCGACGCGTCGTGGACATGCCCGTGGTCCGGGTCATCGGCATGGGCCCGGTAGTGCTGCCGCAGGAGGTCCCGACCGTAGTCGTTACCATTGGGCGTTCTCACCACCGCGTGGATGTGTCGGCGATTGGGCTCCCGGGGACCATCCAGGGCCACCGGAAGCTGGTGGTCGAACTCGATGAGGATCACCGGGCTCTGGATCCGGAAGTAGAAGGTGGCGTCGGGCCCGGTGTCACCGATCCACGCGAACCAGGTCTCGTCCAGGTGCGCTTCCACCTCCTCCATCCGAACACGGGCGTGGCCTTCGGGCATGTTTCCGACGAAGATCCCCACCAGCTCCAGGAGGCGCTCCACCTGGCCGGCATCCAGGTCCGAAACCGGAATCCCCTCGTAGTCCAGCACCAGGTTGTCCCGGAAGGCCTGGGCGACCGCGTCGTTTCCGGTCTTGGAGCCGGCGATTCGGGCCGCCGCCTGCTGGTCCGGCGAGAGGGCACGCATGAAGGCGAGGCCCAGATCCTGCTCCTCCTGCAGCACCTCGGTTCCGGCGTAGGGCCCCGACTCGGCCACCACCGGCTCCGAGCCCATGAAGGTGGGCGTCATGACCACCTGGTCTCCCAGTACGAAGTAGTTGACCACCAGGTGGTGGCCGTCCAGCTGCCATCCCCAGGGCTCGGTCTCGGACGGCTCCCCCATGACGGTGATCCAGTAGAGGAACTCGCCGTAGCGCTCGTGGTTGTCCAGGAGCCAGGCCAGGTGTCCGTTCAGCCGCATGATGTCGCGGGCCTGCTCGAAGCCGCGGGCGCTGAGTGCCTCCCTGAGCATGTGGAAGGCCAACTCCCGCTGGGCCTCGCTCATCTCGTCGAAGCTCACCCCCTGGCGGACGTAGCCGCTGGTGTTGCTCCACTGTCGCCACTCCAGGGCGTTGAAGGGGAAGGTGGCAGCGTCTCTCTGCGCCGGGTCGAGGCCCTCGATGAAGGCCGCTGCCGCCTCCCGTACGGGCCCCGTCGAGACGCCTGTGGCACGGATGGGGAAGAGCCCCGGGGTGGGCGTGCCGTCGGTGGTGATCCCCACGAACGGCACGGAGAGTGGATCCTGGGCCGACTGGGCGGGCACCGGAGCGCCGGCCCCACCCGTTCCGTGAGCACTCAGAACGCCCAGGGCGGCCAGAGCGAGAGCCATCGCTCCGCCCAGGGCCACCAGCCATCGGACACCGGATCCGCGCGTCGCACTCATGATGCCTCCTCGGATCGTGGACTCTCCGGTGCTGAAACACCCGGCGCCGGTCCCCCTCCTCCGGCCGCCGGCCCCGGGCGGAGGTCCGTCAGGGACTCGTATCCACCATGGGCAGCTCCAGCCGCTCCAGGGTGCGACGAAGGAGCTGGGCGTGGAATTCGAAGTGGTTCTCCCGGGTCTGGGGGATGTACTCGTGGGGCTGTGCCGGGTTGTACTGGAGAACCTCTCCGTTGGGCCTCAGCGAGTGGCCCATGGACCACTGATACGTGACGATGGGCCGGTCCGTGGTGGGGAACCGGAGGGTCTCGGTGGTCTGCCAGGTGTTGCTGAACCCGCCGGTGGGCATCCCCATGAGATGGGCCACGTCATTGTCCACCACCTGGGCGGCGAACTGGTCCAGGTGCGAACCGCCGTGAGGGCTCAGCCAGACGGTGAGCCCGCCGGTGAAGTGGACCTCCGCCGGCTCGATGATCCCGTCGGCCCACTTCGGGGCATGGGCTCCCTTGAAGGGCACGTCGTTGGTGTAGTAGCGGCCCTCGGCGATGGCCATCCGTACGTCCTCCTCCAACCACTCGAGCTGCCAGGTTCCGTCATCCTCGGTAGCCGGATCCACCTCGCCTCTGTGGAAGCGCTCGATCCGGTTCTCCACCCACCGCTCCATGGCCGGGCTCACCTTCAGGTTCCCGAAGGTTCCCCGGTGGGCTTCGGGCTGAAGCCGCCTGAGGGCGTAGGAACCCCGGGAGCCTCCACCGCTCCGGGTGGCGTCCACGATGACGTGATGGTCCAGGAGATCGTGCTCCACGGCGTAATCCATGAGGTCGTCCATGGCGTCGGGGAGATCCCGGTCGAAGCGGTGCCACTGGAGAAGCACCACCGGCAGGGTCTGGTCGTCCGGAAGGTACAGGTCGTAGGTCTCGTACCCGTGCATCCCCGGCACCCGTGAGAAGCCGGGGTAGTGGCGTTCCCCGTGACCCTCCCACTCGATCTCCCCGGAGTCCACGTAGGGGACGCGCACCTGGTAGCGCGTCCCGTCCACCCGCTCCATCTGGAGCCGGAGCCACTCCAGGTCGGGGTCATAGAAGTCCGCGTGGGGGATGTAGTTGCGCGTTCGGGTGATCTCGTTGGCCAGGCCGAGCCAGAGCCCGTTGTCGGTGGAATAGCGCTGGTACGGCCGCATGGCCTCCACGTACTCCTCGGCAGTCCGGTCGTTGATGGCCACCACCCGGTCCCCCAGCTCCGGCAACTGCCCTTCCACCAGCTCCGCAAGTCCCTCCCCAATGTCCTCCACGAAGAAGAAGCGGTCATCCAGGTCGGCGTAGTCCACCGCAAATCGGATGGGCGCCCGCACACCCACGCTCAGGGGTTCGGGCACCACGAGCCCGCCCTCCACCGTTTCCACACGCAGATGGCGGTCCCGCCGGGCGTTGGAGATCTTGTGCAGGACGAACCACATCTTCTCGTCCGTGTGGGCCTCGATGAGCTCCTGGCGGTAGCGTTCCATCTCCTCGGCCACGTCGATCCCCGCCGGATGCTCCCGGTGGGCCGGGTGGTCCGGGAGCGATGCGAAGGCGTCCCACTCCATGGTGCTCTCCAGGAGGAACTCGAAGAGCGCCTCCCGGTCGGCTTCGCTCCCGGGATCGAAGGTGAGGGCGGGGTCGGGCTCGCCGGCCTCCGGCTGGGCACCGTCGGCGTCGAGGCCGCACCCGGCAGCCACCAGGAGGAGCGTCGGGAGCGCCAGCAAGACGCCGAGGGCCCGCCCGATGCGCCCTGGTACTGACATCGGACCGGGCCGGTCCGGCAGGCCGCCGGGTCGATCCGGCACGCTACCCCATCCGGGGTCGGATTCGATCTGGCAGGTTCCTGGGCTCATGGATCGGTCTCCGAAGGGCTGAAATCAGCTGAGTGGCTTTCGAAAGAAGTCGGGTACGGTGGCCGCCTCGGGGCCTCCCACCCTTCAGAGTACGGGCTGCTCGGTCCGGGCGACAGTTCTCTCGACCCATCGCTCGGCAACGCTCCCAGGCACCGGACTCACTTCTCAGCGGTCGCCGCATCCAACGAGATCCGGACCTCCTCGTCGGAGATCACCGGCTCTCCAGGAGCCACATGGTCGAGGCGTCCTTCTCGCATCCAGCCTTCCAGCCGGTTCACCTCGTCGAAAAGGTGGTCGAAGGACTCCACCACGAAGAGGAGCGGCTGGTAACGATCAATGCGGAAGCCCTGGTTCACCACCCATTCGAGCTGGAAGGGGTACCGCTGGACCGCATCGCTCTCCACCGCATGTTCGATCTCGCCGTAGGAGCTCAGGAGCCCGGAACCGTAGACGCGCAGATCTCCGGCCTTCGCGGTGGTGGTGGCGGCCGGGGCTCCCATGAGGCCGAACTCGATGGTGAACCAGAAGAAGCGGGCCATGGCGCGCATGTTGCTCGCCACCCGCTCCTCCAGGTCGTCGGGGTCGGTAAGCTCCACCAGGCGCTCCACCGCACCCGCCGCCACCTGCCCGAACCGGACCAGCGTCTCGGCGAAGGCGGGGTCGGTGTGCATGGGCACATGACCGGCGATGTCGTGAAAGATGTCCGGTTCCGGAAGGTAGTCCGGGGTGTTCACATCCCGGATCGTGATGGTCGTGGGAAACTCCCGGCGCCCGAGGCAGTCGAAGAAGAGATAGGCGGGAACGTACCCGCTCACTGGCTTGGCCTCGAACCCGGTCAGCGGGGCGAGGAACTGATTCACCTCCGACAGGCGGGGTACGCGTTCGCCGTTGAGGCCCAGTGAGTCCAGCCCCTCGAGGAACCGGTGATTGGCGTAGCGTTCCCAGCGGTCGCCCATCCGGGCATAGAGGTTCCGCCAGCTCTGGTGATTCGCCTCGCTGTACTGCTCGTAGGGCTGGGTGATGAAGAGCTCGCCACGGCTCCTGGCGCTCTCGATGAAGGGAGCCCGGGTCGTGGTGAGTCCCGGGATGTCCGTAGCTGCGTCCATGGGGACGGCTCCTGGTCGATCGATTTGGGTTCGGGTTCAGGTCAATCTACCAGCAGGCCATCAAAGAAGTACAGTGCGCCAACGTCGGATTGGGCCAGCACCCCCAGGGGTGCGCTTCAGCCGCGGATCACCTTCCGTCCACCGGGGGCTCCGCCGCCACATCGATGGTGAGGAGGCTGCGGCACGACACTGGCAAGCGGGAAGCGAGGGGGAGCTGGGCGAGCGACAGGAGTGGTTCGATCGGGCCTGGGTGGGCAAGTACGAACGCAATCGACGCCTCGACCTCGAGACGCTGACCTACGCGCCGCAAAGGCTTGCCCGGGCGGAGCGACCCAGGAGCCTGGAGCCCCCAGCCAACTGATGGTCCCGCCGGCCTCATTGAACTTCTCGCCGGCCTCGCGGGTTCGTATGGGGAGCGATCGCCGACGATCATGTCCCGGGTCGAGGCTTCGGCCCAACCCACCCCCTCCGGAAGGCCCTGCCCATGTCCGATGACCTGCTCCGCGATGCCGGACGCCGACTCGACGCCGCGTGCGAGCTCTCTGACGTCTCTGACGAGACCTTGACCCGACTCCGACAACCGGCCTCCTCGCTGAAAGTGTCCGTCCCGGTGCGGATGGACGACGGGAGCCTCCGCATCTTTCCCGGCTACCGGGTCCGCTACGACTCCACCCGGGGCCCGGCCAAGGGCGGCATCCGATACCATCCCCGAGTCGACGTCGACGAGGTGACCACCCTGGCCTTCTGGATGACCTTCAAGACTGCCCTCATGGACCTTCCCTTCGGTGGAGGCAAGGGCGGAGTCACCGTCGATCCGAAGGGCCTGTCCATGGCCGAGCTGGAGCGCCTCTCCCGGGGATACGTGGCGGCCGTTGCCGACACCATCGGTCCGGACGTGGACGTGCCGGCCCCCGATGTGGCCACCAACGAGCTCGTAATGGGCTGGATGGCTGACGAATATGCCAAGATCCGGCGACAGTCAGTCCCCGCCGTCATCACCGGAAAGCCCCTTGCGGTGGGGGGAAGCCACGGTCGGTCCACCGCCACCTCCGACGGCGCCTTCCACGTCCTGCACACCCTCCGGGAACAGCTCCTGGCGGACATGGAAAGCCCCCGGGCCGCCATCCAGGGGTTCGGAAACGCCGGCGCCAACCTGGCCTCGGCCTTGTCGGACCACGGCTACCGGGTGGTCGCCGTGAGCGACTCCTCGGCGGCCGTCCACGATCCCGGTGGACTGAACATCGAACGCCTGAGGGAGCACAAGAACCAAACGGGTGCGTTGACGGCCCCCCCGGTGGGTGAAGAGCTCACCGACCCCGATGACCTCATGGGACTGGAGGTGGATGTGCTGATCCCGGCAGCCCTGGAGGGGGCGATTCACGAGGCCAATGCGGAGCAGGTCAAGGCCCGGGTGGTGCTGGAGGTGGCCAACGGGCCCGTCACCTCCGCGGCCGACCAGATTCTGGACGACCTGGGGGTCGTGGTGGTGCCCGACATCCTGGCCAACGCCGGTGGCGTGACGGTGAGTTGGTTCGAGTGGATCCAGAATCGCCAGGGCGATCGCTGGGACCCCGACACTGTGAACACTCGACTCGAAGCCAGAATGGTGAAGGAGACGCGGAACGTCGCCCAGGTGGCCGAAGAACGGGACGTCCCCCTTCGCAGCGCGGCCTACGTGGTGGCCCTGGAGCGACTCAGCGAAGCCATGGATGCCACCGGCACCGCGGCCATCTTTTCCGACGGAGGCGGCTGAAAGGCCGCTG
>PWLA01000264.1 GCA_003559555.1 Gemmatimonadota bacterium | reverse complement strand
CGGCGGCCTTCTCGAAGTCCTGGTCGCGAATGGCGCTCTCCTTCTTCTCGGCAATCTCCGAGAGCTCCTCCTTCAATTCCTCCATGTCAGGCGGGGGGACCTGCGAGGCGATCCGGGCCCGGGCGCCGGCCTCGTCGATGACGTCGATGGCCTTGTCCGGAAGGAATCGGTCGGTGATGTAGCGATCCGAGAGCCGGGAGGCGGACTCCAGAGTATCATCGGGGATCACCACCTTGTGGTGGTCCTCGTAGTGTCCTCGGAGTCCCTTCAGGATCTCGATGGTCTCGGCCACCGCCGGCGGATCCACGATGACGGGCTGGAACCGGCGCTCCAGAGCGCCATCCTTCTCGATGTACTTTCGGTACTCGTTCAGGGTGGAGGCCCCGATGCACTGGAGCTCCCCCCGAGCCAGGGCCGGCTTCAGCATGTTGGAAGCGTCGATGGCCCCCTCCGCCGCTCCGGCCCCCACCAGGGTGTGGAGCTCATCGATGAACAGCACCACCTTCTTGTTCTGCGAGATCTCGTTCATCACCGCCTTGAGGCGCTCCTCGAACTGCCCCCGGTACTTGGTGCCGGCGATGACCGCCGCCATGTCCAGAGCCAGAACCCGGTGTCCCTTGAGCGCCTCGGTGACTTCGTCGCGACTGATGAGCTGGGCCAGCCCCTCCACGATGGCCGTCTTCCCGACCCCCGGCTCTCCGATGAGGACCGGGTTGTTCTTCTTGCGCCGGCAGAGAATCTCCACCACCCGATCGATCTCGTCCTTGCGACCGATGGTGGGATCCAGCTTCTCCTGGCGCGCCAGGTCGGTGAGGTCACGGCAGAAGTGATCCAGGGCCGGGGTCTTCGACTTCTTCTCTCCCTTCCCTCCCTGCGAACCTCCCGATGAGCCCGAGGAGGAACCCCCGATTCCGGCCGGCTCCGACGGATTCGCGTCGGAGCCCAGCACTTTCAGGGTCTCGGCCCGGGCCTCCTCCAGTGAGATCCCCAGCGAGTTCAGGACCTGGGCGGCGATCCCCTTCTCCTCTCTGAGCAGTCCCAGGAGAAGGTGCTCGGTGCCCACGTAGGAGTGGTTCAACTCCCGGGCTTCGGCCATGGCGAACTCCAGAACCTTCTTGGCTCGGGAAGTATAGGGGAGCTCACCCAGGGCGATGGTGGCCTTCCCGGGCTTCACGGACTCTTCGATCCGCTCGTGGACCTGATCCAGGTCCGCGCTCAGGTTGGTGAGCACCGCCGCGGCGACCCCTTCACCCTCCCGGATGAGACCCAGGAGGATGTGTTCCGTCCCCACATAATCGTGCTGGAGGCGGATGGCCTCGTCCCTGGCCATGGCCAGGACCTTTCGAACTCTATCGGTAAAATTGTAGTTCATCTGATCCCTCGGACGGGACTGGACCGGCGTTCAACCGGTCGCATCGGGAGAGGAGGATCCCTCACTGCTTCCGTTGTCGGGAGATACCACTCCCTCGGAGGCCAGGATCCGTCGAACATAAGCCGCCCGGTGGGCATCGCTCTCGCTCGGCGAAAGCTCCCGGCCCGCAGCTTCTTCCAGGTGGGCCGGTTGGGTGAAGATCATGATTTTGTTCAGAGGATATACCCGAAGCCCCGGGAGTAGTTTCAGCGCAGCGCCCAGACGAACGCCGCTCAACAGATTCATGAGTTCTTCGAACGAGAGCGAACGGGCATAGCGCAAGAGCCCGTACGCCCGCCAGATCTTGTCCTCGGTGACCGAGGCGGCGTCCCTCAGGAGCACCTTCCGGGCCTGGGTCTCGTACTGGATCACCTGACGCACGATGCGATCCAGATGATCCACCAGGTCCTCCTCGCTCTTGCCCAGTGTGGTCTGGTTGGAGAGCTGGAAGAAGTTGCCCACCACTTCCGAACCCTCCCCGTAGAGCCCTCTGAAGGTGAGGCCCACCTGCGTGAGCCCCTGCAGCACCTTTCCGATCTCCTTGGTCAGGACCAGGGCCGGCAGATGCAGGAGTACCGAAGCCCGCAACCCGGAGCCCACATTGGTAGGGCAGCTTGTGAGGAAGCCGAACTCGGGATGGAACGCGTACGGGATCTGCTGCCCCAGCTCCTCGTCTGCCGTGTCCAGGATGTTCCAGGCCTCATGGATCCGAAGGCCCGAGAACAGGGTCTGGAGTCGAAGGTGATCCTCCTCGTTCACCATGACCGAGAGAGACCGATCCGGCCCGATGATGAGGGCGGTGCCCTTTCCCGGCGTCCGGCCGTTTTCCCCCACCAGCTCCCTGGACGCCAGTCGGCGTTCCAGGAGAAGACGCCGGGTGCGTGGCTCCAGGGTGCCCACCTGGGTGACCTGGGCACCGGCCAGTGACGATACGCGACTCAGGGCGCTCTGGACCCGCTCCAGAACCGCCAGTCGATTCTCGTCGCCGGCCCGGGGACCGAAGGGATGGCCCTGAAGGTTCCGGGCCAGCCGCACCCGGGTCGAGAGCACGATCTCGGCGTGCTCTCCCGAGGCGTCCAGCCACCCCATGCCCGGATGGTCTGAGTCGGGAAACGGGTACGGCGTGGGCTCCTCCGCGGTCATGTGACCGGCTCCATGTCCCGGATCTCGTCTCTCAGTTCGGCTGCTCGCTCGAAGTCCTCCATCTCGACCGCCCGCTTCAGCTTACGTCGAAGCCCCTCGAGTCGTTTCTCACGCTCGGAGACCGAGGGATCGGGCGAAAGGTAGACCTTCCCCACGTGCTGCGAGCTTCCGTGTATCCGTCGCACCAGGCTCCGGAGGTGCCCCTCGAAGCTGGTCCAGCAATGCGGGCAGCCCAGGCGACCCACCTCCCGGAATTCCTTGAAGGTGAGCCCGCAGAACGAGCATGAACCAGCCCGTTGCACGGCGGTCCCCGACGAGCCCTCCTTGCCCATCTGGGCAAGGAAGTCGGTGAGGGGAAAGTTCTCCGGCACCGACGTGCCCTCTACACCTTTCTCGGCCGCGCACTTCTCACACAGATGCAGGGACCTCATCTCGTTGTCCACGATCTGGGTCAGGTGCATCACGGCGTCTGCGGATCCGCAGTTTTCGCAGACCATGGCTCCTCCCGGGAAATCTGGGCCGGCTCGAGAACCCCCTCCGCCAGGAGGAGGGTCCGGTCGGCCCGTGCTGCCAGTTCCCTGTTGTGAGTCACGAGGACCAGAGAGAGTTCGCGTTCTTCCCGGATGCGGAAGAGGAGGTCATGCAGAGCCTCGCTCGTCCGGGCGTCCAGGTTCCCCGATGGTTCGTCGGCCAGGAGGACCACCGGCTCGTTGGCCAGGGCCCGGGCCACCGCCACCCGTTGCTGTTCCCCGCCGGAGAGCTGCCACGGCTTGTGGCCCAGGCGGGGGCTCAAGCCCACCGCCTCCAGGAGCTCCCTGGCGTCGGCCTCGGCTTTGGCCCGGGGCGCTCCACCGATGAGAGCGGGCATCATCACATTCTCCAGGGCGGTGAATTCACGGAGGAGATGGTGGAACTGGAAGACGAATCCGACAAACTGGTTCCGGAGCCGGGCCAACTCCCGCCCGCTTCGACCGGTAACCGTCCTTCCCCCCAGGATCAACTCTCCGGAGGTGGGCCGATCCAGCGCACCCAGCAGATGAAGGAGAGTCGACTTCCCGGTTCCGCTGGCACCGACGATGGAGACGGCCTCTCCTGTCCCGACGGCCAGATCTACCCCCTGGAGAACCTCGAGTTCACTCCCATCGCCCAGGATGAACGAGCGTCGAATCCCCTGGGCCTCCAGGGGAAGCGGAGGACCGCCCGGAGATGGGGCCGAACCGGTGGATGGGTGCGCCGGAGGCGTCTCACTCATGCTTGATGGCCTCCACCGGTTGGAGGCGCGAAGCCTGCAAGGCCGGATAGATGGTGGCCAGGAGCGCGATGAGGAGGCTCCCGCCCACGATGAGCAGCACGTCAGAGGGGACGATGGAGACCGGAAGCCGCTCGATGAAGTAGACGTCGGGCGGGATCTGGATGATCTGGAAGCGGTGGAGGATCCACGAAAGGAAGAGTCCCATCCCCGTGCCCAGAAGCGTACCCAGCACCCCGATGGCCATCCCCTGCAGGATAAAGACACGCAGCACCTGTCCATCGGTCATCCCCATGGACTTCAGGATCCCGATCTCCGGGGTCCGGTCCACCACCACCATCACCAGGGTGCTCACGATGTTGAAGGCGGCCACGATGACGATGAGGAAGAGGATGACGCCCAGAGCCAGCTTCTCCAGCTGGAGGGCGGCAAAAAGCGACTGGTTGGTGTCGATCCAGGTCTGCACCCAGTAGGGGAAGCCCAGGTGCTCCCGGATCTCCTGGCCGGTCCGGGCAGCCTCCCACGGGTCGTCGATCCGCACGCTGAGGCCCGAGACCTGACCCGTCCCCAGGATCCCCAGCAGGTCCTGCACCCGATCCATGGGGGCGTACATGTTCCCCACGTCGTATTCGTACATCCCCGTGGTGAAGGTCCCGGTCATCTCGAAGGCTCGGACCGTGGGGATCAGGTGTCCGTAGGGGCTCGGCCGGATGTTCTCCAGTGAGATGACCCGGAGGGTGTCTCCGGGAAAGGCGCCGAGCCGGTCTGCCAGTCGACTGCCCAGCACCACCGGCGGATACCCGGACTCCGTGGGACCCAGCTCGTGCACGCCCCGGAGGATCTCCTCCTCCATCTCGGTGACGGCGTCGTCCGGATCCATCTCCAACGAGACGCCGTAGAGGTCGGCGGCCTGTGCGTACTCGTCCGACCGGAGCACCGCCACCTTGGTGAGGAGGAAGGGAGCGGCGGCCCGGACCTGGGGCACCTCGCGCACCGACTCCTGCACGCTGTTCCAGTCCCCCATGCGCAGGGAGGTGCCGTGCTCCAGCACCAGAACGTGGGGAGTGGAGCCCAGGATCTTGTCCCGGAGCTCGGTCTGCATTCCGTTCATGACGCCCAGGACCACGATGAGGGCGGTCACGCCCACCGTCACCCCGGCCAGGGAGATCCAGGTGATGAACGAGAGGAGTCGCCCCCGCTTCCGGGAAGAGAGGTACCGCCGGGCCACGAACCACGAGAGGGCCCCGGGTCGACTCTGCTCCTCCGACCTGGGCGGGGTGTCGTCCCGGCGAGGCGCGGCGCCGTCCGGCGAGTTCATCCCTGCCCACCGTCCTCGGGCCGGAGGGTGGGAAAGAGGATGACGTCCCGGATGGAGGGTTGGTCCGCCAGAACCATGGCCAGCCGATCAATCCCGAGTCCCACGCCACCCGTGGGGGGCATTCCGTACTCCATTGCCCGCAGGAAGTCCTCGTCCAGCGGATGGGTCTCTTCGTCCCCCGCCGCCTTCAGTTCCTGCTGGGTCTCGAAGCGGCTTCGCTGATCCAGCGGGTCGTTGAGCTCCGAGAAGGCATTGGCCAGCTCCCGGCCCGCCACGAAAAGCTCGAACCGCTCGGTCAGCCTCGGGTCCTCGCGGTGGAGCTTCGCCAGCGGCGAGAGCTCTACCGGGTAGTCCACCACGAAGGTGGGCTGCATGAGGGACGGCTCCACCAGGGCTCCGAAGAGCTTGTCCAGGAGCCGTCCCCGTCCCGCCCCTTCCAGGTCATCACCGGTCAGTCCTTCGGCTCGGCTCCGAAGGCTGGCCTCGTCCATCTCCCGGAAGTCCTCGCCCAGTCCCTCGCTGAGTGCGTCCACGAAGGAGACACGCTCGAAGGGTGGGGCGAATTCGATGGCTTCCCCCTGGTAGGTCACCGTCGTATCACCGGTGGCCTCCCGGGCCACCGTGGCCAGCATCTCCTCCACCAGCGCCATCATGTCCTCGTAGTCCGCAAAGGCCTGATAGAACTCCAGCATGGTGAACTCCGGGTTGTGGGACCGGTCGATCCCCTCGTTCCGGAAGTCCTTGCCGATCTCGTAGACCCGCTCCAGTCCCCCTACGATGAGCCGCTTCAGGTAGAGTTCGTCGGCGATCCGCAGGTAGAGGGTCGTGTCCAGGGCGTTGTGGTAGGTGGTGAAGGGACGGGCCGCGGCCCCTCCGTAGATGGGCTGGAGGATGGGCGTCTCCACCTCCAGGTAGTCCCGGGCATCCAGAAAGCTCCGCAACGCCGTAACCATGCGACTGCGAAGCCGGAAGACCTCCCGCACCTCGGGGTGGACCGCCAGGTCCGCGTAGCGCTGCCGGTACCGGGTCTGGGTATCGGCGAAGCCCGAGTGTACGATCCGCTCACCGGTCTCCGGGTCCACCTCCTCCTTCCCGATGGGCAGGGGCCGGAGCGACTTGGCCAGGAGGTTCCAGAAGCTCGCCTCGACGGTGATCTCTCCGGTTCGGGTGCGAAAAAGGCGCCCTTCCACCCCCAACCAGTCCCCCAGGTCCAGGAAATCCAGGTCCTCGAAAGACTCCGGGCCCAGGACGTTGAGCCGAAAATAGAGCTGGATGCGGCCGCCGGCGTCCTCAATGTGGGCGAAGGCGCTCTTGCCGTGGCTGCGCCAACTGAGGATCCGGCCCGCCACCCGCACCTCGTCCCCCTTCCCCTTCTCG
>PWLA01000081.1 GCA_003559555.1 Gemmatimonadota bacterium | reverse complement strand
TGATGCTGGTGGCCGTGGTGACGACCATGTTCTCCACCACGCTGACTGTC
Organism: Gemmatimonadota bacterium; assembly: GCA_003559555.1. GTDB lineage: Bacteria > Gemmatimonadota > Gemmatimonadetes > Longimicrobiales > Gaopeijiaceae > PWLA01. Next base: position 6,483 of record PWLA01000081.1, on the reverse strand, counting down.
ATGGACGGCTTCCCCCGGGCGCTGGCCCGCTCCTTCGGGGCGCTCCGGCGGGGGCTCGACGACATTCCCACGGAGGAGGTGGCTGGGAAGGGATACTGGATCAGCCTGGCCGTGCTGGCGGTCCTGACCGTACTGGTCTTCGCCCGCTTCGTAGGGACCCTGACCGCCATGGTGGACTTCGCCACCATCGTCTCGTTCCTGACGGCTCCTCTCCTGGGGTACCTGAACCTCCGGGCGGTCACGGCCCCCCACGTGGCGCCGCAGCACCGCCCGGGGCCCGTGCTCCGGACCCTCTCGTGGTTGGGCCTGATCCTGATGGCAGGGACCGCCCTGTTCTACCTGGTGACCCTGGTTCGGTAGAGGCCCTCCCGAAGTGGGGCACTCAACGCACCGTTCCCTGGACGTAGCTCCGGAGGTGCTGGTTCTCCTCCTCGGCGTTCCGGCGGAGCGCGTTCACCACATCCCCGATGGAAACCAGCCCCCGGAGGCGACCCTCCTCCAGGACCGGCAGGTGTCGCACCCGGTTCCGGGTCATGACCTCCATGAGCGCCTCCACCGTATCGTCCATGTTGGCCACGATGAGCTCCGAGGTCATGGCTTCCTCCACCGGTAGTTCACCGAGTCGGCTGGGGTCCCGGTCGGTGAGCCGGAGGATGTCCCGCTCGGTGAGGATCCCCCGGATCGTCTCCCCATCCACGACCACTGCCGACCCGATGTCCTTTTCCACCAGGAGCTTCACGGCTTCGGCCACCGAGTTGCGGGGACCGATGGTTACCACATCGTAGCCCTTTCGGTCAAGCATTCTGGATACCTTCATGGGGGTGCCTCTGGGTTGGGGGGAGAGAGGCCTTCGGGGCGAGCAGGAGCCGGACCGCGCCCCGGCTTCACTTGCTACAATCTTTCACCTGACCCCTCCCGGGCGCCAGCCTCTTCCTCCCTCGGGCTCCTCGCCCCCGCGAACCCCGGGCCCGGCTCGGGGGTTCTTCAGGGGACTCCACAGCCCAACTGAACTCTCCGCCGACTTCGATCCAGCCCTCTTCTCGGGAGCCGAGCCCTTGCCACCGATGTCCTCTCTTCCTGCCGCCCTGGCCGTGGCGGCAACGCTGACCGTCACCGCTCTGGGCGTTCCCGCTCACGCTCAGATGCTCACCCCCGAACCCACCCGTTACACCACCGTCTCCCAGGTCCCTGGGGCCGAAGCCATGTGGAGCAACCCCAGCGCCCTGGGATTCAGCTCGTTCGAGGTGATCGATGTCACCGGGATCCTGGCCTTCAGCCCGAACCCGGGCCAGTCTGACGCCGAATTCCGGCAGGGCCTTCTGGGCGCCCGAGCCGGCCCCCTGGCCATCGGCCTCCGCCGGGACCGCTTTCTCATCGACCCCGACGACGAAGTGATCCAGCAGGGCACGGGCCTCACCATCGCCATCGCCATGGGGGGAGACCGTTTTTCTTTCGGAGCCTCCAACGACCAGTACCAACGGGGGTTGACCAGCTCCCGCTGGGAGATCGGCGGCATGTGGAAGGCCATGGAGTCGTTGAATGTGGGCCTCTCCTGGCGGGACATCGGCTCACCCGTGGTTATCGCACGGGAACGTCCGTGGAAGCTGGTGGGAGGCGCCACCTACCAGATCCCGGACGGATGGGGCGAAGCGTCCCTTGAGACCACGCTGGAGCGGGGCTCCCTGGAAGGCTTCCGGGGGCTCGTCCGCCTGGACACACCGGTGGGCGCCGACATCCTGGCCCTGGCCGACGTCAACGCCGATGGGGAACTGCAACGGTTCAGCATCGGTCTGGGCTACCGCTTCGGAGACTACCGGGGCTTTGGCATCGGAAGCCGGAACCGTGACCGTGTCGGCCCGGAGGCGAACGAGTATGCCGTGGGCGCTGCCAGCAGCTTCTGAAGGCTCAGGCCGCCCGCTCGGCGCTGGAGCTGGAGGGCAGGCAGGCGCATGATTCCGGTGACCGGGTGATCCAGCTCACCGGAGTAGTCGCAAGTTCTTGCCATGGATACCCCGGTCCACTATTCAGGCCTCCGGCATGGGGATTCGGGACGTTCGGCGGCGGACCGGACCGGCTCGGGGGGCAATCGAGTATGTTACCAGGGAGGTGGACGACCTCCTGCAAGCTCGCTCCTCCAGACCGGGATCATCTCATGAAGACCCAGCGTATCGACGACTACCGGTGGCGCGTCCCCCGGGAAGGCGCCATGCGGGTGGACGGCCTCATCTTCGCGGACGATCGCCTCATGGAGGACATCCGTGGGGACGAAGCGGTGCAGCAGGTGGCCAACGTGGCCACCCTCCCCGGCATCGTCAAGCACTCCATCGGGATGCCCGACATCCACTGGGGCTACGGGTTCGCCATCGGGGGCGTGGCCGCCTTCGACCCGGCCGAGGGGGGCATCATCTCCCCGGGTGGGGTGGGCTACGACATCAACTGCGGGGTTCGCCTCCACCGCTCCGACCTGAAGGTGGACGACGTCCGGCCCCGACTCTCTCCCCTCATGGACAACCTCTTCGACCGAGTCCCGTCGGGCGTGGGGCGGGGCTACAAGAAGTTCATTCTCTCGAAGAGCGACATTCGGAGCATTCTGGAGGAGGGCGCCGGCTGGCTCGTGGGCGAGGGCTTCGGCTGGGACCAGGACCTGGAGCGGATTGAGGACGGCGGGGCGCTGGCCCATGCCGACCCGGACCAGGTGAGCGACCGCGCAATCAAGCGGGGCAAGGACCAGGTGGGCACGGTGGGCAGCGGAAACCACTTCATCGAAGTCGGGCACGTGGACGAGGTCTACGACGAGGACGCCGCCCGCCAGATGGGCCTCACCATGGGAACGGTCACCATCTTCGTGCACTCCGGATCCCGGGGTCTGGGCTACCAGGTATGCGACGACTACCTGGACGTCATGATGCGCGCGGCCCGGAAGTACGGGATCGACCTCCCCGACAAGCAGCTCGTCTGCGCCCCGGTGGAGTCGAAGGAGGGCCAACGCTACATCGGCGCCATGCGGGCGGCGGCCAACTACGCCTTCGCCAACCGCCAGATGATGGGCCACCGGATCCGGGAGACCTTTCAGGAGATCTTCAACACCCCGGCACCGGAGCTGGGCATGGAGCTGGTCTACGACGTGGCCCACAACAACGCCAAACTGGAGCGACACGAGGTGGACGGCCGCGAGCGGGACCTCTGGGTCCATCGGAAGGGGGCCACCCGGGCCTTCCCGCCGCATCACCCCGAGCTGCCCGAGGCCTACCGGGAGATGGGGCAGCCTGTCTTCATCCCCGGCGACATGGGCCGCTACTCCTACGTGCTGGTGGGAACGGCCGGCGCCTACGCCGAGACCTTCGGCTCCACCTGCCACGGGGCCGGCCGAAAGAAGAGCCGCCGGCAGTCCAAGCGGGACACCCGGGGCCGGGACCTGAAGCGGGAGTTCGCCCAGCAGGGGATCGAAGTCCGGGCCACCTCCGGAGGCACGGTGGCCGAGGAGGTCCCGGAGGCCTACAAGGACGTGGCCGAGGTGGTGGAGGTGGTCCACCGGGCCGGGATCGGACGGAAGGTGGTCCGGCTCCGGCCGCTGGGCGTCGTGAAGGGCTGACGAGGACCAGGAGGATCTTCTCCTGGGCGCCGGCCGCCATCTCCAGGGCCTGGGCCAGTCCCTCCACCTCCTGCAGCGCGCCCTCCTGGCCCTGCCGGGTCATCGCTACCTGGTAGATCCGGTGATGGGAGACTCATCGGGGCGGGCGGCGGCGCGGCCCGGTCCTCCGGGTCCATCCGAATCGTCACCGCCCCGGGCCCGCATCAGGGCACCCAGCGACTCCAGTCCCACCCATATGGTGGCCACCAGGATCAGCAGGTCCATGAAGACCAGGAAGTACTGCTCGCCCCGCCAGAAGTCCGCCAGCTGCCAGAGGAGGGCGAAAACGGTCATGATCAGGAGGAAGGCGAAGGGGATCATGGTGAAGATCGTCCGCCGTCCCTTCTTCATGAGGATGACGCTCACCACCAACAAGGTGAGCCCGGCCAGGAGCTGGTTGGTGGTCCCGAACAGCGGCCAGATCACGAGGCCACCGGTCCCGGCCCCTCCGCCGGCGCCGAAGGCCAGGGCCACGCAGGCCACCACCGCCAGGAGAGTGGAGAGTCCCCGGCCCGTGAGGGCCTTGATCCGGTAGATGACGCCCCACTCCTGGATGATGTAGCGCTGAAGCCGTACGCCCGTGTCCATGGTGGTGGCGGCAAAGAGTACCGCCATCACCGCCAGGAGGGTCTCGCCGAAGTGGACCGGGAGCCCCAGCCCCTGGTGGATGAGGTAGCCTCCGCCCTGGACGAAGGCCGGCACTCCTCCGGCGGCGAAGGAGGTGTAGAAGCCCTCCCACTCCGCCAGGGTGGCGAAGCCGGCAGTGCAGGCCAAAATGGCCGCCAGCGCCAGCGCCCCTTCACCCACCGACCCCAGGTAGCCCACGAAACGGACGTCCTCCTCATTGTTCAGCTGCTTTGAGGTGGTGCCCGAGGCCACCAGCCCATGGAAGCCGGAGATGGCCCCGCAGGCGATGGTGACGAAAAGCAAAGGGATCAGGGGCGGTACGTCACCCGGAAGACCGGTATTCAGCGCCGGCGCCACCACCGTGGGGTTGGCCAGCAGGACCGCCACGAAGAAGATGGCCAGCCCGATGAAGAGCTGGAGCCCGTTGATGTAGTCCCGGGGCTGAAGCAGGACCCAGACCGGCAGGAGCGAGGCGATGGCCGCATAGACGAAGAGCAGGATCACCCACTGACCCGCCGGGGCGAGCCCCACCACCTCCTCCGGAAGGCTCAGCGGAACCGCGTCCCCCACGAACATCGAGGCGTACAGCAGGATCAGCGCGATGATGGAGGGCCAAAGCAGCGACACTCCGCGCCGGTAGAGGAGCCAGCCGATCCCCAGCGCCACCGCAATGACGAACCACGACGGAATCACGCTGCTGGGAAAGTCCACGAAGAGCCCTGCGATGACGATGGCGAACACCGCGTTCACCATGAGCAGAAGCAGGAAGATCACGATCATGAACAGGCTGCGGGCCCGGGCGCCCACCACCGACTCGGTTAGGGCCCCGATGGACTCGCCCCGGTTCCGCACGCTGGCCCAGAGCGCCCCGGCGTCGTGGATGCCGGCAAAGAAGACGGTGCCGAAGACGACCCACAGGAAGGCGGGCACCCACCCCCAGATCACCGCGATGGCCGGACCCACGATGGGAGCGGCGCCAGCAACCGAGGTGAAGTGATGGCCCCACAGGACCCACCGGTTGGTGGGCACGTAGTCGACGCCGTCCTCCAGGGTGTGGGCCGGCGTCTCGAAGTCCGGATCCAACTGGAAGATCCGGTCGGAGATGAAGCGGGAGTAGAAGATGTAGCCCAGGGCGAAGGCTCCCAGGCCGATGACCATCAGGACGATGGCATTCATGCCGGCACCCCCCGGCCGTCGGCTTCAGGCAGGTCCCCGGAGCGGGCCACCGCCTCCACCTCCTGGAGCCGAAACTCCTGGTCCAGCTCGGCAAAGCGGTCGTTCTCGATGACCCGGCTGGCGATGAGCTCGCCCACCATGGGGCCGAACTTGAACCCCTCCGCGCTCCCACCTCCGGCGAACCAGACGTTCTCCAGCTCCGGGTGACGGTCGATGATCCACTCCCGGGTGTGGCTCGACTCGTAGTGGCAAGCCCGGGTCTCAACGATGGGCTGGTCCGCCAGGGCCGGAAAGTGATCGGCGATGATGCTCCGGGGACGCTCGTGGTACTCCTCGGCGATCCAGCGGATGGAGGTGTCCGGATCGTCTCCGGAGCTGCCGCCGGTGCGGATCCGGAACCCCCGATGGTCCGGCGGCAGGCTGGCCCAGCCGGTGACCCCGGGGAGATTCCAGCTGGGAAGGTTCGGATACGCGAAGCGGTGGTCGCCGGGAGGCGTTCCCCAGTAGTAGACGTGGCCCAGCGTGCTGACCCGGATCCGCTCGCCCATGATCTCGGGGAAGGCCACGGGAAACCAGGGACCCAGAGCCAGAACGAACCGGTCGGCGCCCAGGGTGTCCTCACCCCCGTCCAGGTCCAGCTCCATCATCCGCCCGCCCTCGGCGGCCCCCAGCGTGGCCCGGGCCGTAAGGATCTCCCCGCCCCGTCGCTGGAAGATGGCCGCCACCCGCTGGCACGCGGCCCGGGAGCGGACCACCCCGGCGCCCGGCTCGAAGAGGGCCGCCTCGATCCCGTCGATGGCGATCTGTGGCCACCGGTAGCGCACCTCGTCGGGCGTGAGCATCTCGTGCTCCACCCCGGCCTGCTCCCAAATGTCCCGGACGTCGGCTATGAAGCCCTCCGCCGTGTCCCTCAGGATCACGTCGCCGGTCTCATAGAAGAGCGGGGCTCCCATCTCCGGGACCCACTCCTCGTCGAAAGCACGCCAGCGGTCCATGGCAAGATCCGCCCAGGTGGTCCAGAGCTCCCGGCCCGGATACGAACTCCGAAC
>PWLA01000021.1 GCA_003559555.1 Gemmatimonadota bacterium | reverse complement strand
CCGGGCCCGGTTCAGGGCATCCTCCTTGGAGTAGTAGCGGACGTCGTTCACCTCGTCCATGGCCCGCAACTCCTCGCTCAGGAGCTGGATTTCCGCGTCCCGGGCATCGTCGCGGACGTAGACCACCACCTCTACCCGCTCCTCCACCCGCTCCAGCGCCTCGTGCAGGTTGTGGCTGGCCACGGCGAAGAGGCCCACCACGTAGAGGGCCAGCGCCACCATGGCAGTGGAGAGGGCAGTCAGGAGGGGAGCGCGGCGGAAGGCGGCCAGCGCCTCTCGGATGGCATGCATCGTCAGGCGTCTCCGGTGGGAGCGGCTTCATCGGCCACCTCGGGTGCCGCCGAGTCGAAGACCAGCCGGCCCTCGTTCAGCTCCATGACCCGAATGTCCGGGTAGGCCCGGACCAGGTCCAGGTCGTGGGTGGCCATGAGCACCGCCATCCCCCGGGCGTTCAGGTCCCGAAAGAGCTCCATGACGCCGCGGGAGGCCCGCTCATCCAGGTTCCCCGTGGGCTCATCGGCCAGGAGAACCAGGGGTTCGTTGGCCAGGGCCCGGGCGATGGCCACCCGCTGCTGCTCCCCGCCGGAGAGCTCGTGGACCTGCATGCCCGACTTCACGGACAGCCCCACCTGCCCCAGGAGTCGGCGGCCCTGGGAGGCCAAGTCCTTTCGGGGGGTCCCAGTCACCTCCAGTGCGAAGGTGACGTTCTCCAGGGCGGTGCGGCCGGGCAGAAGCCGAAACTCCTGAAAGACGAATCCCACCCGTCGGCGTAGCTTCCACACGTCCCGGGCCGTGGTCAGGCGGGAGGAGAAGCCGCAGACCAGGATCTCACCCTCGGTGGGGAAGTCCGCCATGTGGATCAGGCGGAGGGTGGTGGACTTCCCCGAACCCGAGTGGCCGGTGAGGAAGGCGAACTCGCCCTTCTTCACCTCCAGCGACACGTCGTTCAGGGCCTTGCCCCGTCTGGCGTATTCCTTGGTGACGTGTTCGAGTTTGATCAAGGCGGTCGGGGTTCAACGACGATGGGGGAGGAATGGACGCCACACGGGGCGAAATCTACCCGAAGGTGCGAGGTGGTGTCAAAGCTGGTCCCGCGGAGCTTCGGTTCGGACCCGATCCGGCGCTCTGGCACCCGCAAGGTCCGCGGCCAGGCGGAGTGCTTCCAGCATGGAACCGGGATCGGCCCGGCCCGTGCCCACCAGGTCGAAGGCGGTTCCATGGTCCGGGGAGGTGCGGAGGAAGGGAAGCCCCAGGGTCACGTTCACGCCGCGGCCGAAGGAGAGCGTCTTGAAGACCGCCATTCCCACATCGTGGTAGGGTGCCACCACCGCATCGAGCCGACCGTCCAGAGCATGGCCGAAGATGGTGTCGGCGGGAAGGGGGCCCCGAATCCGGCGGCCCTCCGCCTGCAGGGTCTCCACCACCGGCGTCATGATCCGGGCCTCCTCGTCGCCGAACAGACCCTCGTCGGAGGCATGGGGGTTCAGCCCGCAGAGGCCCACCACCGGGGAGTCGAGTCGCCACCGTCGCCGGAGGGAATCGTCCAGGAGGCGGACCTGGGTGGCCAGTAGTTCCCGGGTGAGTCGTGCAGGAACGTCCCGGAGAGGAAGGTGCGTGGTGGCCAGGAGGATCCGAAGGGGCGTGGGACCCAGCCGGGTCGTGCGGGCATGCATGAGCATTCCCACCGCCGGGGCCTCCGTGAGTCGGCCCAGGAACTCGGTCTGCCCCGGCGTCGGAACACCGGCGGCGTGGAGCGCCGGCTTGTGGACCGGACCGGTGACGAGGGCTCCGCTGGCTTGGCCCCCGTCGTCATCGGCGAGGAGCTCGACACCCCTCCGGATGGCAGCCAGGGAGATCCGGCCGGCGGAGGCCAACGATCCATCGAAGGTGCCCACGGACTCGAGGGTCACCGGAGGAGCACCGTCGACCGCGGCCTGGTCCAATCTGGGCGACAGGATGTCCAGCGATGCCTCGTCGCCCAGGACCGTAAGCATCAGACCAGGCTTCGGTTCTCTTCGGAGCTCCCCGATGGCAGCAGCAGCCACCTCGGGACCGACTCCCCGGGGATCGCCCAGGGTGATCACGAGCCTCGTCCTGGCAGGGGAGGCCCGGGATTCGACCCCGGTGGAACCGGGAGTGGGGGCCGTGGGGCTCAGAGGCGGATGTCGACGTAGGTTCGCTGCCTCAGCCGCTCGAGGATCCGCTCCTCCATCCGCTGCTCCCGAAGGTTCGCCCTCAACTGCTCCCGGACGTCCTCGAACTGGAACTGTCCGGCCTCACGAAGCCGATCGATTCGGGCCACGGCGAAGACGGTGAGCCCCTGTCCGAGGGGGAACTCCACCGGACCCACCACCTCGCCTTCCGAGGCGCTGAGCAGGGCGTTGGCGAAGGCCTCCGGGAAGTCCTCGAGCTGGTCCTGGGCGATGGTGATGGAGTCCGGGAGTCCGAACTGGGCAGCCTCCAGGTCATAATCCCGGAAGGCAGCTCCCTCACGGACCTCCTGGGCGATCTCGGCGGCCCGTTCCCGGGCCCGGGTCTCGTCGGCGGCGGTGACCTCCGAAGAGAGCAGGATGTGGTGGATCTTCCGCTCTGCCCCCCGAACCCGCTCAACCTTGATGATGTGGGCTCCGAAGGGAGTCTCCACCACGCCGCTGATCTGGCCCTCTCGCAGGGAGAAGGCCACATCCTCGAAATCTTCCACCAGGCCGTCGCCCCGTCGGTACCACCCCAGCTCGCCCCCCTGTTGCCGGGTCTGTTCGTCATCGCTGTAGCGCTGGGCCAGATCTGCGAAGTCCTCCCCGTCCCGGAGGAGCTGGAGAACCTCTTCTGCCCGCTCCATGGCTTCGGCCCGGGCCTCGTCGGAGGCGCGGGGCTGCAGGAAGACCTGTCGGAGGCTGAGGGTGGCCGGCCGCTCGCCGAATCGTGCCTGCTCCCGTTCAAAGAATTCCCGCACCTCGTCCTCGCGAACCACCACGGGGCGCGCCTGCCGCATCTGCTCCTGCATGAAGCGCTGCAGGAGGAGGTTGCGCCGGATCTCCTCCCGCAGGGTGGTCCGGTACTGGGAGAAGTTCTCGCCGGACTGCTCCACGGCCTGGCGAAACTGGGCCTCGGTGCCTCCGAACCGGCTGATCTGCTCCTGCCAGGCCATCTGGAACCGCTGTTCCACCTCGTCATCCGAGACCGCCACCAGGGTATCGCGCTGGGCGGCCTGTAGGAGGATCTGCTGGTCGACCAGCTGCTGCAGGACCTGACCCTCCAACTGGCTCATCTCCGGGGATCCGGGGCTGGGCAGTTCCGCTCCCTGGGCCTCGAGGCGGCCGATCTGCTCCAGAATCTGGCTGTAGAGCACGATGGAGTCGCCCACCACCGCCGCCACCTTGTCCACCAGCTCATCGGACGAGGGATCGGCTGCAGGGTCGTCCAGCCCCACTTGCCCACTCAGGGAGGCGGGGAGGAGGAAGGCGGCCATCAGGAGGGCCGGGAAGAATCGGGCGGTCTGATGCATGTTGATGGGTCCGTGTCCAATCCGTCGCGGACGGAGGCGAACGAGGAAGCAGTACGGCCGGTAGAAGGGGCCGTACGCCAACGGGGGGTGGAACTGCGCCCACCCCCCGCCGCATTGAATCTAAACCGGGGCCGGACCCGGGGTTCCCCCGGGAGGCCTTCCCCGCGCTCCTCCGGAGCGGCACCTTCGGCCCTTTCCAGGGCTGCGTTCCCGTCCGCTCTCGAGAGGACCGGGGTCCGGATCCAGCCTGATCACCCCCGTCCCGTCAATTCGGATCGGAAGGTGGATCGGTGGGGACGACGTCGTCCAGATCCAGGTCGTCCAGGTCCTCCAGATCGGGAACGGCATCTGGATCCTCGCCTCGGAGGCTGGCCACGCGCTGGGCCGTCGCGTCCATGTTGTCCATGGAGATCTGCACCCCGTAGTGGTCTCTCAGGGGGAGGGCCAGGTTCCCCAGGGGATACACGTCCTGCTCTCCCCGGACGAGGCGGGGCATGAGGTCGGCTATGGCCCGCTCGACCGCCTGTTCCAGCGTCTCTCCCTCCTCCGGAGTGATGTCGTCCAGTCCCAGGAGTCCCGCCATCTCCCGGTACTGACCCCGGATCTCCTCCTCCAGCTCACGGACCTCCTCATCGGGGACGGTGATTCCCCGGCTCTCGGCCTCGTGGACCAGCAGCTCTCCCCGGGCCAGCTCCCGCAACATGCCGTCCAGCTGCTCGTCGGTGGCGCTGGCGATCTGCTGCCGGATCTGGGTGGGCTGGTTCAGGAGGAACCACCGGAACTCCCGGGCCGGATAGCTTCCACCTTCGAACGTGACCAGCGCCCGGTCTTTCTCCCGCTCACTCAGGTCCAGCGTAGTCGATTCCGCCATCTCCCGGACCCGACTCTTTGCGCCGTCGGCGATGGTGATCTGAGCCGGCTCCTCCATTTCGGCCACGAAGAGGGACTCGGCACGGGCGGTTCGCTCGGTCTGGATCTCTCGACGCAGTTGGGGCCCCACCTCCTCCAGCGGAGGGAATTCGCGCTCCTCGAGGCGGATCACGTGGAGGCCGAACTGGGACTCCACCACCGGGCTCACCTCACCGGGGTCCAGGGCGAAGGCGGCTTCCTCGAAGGGAGGAACCATCGTTCCACGCTGGAAGAAGTTGAGGTCGCCACCCCGTGCCGCACTCCCCTGATCTTCGGAGTACTGCTCGGCCAGTGAGGCAAAATCCTCTCCGGCGGCCGCCCGGCTCCGGACATCCTCGGCAAGCGCTCGCACCGAATCCATTGCAGCCTCATCGGCGTCGTCGGGGAAGAGGAAGAGGATGTGCCGGGCTCGAATCCGCTCGCCCGGGCGATCCGTCTCGTAGATCTCCGCCAGCTCTTCGTCAGAGATGGTGGTGTCTACGTCGATGACCATGTCCCGGAGCTGAAGCACCTTGTCCTGGTTCAGGTGTTGACGGGTGAGGGCCGACAGGTCGATGGCCTCCAGTGCGCCCTCGTGGTTGACCGCCAGGGCCAGGAGGGAGTAGTCGATCCAGAAATCGGTGAGCGCCTCGATGACCGCAGGATCCTGTGGCAGCTCCGCCACCGGCGCGACGAGCTCGGCCGTCTCCTGGACGCCCAGGCTGAAGTTGCCGGCCCGAGCCAGGGTGTCGGCGTCGAGGCCCGGGGTGCGGTCACCGCAAGCGGCCACGACCAGGGCCACGAGGGTCAATAGAGCAAACAGTTCACGCGTGCGACGCATTCGTATTCCTCGGTTCGGAGGATCAGGTTGTGTGGGCCGTCCCACCGCCTCCGACGGTGGGGGCCATCGAGTATCATGCTGCCTGGGCCCGTTCCTTGACCAGCAGGTCCAGCGCCCGGATCAGCGTCCGGGTCAGGGGTTCGGCCCCTACCCGGGTCAGCGAGAGGGAAAGGGGCATCATACGGCGCACCCCCACCTCCACCTGTCGATCTCTGAACGGCCCCTCCAGCGAGGTGAGGCGCGGATTGGCCGCTGCCCGGAACGTGAGCCGACCCTCCCGGTCCCGAACGAAGATCCGTTCGATGCCCAGCTCCTTTCCCAGAAGGCGCAGGAGGTGGGCATCCAGGAGCCGTTCCACCTCGTCGGCCAGGGGACCGTATCGGTCCACCAGTTCGTCCCGGAGCTCCTCCACCTCCGTCCGGTCCTCCGCCTTCGAGAGCCGGCGGTACAGGTGGAGCTTCTGTCCCGAGTCCTGAATATACCCGTCGGGGATGTAGGCGGATCCAGCCAGCGAAACTTCAGGCTCCGGAAACTCCTCGTCCTGGCTCGCACCCCGGCGGAAGCGGCGGACCGCGTCCTGCAGGAGCCTCAGGTAGGTGTCCATGCCCACTGCATGGGCATAGCCCGACTGGTCGGCGCCCAGGAGGTTGCCGGCACCCCGGATCTCCAGATCCCGAAGCGCCACCTGGTAGCCGCTTCCCAGTTCGGTGTGCCGCTCCAGCACCCGGATCCGTTGCCGGGCCTCCTCGGTCATCTCCTCGGGAACCACCAGATAACAATAGGCGCGGCGGTCCGATCGGCCCACCCTTCCCCGGATCTGGTAGAGCTGTGCGAGTCCGAAGTGGTCCGCCCGGTCCACGATGAGCGTATTGGCGTTGGGCACGTCCAGCCCGTTCTCGATGATGGACGAGCAGACCAGGATGTCGGTCTCGCCCAGGATGAATCGCCCCATCACGTCTTCCAGCGGACCGGCCCGCATCTGGCCGTGGGCCACCTCCACCCGGGTCTCGGGCGGCGAGATCCGCCGGACCCGCTCGGCCACGGTATGGATCGTCTCCACCCGGTTGTGCAGAAAGTAGATCTGCCCTCCCCGATCCAGCTCCCGGGCCATGACCTCGGCCAGGAGGCCGTCGCTCCAGGGAATGGCCTGGGTCGACACCGCCAGCCGGTCCCGGGGCGGCGTCCGGATGAGGGAGAGGTCCCGGACCCCGCCAAGGGAGAGCTGGAGGGTGCGGGGGATGGGAGTCGCGGTGAGCGTCAGGACGTCCACCGAGGCCCGCATCTGCTTGAGGCGCTCCTTGTGCTTGACTCCGAACCGCTGCTCCTCGTCCACCACCAGGAGTCCAAGCGCCCGAAAGCGGATGTCCTTCGAGAGGAGTCGGTGGGTGCCGATGACGATGTCCACCTCTCCCCGCTCCAGCCCCAGGACGATCTCCTCCTGCTCCTTGCCGGTGCGAAAACGGGAGAGTGCCGCCACCCGGACGGGGAAGTCGGCCAGCCGCTCCTCGAAGGTCCGTCGGTGCTGCTCCACCAGAATGGTGGTGGGCGCCAGGACCGCCACCTGCTTTCCGTCCTGCACGGCCTTGAAGGCGGCCCGAATCGCCACCTCGGTCTTGCCGAAGCCCACGTCGCCGCAGATGAGCCGGTCCATGGGACGGGGCGACTCCATGTCCTTCTTCACCTCGGCGGTGACGGTGCGCTGATCGGGGGTGTCTTCGTACAGGAAGGAGGCCTCCATCTCCCGCTGCCACCGGGTGTCGGGAGAGAAGGCGAAGCCCTCAGCCAGCTCGCGCTCGGCGTAGAGCTCCACCAGCTCCTGGGTCATGCGCTCTACGGCCTCCTCGGTCTTCCGCTTGAGCGTCTTCCATCGTTTGCCCCCGATCCGGTGCACCGAGGGCGGCTCCGCGTCAGCCTCGTCCCCCACCCAGCGTTCCAGGAGGTCCAGTCGGTAGACCGGCACCCGGAGGATCTCTCCTCCGGCGTACTCCATGGCCAGGACCTCCAGCGACTCGCCCCCCACCTCGATCTGCTCCAGCCCCTGGAAGCGGCCTATCCCGTGGTCCATGTGCACCAGGTAGTCGCCGGGGGTGAGCTGAGCCATGCTCTCCAGCGCCACGGCTCCCCGGAATCGACGTCCAGAACGCACGCGCCGGCTCCGCTTGAAGATCTCGTGGTCGGTGAGGACCAGGAGCGGGGGCGTGGCCCGGGCCAGGACGAAGCCGCCCTCCAGCGCGCCCACGCCCACCTGCACCCCGGGAATCGCCTCGCCCTGCTCGTCCAGGATCTCCTCCAGGCGCTGGACCTGCCCGTCGTTGTCGCAGAGGATCACGGTCCGACCTCCCTGGGCCGAGGTTTCCCGGAGAAGGGACACCAGCCGGTCCATCTTACGCTCGATGGCGGGAGGGGCTTCGGCCTCCATGGAGACCGGAAGGTCGGTCTCGGAGGTGAGTCGCAGGCCCGGCAGCGTCCGGAGGCGAGAAGCGGCCTCCTCCGGGGGCTGCAGGATGCGGTCGGGGGGTGGGAGGACCTCGCCTCCATCCTGGCGGTCGGAGCGGATCCGGCGAGCCGCCGTCCAGTGGCGTGCCAGTGCCTCCTCCCAGCGAGCTCCCTCCATCCCCACCAGGAGGGTCTCATTGGGCAGCACTTCCAGAAGGCTACGTCTGGAGGAGGTACCGGTGTCCGGACCGCTCTGGAAGGTGGCGGGGAGGAGTTGCACTGAGTCCAGCTCGCCCGTGGAGCGCTGGTCCGCCACGTCAAAGAGGCGGATGGACGAGATCTCGTCACCCCAGAACTCGATTCGAAGAGGATCGGGGTGTCCCAGGGAGAAGATGTCCACGATCCCGCCACGAACGGCGAACTGGCCCACCTCCTCCACCAGGGGCGCTCGCTCGAAGCCCATGGCCTCCAGCTCTTCCACCAGGAGGCTGAGTCCCACCTCGTCGCCCACCTCCAGCTCCACGTGCAGGGTGGCCAGGCGATCGGGCATGGCCACCCGCTCCTGCAACCCCCGGGCGGTGGTCACGAAGAGTCGAGCGTTTCCACTCAGGAGCGCCTCCACGGCCTCCACACGGAGCCCGCCGATGCGGGGATCGTCCTCGTCGCTTCCGTAGAAGCGGGCCTCGCCCTGCGGATACAGGTGGGCGCTGCCCTCTCCCAGGAGCGAGATCAGGTCAGCCTCCAGACGGACGGCGTGCTCCGGATCGTCGGCCACCAGGAGGAAGATTCGCCGGGGATGCTCCTCGTGGAGCGCCGCCACCAGGCCGGTGCCGACCGATCCCACGACGCCACCCATGGACAGGTGGTCCCGGCTCCGGGGGAGTTTGGCCGATGCTGTGCGAAATGCGGGGGTGGAGCGTATCGCTTCCACCACCGGGTGCATTCTTGCAATCACGTTGTCGGTTCTGCCTGGGTATTGTCGGAAGTCGTATCGGAGCTCGGATCCGGGCCGGCTCGCGCGGCCAGCCAGCCTTCTGCCACCAGGAGCAGGAGGAGAGCCAGAAGAAGGGGCCGCCAGACCTCCCGGCCCCTCCGTTCGCCCAGGGAGGCCCGGCTCCATTCCCGGACGCTGCCGGTGGCCACGGCTCGGGGCCCCAGCCGCTCGGCGGCCTCCTCCGTCGTCAGGCGATCCTGGCCGGAGGGGGTCGCTGGATTGACGGCGATCCGGCGCAGGAGCGCGTCGTCTGGAGCCCGGATGTCATAGACGCCGGTGCGCCCGGTCTCGAGAAATGATGAAGTACCGTCGACGGGAATTCGGGTTCCTGCCGGGGTGGACACGTAGGCGGCGCCCGGGGGCAACGGGATGGGGCTGCCCGCCACCACCTCGTCGGCGGGCTCGCCGCCGTCCAGCAGTTCGAGGGTTGCCGACAGAAAGGGGATCATCGCTGCCGAGGTGGGTAGATCGGAGCTCTCCCGATCCGGCGGCGAGGCCACCAGGACGAGGGCGGGGCGTTCCGGCTCGCCGGGGACGAGTTCCCCGTCGGGGACGGCCGGGACATGGACGATCCAGGGGGAGCCGTCGGAGAGCCGAGCCAGGACGCGCCCGTCTCGCCCTCCCTCGGCCCGCGTGAGTCCGTGGCTCCGACGCACCTCCAGACCGGACGGCAGGCGGATCCCGGCGTCCGGGCTGTCCAGGGTTCCGGGGGACTCGGCCTCGCCGGAGGCTTCCAGGCGCCATCCGGTATCCAGCTCGCCGAGACGACGGTTGACCGCCGGGAGGTGAACGGGATCGGCGGGAGCGAAGATCAGGGTGGGACGCGCCCCGGCCAGGACCTGACCGTCAGCCTCGATCCCCACGGCAGTCCCCTCAGCGGCCTCGGTGGCGGTGTCGGCTTCCTGGTCCATCACGATCCGCTCGCGCTGAACCAGGACATCCAGGGCGGTGGCCAGGTAGGTGGGAAGTCCCGTCGCCGTCCTGATCCTGGGGGCTCGACGTACGGGGAGGGCGAAGTGCCGCTGGTCGTCAGCCCGCAGGTCGTCCGGATCCAGCTCCACCCGGCCCACCAGCCACCCCGGGGGCGTGGGCGGGAGGTCCAGGAGGGCCCGCCCCTGGCCGTCGGTGCGGCCGGCGGTCACCAGCTCGCCGTCCACGTGGACCCGGAGCGCCTGATCGCCCCGGGGTTCACCGGTCACCTCCACCGAGAGCTCCGAAGAAAGCTCCGCTCGGGGCGGAAGTCCGCCTCCCACCGATACGCCGGCCAGCGCCCGGTTCGGTGGCAGCTCGGCATGCACGGTTCCCACCACCGTTCGGATCTCGCCGGCAGGCTCCGGATGGGCCTGCGCCCCGAAGACGGCGGCGTCCAGCTTCGACAGCACCAGGATCTCCCGAACCGGGAGGGCGGCGCTCTCCAGGAGGCTTCGGGCCCGGGCCACCGCCGCCGGCAGGTCGGCCCGGACCTCGGTGGCCTGCAGCCCGGCGACCTGGCGACGTGCCTCATCCGGCGTCAGAGGGGGCGCCGGCCGCCACGGCTCCCCGGCGGCTACGAGCCAGACTCGATCGTCGGACCCCAGTCGGTTCAGGGTGTTCGTGGCCTGATCCACCAGGTGGTCGAGGACGCGCCGCTCCTGGACGATCATGGACGAGCCGATCCCGTTGTCCACCACCAGGGCAACGGCGGCAGGGGGATGGTCGGTGCCGCCCAGAGGGAGAATCAGGCGGGCGCCGGCCAGCACCAGGAGCGCCAGCGCCGCCATCCGGAGCGCCAGGAGCAGAAGCTGGCGCAGGCGAATGATCCGGGCCCGATCCCGGGTCGTCCGTTTCAGGTACCGGAGGGCCGGGAAACTGCGAATCGAACTCTCGCGCTTCCGGAACAGGTGCAGGAGGAGGGGCACGGCCAGGGCCGCGGCGGCCAGGAGTACGATGGGGGTGAGAAAGGTCACGTCACACTACCCCAGTCGGGATCGCTTGTCCAAAGCCAGCCGGAGGGCTCGCGCCAGCGGGAGGGAGGTGTCCAGCAGGTGGTAGTCGATCCCGTGGGGACGCAGACTTCGGCGCCACTCGTCCACGGCCTGGTCCACCGCGGCCCGGTAGTCTCTTCTCATCTCCGGCACATCGACTCGCAACTCATCTCCCGTCTCCGGATCCCGGAAGCGGACGTTTCCGGCTCCCTCCAGCTCCCTTTCGCCGGGGTCCAGGAGGTGGAAGACCATGACCTGGTGGCCCCGGTGCCGCAGAAAGCGAAGCGCCCGGATGGTGAGCTCCGGCTCCAGGAGCAGATCCGACACCAGGACCACCAGTCCCTTCCGGCGCAGCCGGAGGGCCGAAGTCTTGAGCGCCTCCCCGGGATCGGTGGTCCCCCGAGCCCGAACCTGCTGGAGGCGTCGCAGGATCTCTCCCCGCTGGCGGCTTCCGCCTCGATCGGGCAGCCACTCCCGGATCCGGTCGTCGAAGATCCCCAGCCCGGCGCGGTCACCCTGTCGGAGGAGCAGAAGGGCCAGGGCTGCCGTGAGGAGCTGACCGTACCAGAGCTTGGTAGGAAGCGTTTCGGGGCGGGACGTCCAGTCCATGGAGGCACTCACGTCCAGCAGGAGGTAGGCCCGCAGGTTGGTCTCCTCCTCGAACTGCTTCACGTAGAAACGATCTGACCGGGCGAACATGCGCCAGTCGATGTGGCGGATCTCGTCGCCGGGTCGATACCCCCGGAGCTCGGCGAACTCGGCGGAAAAGCCCCGGTGGGGCGAGCGATGGAGGCCCATGAGGAACCCTTCCACCACAGAGCGGGAGAGGAGCTCGAGGCCCCCCAGGGCAGCCAGCTCCCGGGGCGGGAGGAGGTCGGCCCTCCGGGGGGAGGACGGAGACGTAGATGGAGAGGTCATGGACAGGGAAGCTTAGGGGAGGAGTCTGGGCGTGGCAATGCGTCCCGGTGCCCCCGCCCCTGTCCTCTCGCGAGGAGGAGGGTGTCCTCCGTGGGGGACGGTCCAGGGGGGCGCTGGTGAGTTCTACAGTGGTTTCGAGTGGCACGGTCCCTGCTCTTGATGAGGGTCTGTCCTACTCACCGACCTGGGGTCGCCATGGGACGTTGAGATCCAGCGTGCCAGGAGCGTGGAGCTACGGTGGATTCCGTGCGAACCACGTCCCGGCCTCCAGGTGAGCCGTCAGGAAGGTGCCATGGTCCACCACCGCCCTCCAGCCCCCACCTGTTGATGTCGAAGCGGATCGTCCTGTTGATGTCGAAGCGGGTCCTCCTGGCAGCTCTGGCCGTCATAGGGGTCCCGGGGTCTCCAGCCGGGGCGTCAGCCGATCCCGCCAAGCCCTCCCCGCCGGTGCTGGAAGCTCGGATCTGGCTGGACCGGGGGGTTGAGCCCGTCCTGCAGTCCGGGGAGCACGTTCGGGTTTATTTCCGCTCCAACGTGGACGCCTACGTCGCTCTCTTCCACATCGATACCAGTGGGCGGGTGCAACTGCTGTTTCCCGCCTCGCCGAGGGATCCGGAGTGGATTCGGGGCGGTCAGGATTATCGGCTCCTCCGACCGGGCTCCACCACCTGGGTGGTGGATGAGGAGCCGGGAATGGGCTACTACTTCCTGCTCACCTCCGCTGAACCGCTGGACCATGGCGCCCTGGGATACGCGTCGCTGGACGGGGGATGGGATCTGTCCCGAGTGGGGGATCGTGTCTACAGCGATCCCTACCTGGCCATGGATGAGTTCGTGGGGCTCCTGCTCCCGAACTGGGAGGAGGCGAGCTTTGATCTGGACTACGTCACCTACCATGTGGGGCGACCCTACTCGTATCCGCGCTTTCTCTGCTACAACTGCCATACCGAGCAGAGCTACAGCAACTGGAACCCCTACCACCGGGCCTGTACCAGCTTCAGGGTGGTGATCTACAACGATCCCTACTTCTATCCCTCCACTCGATTTCAGGGTACCCGGGTCGTGTACACTCGCCCTCCCCTGTCGGGCCGTCCTCAGTTCGAGTTCAAGGAGCGGTCTGCCGGAGAGCCGGGAAGTCCCCTCGTCCGGTCCCGCTCGGGAGACGTGCGGGGAGCTCCCCTCCCCCGGGAGCTGGTCGGGACCCGGATGGACTCCGGGCAGGATCTGGGTGGGGATCCGGTCCGGCCGCCTCTGCGGGGCGAAACCTCTCTCCAGGACCAAGGTCGGCAGGGAGAGCGACTGCCCATCATCCTTCAGGGGCGGCCGGCGGACGCCCCTCCGGCCGGCGGAGCGAGGGGGCCTGTTCGGGGGGACCCGTCGAGTCGCACCGACTCAGTCGACCCTCCGACCGCTGGGACCTCGGATCGCCCCATCCTGCAGCGCCGCCCGATCCCCGATGCGGACCGTCGCTCGCCGCCGGATACCGGTCGCCGGTCGCCTCCTTCGGCGGGACAGGGACCTCCCCCGGCGCGGCCCATTCCGAACCGCAGCGGAGGCGATCCGCCCGTTCGTCCGCCGCCGACCCGGGGGGGCGGCGATCCACCGGCTCGAACGCCGCCATCCCGGAGTGGTGGAGGAGGTCCGCCGGCCCGGACGCCCCCTACACGTGGCGGCGGCGATCCTCCGGTCCGGACGCCCCCCAACCGAGGTGGCGGGGGCGGAGGGACCCCTCCCCCGAGGCCCCCGGGCGGGGGTGGCTCCTGACAGGTTGGCTCCTCGACCTGCCGATCAACCGCCTTTCAAGGGAGCCCCAGGCCGATCTTGATGGAGAAGACGTCGTGGGCGCCGACGGTGTAGTGTCCAGACAGATTCAGGGCCAGAAGCTGGAGCCGGGCGCCCACCACGTAACCGGGGGAGGCCGAGGCGCTGGAGCGGATGGAAAACTCGAGTCCGTCCTCCGGAAGCCCGGGCACGCCATCTGGGTTCTCCACCCGGTAGGTGAGTTCGCTGGATGCGCTCCGGATGAGGGCGCCGCCGAAGAAGTTCATGGGCCCGGCGCCGATTCCCCCCACCAGTCCGTAATGGGTGCCTGAGGCGTCCAGAAAGCCCTCGCCTTTCACGTTCTGATGCCCGAAGATGGCCGTGAGGTCCAGCGGGAGTCCGAACCACTGCGAGACCAGGTGGCTCACGCTGAAGCCCTGGGAGCTGACCCGTCCCAGCTCCGGCGCCACCTCCGTCGCCGGGAGGTAGCGAAGAGAGATCTCCGTCCCCATCCCCAACCCCGCGCTGGCATGGAGGGTCACCAGGGGAGTCACCGGAAGGGAAAGGCCGCTGGGGAAGACGATCTGGTAGTCCTCCGGATCTTCGCCCGCCGCCAGCAGGTCGGCTTCGAACTCACCTGCAGGCACCAGTACGAGCCCGTCCCCGTTGCCGGCAATGGTGGGCGTTTCCAGCGATCCGTCCCGGGACCGATAGGGGTCCTGGTAGGTTCGTTCGCCGATGGAGGGGTGCTGGAAGACGACGGAGTCGGGGAGCACGGCCTGGAAGGTGCGGTGCTCCTGACCGGGCCGTGAACCCATAAAGCGGATCCCCACGTCGAACCCGAAGGCCCCCATGGGAGCTGACTGATCCATGTACCCGGCGGCCAGGGTATAGGCCAATCCCTCGGTGAGGGGTGAGGCGTAGCCGTCTGCATTCTCAGCGGCGAGAGCCTGGATCTGGCTCAACACATCCTGAGCCTCCGAGTGCGACGGGAGGACCAGCATGACCAGAAGGATCAGGGAACAGGAGAGTTTTTGCATGGAGCCCCAGGGTGGAGTCACGTAACAGGACGGTAGGGGGAAACCGCCCCTGACGCCAGCCCCGTGCGCCCCTCGGTCTTCGGCCTTCCAGGGGGCGGACACCCTGTGCGACGCATGCAAAAGTCTCGCTCTCATGCGGGTTTTCGCCGCGCTCCCTCAATTGATCCTCCCCTGGCGGGCGGTTATGTTCAACGGTCACCGGCCCGGTCGGTGAAGGCCCGGATTTCCCTTGCTTCGCGGTGGGGCGTCCCGGCGTTTCGGCCGGCCCGGTCCAGGGTATGCCCGAAGGGGCCCGGGAGGGATCATCTCCTGGCGCGCCCCACTGGTCGTCCCCGAAGTGATCCTCGTTCCTCCCGGATGATCTTCCTGTGCGTATATCGAACATCCGAAACTTCTGCATCGTGGCTCATATCGACCACGGAAAGTCGACCCTTGCCGACCGTCTGCTCGAGGCGACCGGGGCCCTGGACGCCCGGGCCATGCGGGAGCAGGTGCTGGACTCCAACGAGCTGGAGCGGGAGCGGGGCATCACCATCAAGCTCCACGCGGTCCGCATGGAGTACGCCGCCACCGATGAAACCCTCTACGAACTGAACCTCATCGACACGCCGGGACACGTGGACTTCACCTACGAGGTTTCCCGGTCGCTGGCGGCCTGTGAGGGCGCGCTCCTGGTGGTGGACGCCAGCCAGGGCGTGCAGGCTCAGACCCTCTCCAACCTCTTTCTGGCCATGGACGCGGGGCTCGAGATCATCCCCGTACTGAACAAGATCGACCTGCCGGGGGCCGAGCCGGAAAAGCGGAGGGACGAGCTCGTGGATCTCCTGGGGGTGGACGAGGAGAGCATTCTTCTGGCCAGCGCGAAGGAGGGCGTGGGAATCGATGCGATCCTGGAGGCGGTGGTGGAGCGGGTGCCGCCCCCCGAGGGGGATCCGGACGCGCCTCTCCGGGCCCTCATCTTCGACTCCCTCTACGACAAGTACCTGGGGGCGGTGCCCTCGGTGCGGGTGGTGGACGGAGTCATCAGGCCGGGGATGCAGATCGGCTTCGGAGCCCACGACGAGGTCTACGAGGTGGCGGAGGTGGGCTTCGAGCAGCTCAAGCGCGTGCCCAGCAAGGAGCTGAGCACGGGTCAGGTGGGCTACCTGACGGCGGCCATCAAGGATGTCTCACATACCCGGGTGGGTGACACCGTCCTGGATGCCGAGAACCTGGCGGACGAGTTGCTCCCCGGCTATCAGGAGGTGCGGCCCATGGTCTTCGCGGGCCTCTACCCCACCGACTCCGATGACTTCGAGGATCTCCGAGAAGCCCTGGACCGCCTCCGGCTGAACGACGCCTCCCTCCACTACGAGCCCGAGACGTCGGCAGCGCTGGGATTCGGCTTCCGCTGCGGCTTTCTGGGCCTCCTGCACATGGAGATCGTCCAGGAGCGGCTGGACCGGGAGTTCGGGGTGGAGCTCATCACCACCGTTCCCAACGTGAAGTACAACGTCAAGCTCACGGATGGTGAGGAGCTCACCGTGGAGACCCCCACGAATCTCCCGGATCGGGGAAGGATCGAATCCATCAGCGAGCCGGTGGTCAAGGCCCGGATCATGTGTCCGGCCGAGTTCATCGGGAACGTGCAGAAGCTGGCCCATGATCGTCGGGGGACGTTCCTGGGCATGCACTACCCCGACCAGCAACGGGTGGAGCTGGAGTACGAGCTTCCCCTGGCGGAGATCGTCCTGGACTTCTACGATCGACTCAAGAGCGGGACCAAGGGCTATGCCTCCTTCGACTACGAGTTCATGGAGTATCGGGTAGACGACCTGGTCCGTCTGGACATCCTGGTGAACGGAGATCCGGTGGACGCCTTCAGCGTCATCATCCACCGGGACAAGGCCGAGAGCTACGGCCGGGATCTGGTGAAGCGCCTCCGGGAGCTGATCCCCCGTCAGCAGTTCCAGGTTGCCCTCCAGGCCACCATCGGGTCCAGGATCGTGGCCCGGGAGAATGTGCAGGCGGTGCGTAAGAACGTGACGGCCAAGTGCTACGGTGGTGACATCACCCGCAAGCGCAAGCTCCTGGAACGACAGAAGGAGGGGAAGAAGCGGATGAAGCAGGTCGGCACCGTGGAGATTCCGCAGGAGGCGTTCATGGCCGTCCTTTCGCTGGACGACTGACTCCGGTGCCCGACCGGAGTTGCGAAGTGGGGTGCTCAGCGTGTGGCGAGGTCCGGGACGCTCGCCTCCGGCCGGGAGCCGGCGTAGGCTTCACCCTCCCCTCAGCGGGAGCCGGACGTCCATCCGGATGAAGAGCTTCCGGTGGATGCTGGCCCTGGACGTGGGCGGTACGAACATGGTCGCCGCCCTCTTCGCCGAGGACGGCGAGGATCCTGTCGCGCTGGCGTCCGGACCCACTCCAGCAAGCCGGGGTCCCGAGGCAGTGGTGGAGGCGGGGGCGGAGCTCCTGGCCTCCGTCCGGTCCGAGGGCGAGGACCATGGGGTGGAGCCCCGGCGGATCGTAGGCGTGGGCATCGGTGTGCCCGGTGCCGTGGACCCGGCCCGGGGCATCGTCTTCCTGGCTCCGAATCTCAGGTGGCGAAACGTTCCCGTCCGCGACCTGTTCCAGCGGCGACTCGATCTTCCGGTGGTGGTGGACAACGATGCCAACTGCGCCGCCCTGGGGGAATGGTGGGCGGGCGCCGGCCGGGGCAGCAGCCTGATGGTGGGTGTCACGCTGGGCACCGGTATTGGCGGTGCCATCGTCCGAAACGGGAGGGTCCTTCGCGGGGTCTCAGGTGCCGCCGGGGAGGTGGGGCACGTGACCGTCCAGATGGGGGGAAGGCTCTGCTCGTGCGGCAACCGGGGATGCCTGGAGGCCTACGCCTCCGGAACGGCCATCGCCGCCCGGGCCCGGGAGCGGGTCCAGGAGGGAAGTGCGTCCTCGTTGACGGAGATGGCGGAGAGCGACCCCGGACGGATCACGGCTGCGCTGGTCACCCGGGCCGCGGCGAGGGGGGACGCCCTGGCCACGGAGGTCATCGAGGAGGCCGCTGGGTACCTGGGCGCCGGCCTGGCCGGGCTCGTCAACATCCTGAACCCGGATCGGATCGTGCTGGCCGGGGGCGTGGTACAGGCCGGGGACCTGCTCCTGAAGCCCGTCCGGGCTGAAGTCAGGCAACGGGCGTTCGAAGTCTCGAGCGAGGCCTGCGTGATCGCCGTGGCCCGACAACCGGAGCTGGCGGGGGTGAGAGGGGCGGCCCTGACCTTCCGCCGGGAGGTGTTGGAGGGTCACCGATGAGCCCGGTCCTGGGGGTCATCGGGACCCTGGTGTGGGATACGATCCACCGCCACGACGAACCGTCGGCCCCCACCCGGGAATGGGGTGGCATCGGGTATGCCCTGGAATCCTTCTCTGCCAACCTGCCCCCCGCCTGGGAGATCGTCCCCATTATGAAAGTGGGCCGCGACCTCTCGGAGGAAGCCTTCTCCTACCTGGCCCGAATCCCCAGGCTCCGGTCCGATCCGGGTGTGACGGTGGTGCCGGAGCCGAACAATCGGGTGGAACTCCACTACCGGGAGGGCCGGCGCGAGGGGGAGAGGCTCAGGGGAGGGGTCCCGGGCTGGCAGTGGTTCGAGCTGGAGCCGGTGGTCTCGCTCTGCGACGCCATCTACGTGAACTTCATCAGCGGATTCGAGCTGGAGTTGGATGTGGCCACCGCCCTCCGGGTGGGGTTCTCGGGGCCCCTCTATGCCGATCTCCACTCCCTCTTCCTGGGGGTGGGCCGGGAGGGCGACCGGATCCCGCAGCCCCTGCCGGAGTGGGCCCGCTGGCTCCGGGCCTTCGATGCCGTCCAGATGAACGAGCAGGAGCTCCACCTGCTGGCGCAGAGGGAAGGGGACCCGTGGGCCGTGGCGGCCCGGGTGGTGGGACCCGACCTGCAACTCATGGCTGTGACCCTGGAGGACCGGGGGGCGGCGTACGTGGCCTCGGCGGGGTTCGAACCGGATCCCTTCGCCTGGCCCCGCCTCCGGGAGCGCCTGGCCATCCCCGGAGCTGCCCGAAGCGGTCACGTGGCCCAGGAAACGGTGGTGGAGGACGGGGACCCCACCGGGTGCGGCGACGTCTGGGGTTCCACCCTCTATGCCCGGCTCCTGGGCGGCGACGAGCTTTCCGTGGCCATGAAGCGGGCCAATTCCATGGCCGCCCGAAACGCCGCTCACCGGGGCGCCTGGGGCCTGCACCGACACCTGAGGGGACAGATGGCGTCCGACACGGAGGGGCGATGAAGGTTCTCGAGGTACCGACCACGTTGGACTACCGGAGCCTGGATCGATTGCTGGAGGTGGTGACCGGAGCCCATGACGAGCGCGTTCTCCTGGATGCCCGGAGGTTGCGCTGGGTCGATCCCGTAGGGATGATCGGGCTGCTGAGCGCCGGCCGTTTCCTTGTCGGGGAAACCGGGCACATACCGGTCCTCCGGCCTCCGGAGTCCCCGGAGGTCTCTGGCTACCTCTCCCGGATGGGCTTCTTTGACCGGGCCAAGGACGGCTTCGAGCTGGTGTCACCGCCTCCCCGGCGCAGCGCAGGCGCCTCCGATGTCCTCCTGGAGCTCAGCACCATTTCGGAGAATCACGATGTGCACGACGTGGTGGAGCGGGTTCAGGAGCGGGCCGGGCACATCCTCTCTCGCACGCTCCGCTACCCACCTTCGGCGGTGGTCCAGTTCTCGGTGATCCTCTCGGAAGTCTGCCAGAACATCCTGGAGCACGCCGAGGCACCGGGCTGGGTGGCGGCGCAGAGCTACAACTGGACCAAGCGCCTGGGGCGGCATGTCCTGATCCTGGCGGTGGGTGACACCGGAAGGGGATTCCGGAGCTCGCTGGGAGGGGAACATTCGGGGCGCTTCGGCGGTCGGTGGAGCGACTCCACCGCGCTGGAGGCGGCCTTCCTGCACGGTCTGACCCGCTTCCCGGACCAGGGTCGCGGGCAGGGAATCCAGCAGATGCGTCGGCAGGTGCGCCGCTGGAACGGGGTGATCAGCGTGCGGAGTGGCACGGCCCGCATCGCCGACGTGCCCGACTGGGAAGATCTTCCGCCCCTCGAGGAGGACCTTCCTGCCTTTCCGGGAGCCCAGATCACGATTCTACTCCCCGAACGAAGCCAGGAGTCCGAATGATCCGCCCTTGTATCGAGGAGACCCGATGACGGCTCCAGACGATCGGCGGGAGGCCGAACCCCAGCTCGACGCCTTCAGCGTCGATGTCCGGGACCTGCTCGAGCGCAGTGTAGCCAATCTCTATTCCCACCTTGTGACCCGGCCCACCGGCAGAGCGGTTCGACTGGCCATCGAGGCGCAGCTCCGAGAACTCTCACCGCCGGCCCTCTCCCTGGTGGATCTCTCGTCAGTGGCCATCCTGGACTACTCCTGCGCCGACGAGGTGGTGGCGAAGCTGCTGCTCTCGGGCATAGGTGCGGCCGGGGCGGCCGAAGCCGGATCCCAGGTCGGCGTCGGGCGAGGTTCCGGGGGTCCGGTCCCAGGCCCCGGCGCGGTGTTCTTCATTTTTCAGGGGCTGCGCGTGCATCACCGGGAACCCATCCTCGAGGTCCTGAACCGCCACGAGCTGGCGGCGGTCGTTCGGTCTGCCGGCGCCCAGGAGCCGTTCCAGCTGCTGGGGGTCCGAAATTCTCTGGAGGACGAGGCCTGGAGTCTGGTGGAGTCCAGAGGGCGGATTCCCGGATCGCAGGTGTCCGAGATCTTCTCGGACCGGGACCAACGGAATACGGTGGACGGGCTCGTCCGTCGGGGCCTCCTCTTCCGCCATCCGGTGGAGGGCGATCTCCACGCCCTCAGCAACCTGGCCCGACGGTTCGAGTGAGGGGGCCCGCCGATGACCCGGGCCCCTCGCGGGCCACCCGGGCGGTCCATGCGGGTGCGCCCGCCGCCCGGTCGGGAGCGCCGGTGGTGCCCCCCCTGGTCCAGTCGGCAACCTTCTACAGCGGAGGACCCGACGATGAGGGGCCTCCCATGTACTCTCGCTACGGGACCAACCCGAACCAGGTCCAGGTGGGAGCCAGGGTGGCCAGCCTGGAAGGGATGGAGGCGGGACTGGCGCTGGGGAGCGGCATGGCGGCCATCAGCCTCACCATCCTCTCGCTGGTGGAGGCGGGGGATCACCTGGTCTCTTCGGAGAAGCTCTACGGAGCCACGCTGGCCTTCATGACGGAGGAGCTTCCACGGAGGGGCGTCGAGGTCACCTTCGTGGACCCAAACCAGGAGGGCGCCTGGGAGGCCGCGCTCCGGCCCCGGACCCGACTCCTCTACCTGGAGACGCCTACGAATCCGACGCTTCGGGTCCTGGATCCGGAGCCGGTGGCACGAATCGCACGGGAGAGGGGGATCCCCCTGGCGGTGGACGCCACCTTCGCCTCGCCGGTGAACCTTCGTCCGGCTGAGCGGGGGGCCGACCTGGTCATCCATTCGGCCACCAAGTACCTGGGAGGGCACTCGGACCTCATCGGGGGGGTGGTGGTGGGCGCCAAGGAGGGGATCGAAGGCGTGCGAGGGCTACTTCGTCTCTACGGTCCGGCGCTGGATCCCCACGCCGCGTGGCTCCTGGACCGGGGAATTCGGACTCTCGATGTCCGGGTTCAGCGACAGAACCGGAACGCCCTGGAGTTGGCCCGCTGGTTCGCAGGTATCCCGGAGGTGGAGGGGGTCGTCTATCCCGGACTCCCCGACCATCCCGATCACGACCTGGCAAGTCGCCTCCTGGACGGCTACGGAGGGATGCTGGGCATCGTCCTCAGAGGGGGTGCCGAGTCCGCCGATCAGATGTGCCGGCGCCTGAGATTGGCGGCGGTGGCGCCCAGCCTCGGCGGCGTCGAGACCCTGGTTTCCCTTCCGCGTCTGACCTCGCACAGGTCGCTCTCCTCGGCGGAGCGCGCCCGGGCGGGGATCGACGACGGCTTCGTGCGGATCTCCGTGGGGATTGAGGGGTTGGACGACCTCAGGGCGGACTTCCTTCAGAGTCTGTCCTGACCCTGCAGCGATGATGGGGGATCGGGATCCGGTGGCGCACCACCGTTGATCCGCTCCTGTCCCCTGGGTAGCTTGCAGAGTACGGCGGTCCGGTGGATTCGGATCGCCGCGTCCCCTTGAGAGGAGCCGACTCATGAACAAGGAGGAAAAGATCCAGGAGGTTCTGGATCAGATCCGCCCCGCCCTCCACGCGGATGGCGGGGACGTGGAGTACCTGGGCTACGACGAGACCGAGGGTGTGGTGCACCTCCGACTCCTGGGTGCCTGTGAGTCGTGTCCCATCTCCATGCTGACCCTCAAGGAGGGCATCGAGAAGCGGATCCGAAGCACGGTTCCGGAAGTCACCGAGGTCATGGCGGAGTAGGAGGGCCAGGGCTTTGTCGTGCACACACTCCGGTGCTCCGGCGGCGCGGCGCCTCCCGCTCGGGGGCGCCGTTTCTGTATGGATGCCGGTCCGCGCCCGATCATATTGCACACTGAACCGCCCGGGTCTCCCCTGACGGGGCGCACACCGGGCCTGGATTGCCGATAGATGAATCAAGACGAACTCCAGCAGCAGGTTCTGGCAGCACTCACCGAGGTGATGCACCCCCATTCGGGAGAAAACCTCATCTCCGGCGGGTATGTCCGGAACCTGGAGATCGAGGGGGATGGGAGCGTCCGGTTCCACTTCGCCCTTCAGCCCCAGGACCCCGGTGCCCTCGTGAAGGAAGCCCGGGCAGCCGTGGAAGCGGTGGACGGGGTGACCCAGGTCAAGGTGAACGTCCAGCTTCCGCAAGCCGGGGGTGCCGCCCCTGCGGCAGGGCCCGGTGGAGGCGTCCGGCCCGGTGCCGGCGCCCCCGGGCCCAGGGGCGGCCGGCCGGGTCCGGGTGGGGCGCCCGGAGGGGGAGGCCCCGGCGGAGGAGGCCTTCAGCCCGGATCGGTTCCGGCCCCAACGCCGAAGCCCGGAATCCTCTCGGAGGTGGAGCACGTGATCGCCGTTTCCTCGGGGAAGGGGGGCGTGGGCAAGTCCATGGTGGCCACCAACCTGGCTGCCGCCCTGGCCCGGGAGGGACTCCGGGTGGGGCTCCTGGATGCGGATATCTACGGTCCCAACATTCCCCGCATGTTCGGCGAAGACCGGCGCCCCCGGGTGACCGGTGACAAGGGCTCGGAGATGATCGAGCCGCTGGAAGCCCACGGCGTCCGCCTCATGAGCCTGGGCTTCCTCCTGGAGGACGAGCAGCCGGCCATCATGCGCGGTCCCCTCATTGCGGGGATCCTGAAGCAGTTCCTGGAGCAGGTGGAGTGGGGGCCCCTGGACGTCATGGTCGTCGATATGCCTCCGGGCACCGGTGACGCCCAGCTCTCCCTGGTTCAGACCATCGACGTGGATGGGGCCGTCATGGTCACCACCCCCCAGGCCATTTCCACTGGAGACGTCCGCCGGGGCGTAAAGATGTTCGAGCGGGTGAATACCCGGGTCCTGGGGATCGCCGAGAACATGAGCGG
>PWLA01000278.1 GCA_003559555.1 Gemmatimonadota bacterium | reverse complement strand
GGCTGATCAGGAGTCGGACCGGTAAGGTTTACTTACGCGGCCAGAGCCATGTTATCGTTGGCGTCTAAAGTTTTTCCGGTGGTTTTACGAGGTTCCCGGAACCTCGGCACGCAGCTCCCACGTCACCAGACACGTCGATACCGTGACGCCCCCGTATGCTGTGGGGTGAATCCGGCGGGATAACACCGCCCGATTCGATCCCCTCATACCGCGGCCCCGGCCACATGTTCCGCCCGGGCCGAATCCATTCCCGCCAGCTCCCCGGCCAGGTAGCGATCCAGGTAGCTCTGGAGCCGATCCTCCATCTCCTCCATGGTCTCGACCTGGAAGAGCTCCTGCCGCAACTCGCGACCGGAGGGCAGCCCCTTGGTGTACCAGCCCAGGTGCTTGCGGAACTCGATGACGGCCCGCTGGGCGTTGCGTTCGAAGGCGATGGCGTTGCGGGCATGCTCCAGACAGATCCGGAAGCGCTCCTCGACGTCCGGATCCGGCGGGATGGGGTCGCCGTCCAGGGCGGCCCGGGCCTGGCTGAAGAGCCAGGGGTCCCCGTGGGAGCCCCGGGCGATCATGATCCCGTCGCACCCCGTCTCGTCTCGCATCCTCCGGGCGTCCTGGCCGCTCCGGATGTCCCCGTTTCCGATGACGGGGATCACCAGGGCGTCCTTGAGGGCCCGGATCTCCTCCCAGCGCGCTTCCCCGGAGTACATGTCGGTCCGGGTGCGCGGATGGAGGCAGATCGCCCGTGCCCCGGCCTCCTGGCAGACCCGACCGATGGCCACGGGGTCCCGGGTCTTCTGGTCGAAGCCGCTCCGGATCTTCACCGTGGTGGGAAGGGGTGTGGCCGCCGCCACCGCCCGGATGATCCGGTCCACCAGCTCCAGATCCCGGAGGCACCCGGACCCGCCGTTGCGCTTGACCACCTTCTTCACCGGACAGCCGAAGTTGATGTCGATGAAGTCCGGACCGAAGGTCTCGTGCACGAAGGCGGCCGCCTCCCCCATCTGTCCGGGGTCGGCCCCGAAGATCTGCACGCCGATGGGCCGCTCCTCCTCGTCGAACCGGAGGTACTCCAGCGTTCGCTCGTTCCCGTGGAGGATCCCGGCGGCGCTCACGAACTCGCTCACCACGACGTCGGCGCCGAAGCGGCGACAAAGTCGCCGGAAGGGCGATTCGCTCACCCCGGCCTGGGGGGCCAGGTAGAGCGGCGTCCGGGGTCCGGTCAGGAGGTCGATGACGTTGGTGCTCATACGATGTAAGCTAATGATGGGGACACCAGGAGAGAACCGCCTGGAACGCACTCCGATCCTTTGACATGCAGCGACGCATCGAGTAGAGTTTGACGCCCTCGTGAGTATACTTGATCATCTGGTGGCGGACCGCGCTGCATTCGGCCGTCCGCCTCGGAGGCCATAGAATGAAGCTGCGAAAACTCTTCACCCCCGAATCCGTCGAGTTGAACCTCTCGTCCGAGAGCAAGGACGAGGTCCTCAAGGAGTTGATTCAGCTCCTGGGCCTCGACGAGAAGTCGGAAGCCATCCTCTTCAAGACCCTGAAACGCCGTGAGAACCTGGGATCCACCGGCATTGGAAAGGGGATCGCCATTCCCCACTGTCGGTCCCTCGTGGTCAATGAGCTCCGGCTGGCCTACGGTCGCAAGCCCGAAGGGATGGACTTTCAGGCCATCGACGACGAACCCGTCCACAACCTCTTCCTCATTGTCGCTCCCCCCCTCGAGGTCTCGAACCAGTACCTCCCGGTCCTGGGCAAGATCGCACAATTCGCCAAGGACCCCGAGATTCCGGCCAAGCTGGAAGAGATCCAGAAGCCCGAGGAGTTCCTCGCCCTCCTCGAGGAGCGCGCGCCGTGAACTCATCCACCTCACCCCCTGATACCATGCATCCCCAGCTCATGCTCCTGATGGAGCTTCAGGACCTCCGCTCCCAGTACCGGGAGCTGGAACAAGACGAAGGCGCGGCGCCCGTGGAGGAGGAACACTTCCACATCG
Organism: Gemmatimonadota bacterium; assembly: GCA_003559555.1. Classification (GTDB taxonomy): domain Bacteria; phylum Gemmatimonadota; class Gemmatimonadetes; order Longimicrobiales; family Gaopeijiaceae; genus PWLA01. The sequence continues at coordinate 20,886 of PWLA01000278.1, read as the reverse complement.
ACCCCGCCGAAGCCAGAGAACAACTCCAGGCCAAGGTCTCCGAGCTGGAAGAGCGCCTGGATCCCCAGGTCCGAGCCCGCTACGAGCGGATCAGTCCGCAGCGGGACCGGGTCGTGGTTCCCGTCATCAACGGCGTCTGCTACGGCTGCTTCGTGTCCATCGCCACGGCCACCGTGGGCGACCAGGACGTGCACCAGGAGCTTCAGAGCTGCGAGAACTGCGGCAGCTTCATCTACGTGGTGTCCTGAGGTCTCGAACGTCGGCTGACAAGGGCGGCAGAAAAGCCGTCAGGGTGGGGTTTGTGGGAAGTGAGGCTGGGGGGAAATCGGGACCGGTTCCGTGGAGGGCTTCTACCGGCTCACGAACATCTTCAGGGTCTGGGACCGACCATTCACCGTCACCTCAAGAATATAGACACCTGAAGCCACGGGTGCGTCGGAACGGTCACGACCGTCCCAGTACACCTCGTAGCGACCTGGAAATGGGTATTCCAGGTCGATGACGCGTGTCCCCTCTCCCTCCTGATGGTTCACCGCCGTAGGTGAGGCCACGTACTGAAGCAGAACATTGTAGATCCGCATCGTCACCGTTGCCGGCCGACCGTCTACGAACACCTCGTCGTGAAGTACGAATGGGATGCGCGTGTCCGGATTGACCGGATTCGGGTAGTTCTGCTCAATCTCGAAGCCTTTGTCCGGGCCCCCTTCGGACCCGAGTCCACCCTGCGCCTGAGCGGCAACTGTGCCCGGGAGCAGGAGGATGGAGAGGAGGACAAAAAAGACGCACGGAATGCGTCCCATTCAGTCCTCCGCACAGAACCCTGTGCAGTAGCGGAAGAGCGATAGCCCTCCTGGGGATCAGTGGTTTTCAGTGAGATGGTCTCAATCAAGTATATACGCCCTGGCGTCGTCCCGGTCAAGTAGAAGGCGCGCGGGCCCTCATTGGCTGAAGCGTCATTCGCCCCCCCCGCCCGCCACTTCGCCCGCCTCGACCATGAGGGGGTGCAACAGGTCCACGGCCCGAAAGGGTCTGGTGGGCGCCAGGTGATGAAGGGCAAAGGCCTCCAGGATCCGCAGGTGCACGTCGGCGCCCCGGAGCTCCTCCGGCACCTGTCCAGCCAGCAGGAGCTTCAGGTCGCGGCGAGCCCCGGGGCCCAGCCGGGGGCCCTTCCCCGCCTCACCACATCCGGCGCACAGCAGTCCTCCTTCCGCCGTGCTGAACCGAACCAGCGTCTCCTCTCCCCCAACGGCCCCGCCACACCGGGTGCACGCCGCCAGGGCCGGCGACAGCCCCGCTCGCTCCAGCACCGTCCAGCTCGCCGCCAGGATCGCTCCCGGGACCTGTCTGCTGGGAAGCTCCTGCAGGCGGTTCAATCCGCCGGCCACGCCTTCGTAGAGAGTGCGGTCGCCCTCGTGGAGCGTGTGGGCCAGAAGCAGTTCGGCCACCAGCGAGGCCCCCCAGAAGCGGATGACTTCCTTCCCCAGAGAGCGTCTGGACCGGGTGACCTCGAACCCGCGAAGGGTCTGAAGCTCGCGGTGGGGGCGGAACGAGACCTCCAGCGCCACTTCATCGAAGGTGCTTGGGCTCCCCTGGCCCTTGGAGGACTGGCGCCTCACACCCCGGGCCATCACCGGCAGGATCCCGTGCTCGGGGGTCAGAAAGCGAAGCACCTGCGATGACTCGGAGTAGGGGTGGGCCCGCAGGAGGATGCCCACCTCCTTGATGATGCTCACCGGGTCTCCCCCCCTGGCGTCGGGAGCCGGTCCAGCCTCGCCAGGAGATCCCTCCGACGAGCCCGGTAGCGATCGCGCTCCTCCTCCGAGGGCGCCTCCACGGCGTCGAACTCCTCGTCCAACCGGGCCACCTCCATGAGAACCTGCGCCCGCCCGCCAGGGGAAGGCCCGCCTGCCGGACCTCCACCCGGTTCTCCGCCGGAACGCCAGACCGCCCAGAAGCCCGCCGCCGCCAGTAGGAGCGCCAGGCCCAGGGCGATCCAGGGGAAGACCTGGTCGTCGCCTTCCTGGCCCGGCGCCACCCGCACCACCCGGTTCGAGAGCTCCTGGCCCGACCACCTCCGGTACACGGTGCCCGGCTCCATCTCCACCGGCTGATCGGCCCGGAGCCCCTCCATGCGGAGCGAGGGGGCCGCTTCATCCACCAGCACCTCCACGATCCCCGTCTCACCCGGGAGCGGAAGGGAGAACTCCAGTTCCTCCAGCTCGTACTGGACCACGAAGAGCCGATCCCCCGGAGGCACCGGGCTGTAGACCTGTATGCCTCCCTCATCGAATCGAACCGCGTCGGGCGAGAGGTCGCTCTGGCCCACCCTGGGGCTCACCGCTCCGGTGGGAAGCGGATAACTCCAGACCATCTGACCGTCCACCGGGTCGTCCGCCCCGGAGATCCAGGTATAGGCCGAGTCGTTCCGGATCTGGAAGAGGTCGGTGGCCCTCCACCCCATGGGCCCCTGATCGATGAAGAGATTCCGCACCTCCACCGCAAAGGGCAGCCCACCCGCGGGCGCCTGCCGAGTGGGGTGGGTCTCCACCACGTAGAGGGAGTCGAGCTGGGCCGGTTCCGTAAGCGCCGAGCCGAAGTAGAGGATCCCCTCGCGGCGGGCCGAGGCGAAGTAGACCTCGCCGGAGCCCGGGACCGGGAGGGCCGGAAGGATGAGCTGGAAGGCACCCCCAGCCCCCACACGAACCGAATCCACCGGTCCCGCCTCCTCGGGGGTGACCCGGTGGAGCACCACGGTCCCGGTGTCAGCGGGCTGCCCCCCCAGCATGAGGCGGCCCTGCAGGCGCGCCTCCACCGCCTCGGCACCCACCTGCACCGTGTCCGGGGTCACCGGCTGGGCGGGGGTGGGCGCAGGGAGAGCCAACGCGGAAAGGGTCGACGGGAGAAGCGCCAGAACTCCCGCCAGGAGCAGCGAAGCGAGCCCCGGCCCTCCCGGGGGTGCGGAGCGGGTCACGTCAGGGAGAGAACCGTCCGAAGTCCTCGGGATTCAACCGTCGCAGGTACTCCTTCAGCTCCTCGGCGTCAGCGAACGAGTCCTGCTCGGAGTCCTCCTCCTCCTGCGACTCCCCTGCCGCCACATCCCCCATGGAGGTCACCCCCGGGGAGGCCTCCTCCTCGGTGATCTCGATGGAGGCGCGCTCCAGGAGGCTGTCGTTGGCGAAGATCCGGGCATCGGAGCGAAGGGCCACCGCAATGGAGTCCGAGGGGCGGGCATCCACCGTCACCGTCTCGTCACCCGACTGGATCACCAGCTCGGCGTAGTAGGTGGAATCGGCCACCCGGGTGATGACCACTCGACTCATCTCGCCACCCATCTCCCGCACCACATCCAGGAGCAGGTCATGGGTCAGGGGCCGCGAGAACTTCATGTCGGCCAACTGCATGGCGATGGCGCTGGCCTCACCGGGACCAATCCAGATGGGCAGCACCCGCTCTCCCTCCAGCTCCTGGAGGATCACCACCGGAGTATTGGACGCACGGTCCAACCCCAGGCTCTGTACCTTCACCTCGACCAGCACGGGGCCTCCTGCTTGGAAAACGGAATTCGCGCGTCGGCTCGCCACTCGTCGCCTCGTCACGGACGCGCGCCCGACCGAGGCGCCACCCACCCACCCCTCTGCCTGCAGTCGGTATGCGTAGGGGATACTCCGAAGACGATGGCTGGTTCACGACGAAGCCGGCCTACCCGGTTTCCGCTTCCCGGTCCGGCCCGGCTCCGCATCCCAATCCGGCCCGGCTCCACTGCCCGGTCCGCTCAGATCCCAAGCGCAGTGCGCAGCTCGTCCAGCCGGGAGGTGTCCTCCCAGGGGAAGAGCTGGACCCGGCGTCCCATCCGCTCCACCCACTCCGGGGTCCTCCCGAAATGCCCGTAGGTGGCGGCGGGCCCGTAGATGGGGTGCCGGAGCCGGAGATCCTCGATGATCCGGTTGGGCCGAAAGTCGAAGACCTCCTGCAGCGCGCCGACGATCTGCGCTTCCGACACCGTACCCGTGTCGAAGGTGTTGACCCAGAGACTCACCGGTTCGGCCACGCCGATGGCGTAGGCGATCTGGATCTCGCAGCGCCGGGCCGCGCCGGCGGCCACCACGTGCTTGGCGGCCCAACGGGAAGCGTAGGCTGCGGACCGATCCACCTTGGTGGCGTCCTTTCCGGAGAAGGCACCTCCGCCGTGCCGACCCATCCCGCCATAGGTGTCCACGATGACCTTCCGGCCGGTGAGCCCAACATCGCCCTGGGGCCCCCCGGTGACGAAGCGCCCCGTGGGGTTCACGTGGATCTTCACCTGGCCGGGGTCGAAAAGCTCCCGGGGGAGCTGGGGAAGGATGAGCTGCTCTCGGAGGACTTCCCGGATCGTGTCCTGATCCACGTCCGGATCGTGCTGGGCGCTCACCACCACCGCAGTGATCTCCACGGGTCGGTCGCCGTCGTAGGCCACCGAGACCTGCGCCTTTCCGTCGGGCCTCAGCCACGGCACCTGTCCACTCCGTCGGAGACGGGCCAACCCCCGGGTGAGGCGGTGGGCCAGGACCACGGGGACCGGCAACAACTGGTCGGTCTCGTCGGTGGCGTAGCCGAACATCATCCCCTGGTCGCCGGCCCCGCCCGAGTCCACGCCCATGGCGATGTCACCGGACTGCTGGTCCAGCGAGGTGAGCACGGCGCAGGTAGCCCCGTCGATCCCGTAGGCCGCATCGTCGTAGCCGATGTCCAGGAGGGTCTGCCGCACCAGCTGGGGGATTTCCACTCGGGCATCGGAGGAGATCTCCCCGGCCACCATCGCCAGGCCGGTGGTGACCAGCGTCTCGCAGGCCACTCTCGACATGGGGTCCTGGGCCAGAAGGTGGTCCAGGACCGCGTCGGAGATCTGGTCGGCAACCTTGTCGGGATGCCCTTCTGTGACGGATTCGGACGAAAATCGGCGCAGACTCAAGTGCAGCTCCGGTATCAAGCTCCCGAGGCGGTACGCCCGGAGAGACTCCAAGATGTGAAAGCCCAAACGGTGTGAAAGCCCAATAGGTGTGAAAGCCTGATAGCTTAACAAGAATCGGGCGGGTCGAACAAGCGCGGAGGCCGCACCTGCCAGGGCTGCAGACCGGGGCGGACCGAGGCAGCAGGGTCAGGGAGAGGCCGGCAGGCTCCACCGACCGGAGAAGGCGCCCAGGTCCACCGCATCACCCACGCCCTCCAGCAGGCACTCGGTGACCTCGGCGGCCGTGGCCGCGGCCAACGCCCTGCGGGCCGAGGCCCGGGCATCCTCCATCCGAAAGGAGCGAATCACCTTCTTCACCTCGGGCAGGGAGGGCCAGGCCACCGAAAGGGCGGTGATGTCCAGCCCCAGCAGGAGGAAGGCTCCCAGGGGGTTGGCCGCCATCTCCCCGCAGACACTCACCTCGATCCCCGCCGCCCGGGCCACCCGGGCCACCTGGTGGATCTGCCGCACCACCGAGGGATGAAAGGGGTTGTAGAGGTGGGCCAGGCGGGAGTTGGTGCGATCCACCGCCAGCGTGTACTGGATCAGGTCGTTGGTCCCGATGGAGAAGAAGTCGCAGTGGCGGGCCAGCTCCGCGGCGTCCAGCGCCGCCGCCGGCGTCTCCACCAGAATCCCCAGCTTGTATCCCGAATGGAAGGGGATCCCCTTTCGCCTGAGGTCCTCCTCCTCTTCGGAAAGCAGCTCCCGGACCTTCACCACCTCCTCCACATCGTTCACCAGCGGGAGCATGATCCGCACGTCCCCGTGGGCCGTGGCCCGCAGAATAGCCCGGAGCTGGGGGCGGAAAAGCTCCAGCCGGTCCAGGCAGACCCGAATGGCGCGCCATCCCAGGAAGGGGTTCTCCTCGGCCGGCATGTGGAGAAACATGGGGAACTTGTCGCCCCCCAGATCGAAGGTGCGGATGACCACCGCCCGGTTCGGAAAGGCTTCGGTGACCTGCCTGTACGCCAGGTACTGCTCCTCCTCCTGGGGCATGGAGCTCCGACCCACCACCAGGAACTCGGTGCGGAAGAGTCCCACGCCCTCGGCGCCGTGCTGAACCGCCCTCTGGGCCTCGGCGGGAATGTCCACATTCGCCCGCAGCGCCACCGGCTGGCCGTCCTGCGTCACTGCGTCGAGCCGGGCGATCTCCGCCAGCTCCTCTTCCCACTCCTGGAATTGCTGCTTGCGCTGGTGGAAGATGGTCCGGTCTCGATCGTCCGGATCCAGTACGAAACGTCCCACCCGCCCATCCACGATCCCTTCCTGGCCATCGGACGCGGTGCGGGACACGTCCACCAGCCCCGCCACCGCCGGGATCTCCATGGAGCGGGCCAGGATGGCCCAGTGGGAGGTGCGGGTCCCCTGGTCCGCCGCAATCCCCAGGATCCGCTCCGGGTCCATCTGAACGGTGAGCGACGGGGTGAGGTTGTCCGTCACCACGATCGCCGGCTCACCGCCCCCTGTCAGGTCACCGGGCTCCGGCATCTCCAGCAGGCGATGGAGGACCCGGGTCATGAGATCCTCCAGGTCGTTCAGCCGATCCAGCACCATGGGGTTCGAGGTCCGGATCCACCGGGCCTGCAGCTCCAGCATCCGCCAGTGGAAGGCCCGGGCGGCGGACAGCCGGTTTTCGCGAATATAGCGCACGGTGCCGTCCACCACCTCGGCATCGTCCAGCATGAGGAGCTGGGGATCGAAGATCCGGGCTTCCAGGCTCCCCAGGCGCTCCTCGGTCCCCTCCTGGATCTCCCGAATCCGCCGGCCGGCCCAGGTTCGGGCCTCGTGGAAGCGCTCCACCTCCCCTTCCACCTCCTCGGCGGAGACCGTTTCGTGGGGCACGTCGGGCACACCCCATCGGAGGACGCGGATGGGCCCCAGGGCGATCCCTTCGGAAACTGCAAGCCCGTCGCGGAAGGTGGACATCTCAGTCCTCCCCGAAGCCCCGTCCGATGAGCTGGGCGAGGGCTTCTACCGCCTCGGCCGCGTCATCTCCCTTCCCCCGGATCACCATCTCGGTTCCCTGCTCCGCCGCCAGCATCAGGACCCCCATGATGCTCTTGCCATTCACCTCGAAGCCATCCTTCGAGAGCTGGATCTCGGCGTCGAACTTTCCGGCCAATTTCACGAACTCGGCCGCCGGACGGGCGTGCAGCCCCATCCGGTTGCTGATGGTCACTCGGCGTTCCTCTATGGTCGTCTCGCTCATGCCGTTCTTGCAGCTCCAGAATCCGAACGTCCGCCCGGCAACTCCACGGGGCGGCGTCAGGCGACCCACAGGATGCCCCAGAGGAACACACCTGTGACGGCGCCCAACGTAAGGGCAGGCGTCCACCACCAGGCGCGTTGCTCCCGGCGGACACCTGCGATGAACAGGAGGAGTCCCGCTGCCACGAACAGCCCTGTCGGGCCCACGTGGAGGGCGGGTTCGGAAGGCCTCACCCCGGTGGCCAGAACGAGTCCAGCCACCAGGCCAAGAAGAAGGACCCCCGCGCGCCCCACACGTTCCGCCCAGATCGGCAGGCGGGCCCGACCCAACGCTTCTCCCACCCCCTTCCCCAGCGCGAGTCCCGCGGTGATGCCCCACCACCGCAACGCCAGGTGCAGGAGGTTGAAGATCACCAGGAAGACCGCCACCCCCCAGAGCGGCGGCAGCCCCAGGAGCACCAACCCGCCGCTCAGGAGCACGCAGGTGGGAAGCCACGCCGACCACACCAGCCGGTCGCCCAGGCTCCCCAGCGGCCCTCGCACCACCTCCCGAAACCGCCGAATGACCTCCTGGTCCACCTCGTCCCGCTCCATCCCGGCCAGCGCCCCGACGGCGAAGCCGGCCAGGTAGGGGTGAGCGTTGAAGTGCTCCGCGTGGCGGCCGATGGCGTTCCGGAGCTCGTCCTCCTCCGTGGCCCGGAACCGGCGCAGCGCCGGGAGAAGGGCCCATGCCAGCCCCGAGCCCAGCAGGGTCCGGTAGTTCCACAGGGCCTGGATGAAGAAGAGCCGGACCAGCAGACGCCACTTCATGATCCCGGCATCCAGAACCCAAGGGCCATCCCCACCACGAGGCCTCCCACCAGGAGGAGCACCCGCCCCCGCTCAGGGGTCAGATTCCCCGCCACCGCCCCAGCGGGCAGGGCCGCGCAGGCCAGGAGAAGCGCCCAGGTGGTCGCTTCGGCCAGGGGCCAACCCGCCACCCACGCCGCACGCCATCCCGCCGGAACGGCCCACACTACACCCAACCCCACCGCCACCAGGACGGCGCCCCGAACCCCGTCCAGCCCCAACGCCAGGAGCAGGCGCCGGGTCAGGTCGCCCGGGTCCGTGCCGGCGCCCTCGAGTCCCTCCACGAGTCGGCCCTGCCACCGACGCTGCAGGATCACGGCGGCCCCGCCCACCAGCGCCAGGACGACTCCCACGGAGAACCCCACCGCCAGCCCTCCTTCGCTCCCCACCAGGATCGCCGCGTACACCGCCGGGATGGCCGCGGGCCCGGGCTCGGGGAGGCGTACCCCTCCGGCGGGAACCACGCCCAGGTGGAAGAGGTCCAGGGTCAGGCCCAGGAGGAAGCCGGTGGTGGGATCCCCCAGAACGAGGCCGGTGACGGTGCCGGTCACCAGGGGCCGGGAGATCATGAACTGTCCCGCCGACACCCCGTCCAGGGCCGCCCAGGCCCCCAGGAGCACCAGAAGAAGCCACCCTACGGGTTCCATCAGCGCAGGATGTCCGAAGCGCTCCGGGCCGGCGAGGTCGGCAGGTCCCGGGCCACCACGTCCACCCCCTCCCGCTCCAGTTCCCGGATCCGCTCCTGGTCCTCCTCCGTCAGGTAGAGATAGGGGAGCACCTCCATGCGTCCCGGGGCGTGGTGCAGTCCCCCCAGGTTCACGTGGGCGCCCCGGAGTCGGCCGCCCCGGGCCAACCTGAGCATGTGATCCAGGTCGCGGGTCAGCAGGATGATCTCCTGGTCCGACCCCCTCCAGCGGTCCAGGCGTTCCCGGGCGTCCAGCACCGTGGCGAACGCGGCCTCCACCCCCGGGGGAACCCCCAGCGCCATGAGCTCCCGCTCCCACTGGGAGCCGGCCAGCTCGTCATCCACCACCACGTAGAGGGAGGGCTCGAGCCGAGCTCCCCAGCCAATGGTCACCTGGCCGTGGATCAGGCGCTCATCCACCCGCAGAAGTACGATGCCCATCCGGAGAACGTTCGGTGTCGAAGGAATGGATTGCGGTCCGGCCCTGCTTCAGGAGACGGTCCACCAGCTCGTCCAGGGGAAGGGCCCGGTGGAAGACGAAATCCAGGAGCATGGGAAGGTTCGCTCCGAAGATGGCGCGCCGGTTGCCCGGATCCCGGCAGACGAAGCGGGCCGTCAGGGCGCAGCTCCCGGTCTGCAGGTCGGTGAAGATGATGGCCGGTCCGTCTCCGGCTGCCCGCATCACCATCTGCATGAGCTGATCCGGGCCCTGCCCCTCGTTGGAGACGGCCTCGAGGGCGTCCTCGTCGGCCCCGGAGATCTTCCGCACCGCATCCACCATCCCGTAGCACATGGAGCCGTGGGTCAGGACGATCCCCTTGGCCTCCGGAGCGGACCGGTTGCCCGATGAGTCACTCATAGTCTTCCTCCAGGTACTCTCGCACCGGGCTCATCCGATTCCTCAGGCGCTGGTCGAACTCCATGGCCGAATCGGTGCCAGAGTAGCGCAGCAGGTGGTTCATGGCCACCACCTCCGAGATCACGGTGATGTTCTTCCCCGGATTCAGGGGAACGGTCACCTTGGGAAGCTGCACCCCCAGGATCTCGGCTTCCTCCCGGTCCAGTCCCGTCCGGTCGTAGCTGCGGGTGTCGTCCCACTCCTCGAGCTGCACCACCACCTCGATCCGCTTCTGCTGCCGGATGGCCCGGATCCCGAAAAGGGCCCGGACGTCGATGATCCCGATCCCCCGGATCTCCATGTGATGGCGCTGCAGCTCGTGCCCGCGGCCGATGAGAACGTCATGGCCCCGTCGGGACGCCAGCACCAGGTCGTCGGCCACCAGTCGATGTCCCCGCTCCACCAGGTCCAGCACGCACTCGCTCTTCCCAATCCCGCTCTTTCCGATAAAGAGGAGTCCCACGCCGTACACATCGGCCAGGGAGCCGTGAAGGGTCGTGGAGGGGGCCAGCGCCACTTCCAGGTACGGCTTGATCCGGCTGTAGAAGGCCTTGGTGGTGAGGTACGAGCGGAAGACGGGAATGCCGGCGTCCCGGGCCACCTCCACGAGGACGTCCGGTACCCGCTGGCCCTTGGTCACGAAAGCGGCGGGAAAGTCCATTGCGAAGAAGGTCTCGAGGCGCTCCAGCCGGGTCTCCGGGTCCAGGGAGTCCAGGTACGTCATCTCCGTTTCGCCCAGGACCTGCATGCGGCCCCGGGGAAACCGGCCCACGTACCCGGCCAGCGCCAGCCCGGGACTGGATACGTCCGGATCCTGGCAGCGACGATCCAGGGAGAGGTCGGGGGTGAGCACCTCCAGGGAGAGGGTCTCCCGCTTCGCCTCCACCAGCTCGCGGAGCGTCAATCCGGACGTCAGGGTGGTACTCACTCTCCTGGGCCCGCCACCTCGGACAACCTGGGGCCCTTGTGGTTCTTGACCGCCCTGGATCGGCGCCGCCGCAGAATGCGACTAAGACGGTCCACCATCTGGTCCAGCGCGGCGCGGAACTCCGTGCCCTGGCCCCGGGCCACCACCGTTTCACCACCGTCCACCGAGAGCACCCCTTCTACCTTCTTCAGGTGCCGCTCCTCCTCGAAGACGACTTCAGCCCCGGAGAGCCGGTCGTCGAAGCGGGCAAGTCTGGGGAGTTGTTCGTCGGTCCGGGCACGGACGGCGGTGGGAACCTCACAGTTGCGGGCTGCGATCTGGACACGCATGACACCTCCCTGGCTGGGGTTGGCCGGGCTGGAATCGCCCCGCGACGTGCCGGACGTTCCAACCCAGCGTCTGGCATCCGTCTCGACGCCGGCCCCACCCGCGGTTCGGGCCGCGAATCGGGCGAGGGCGACGAGGCGTACACGAAACTACGGACCTGCTCCTGACGAGGCCACCGCCTCCTCCAGAGTTGCCTTCATTCGGGCGGCGGTGCGATCCCAGGAGAACTGGCCGGCGAAGGCCCGTCCGGCCTGTCCCATGCGCTCCCGGAGCCCCGGATCCTCCACCACCTCCCGGATCCGTGTCGCCAGCGCCGCCACGTCGCCGTGGGGCACCAGGAAGCCGGTCTCGTCGTGGACCACCGAGTCCCTGAGGCCCGGCGCATCGCTGGCCACGGTGGGCGTTCCCGCCGCCGCCGCCTCCAGGTTGGCGATCCCCCACCCCTCCTTGGGCGACACGAGACAATGTACCCACGCCCGGGCCAGAAGCTCCCGCTTCTCCGACTCGGAGACGAAGCCCAGAAAGCGAACTTCGTCGTCCTGGAGGCCCAACTCCCGGGCCTCCCGCTCCAACGCATCCGAGTGGTCTCCCTTGCCTGCAATCAGGAGCCGGACAGGGACCCCTTCGTCTCGAAGGACCGCCGTCGCCTTCAGGAGCAGGTCCACCCGCTTGTACCGCTTCAGGCGCCCCAGGTAGAGGATCGTCGGTTGGGGGAAGCGTCCGCCCTCGGGGGCGGGGGTGAAGGCCTCCAGCTCCACCCCGTTGGGGATCACCCGGATCCCATCCCCGGCGAGGCCCCGGGCCACCAGGTCGTCACGGGTACTCCTGGAGACCGCCACCACCGGCATGCCCCGGTAGACCCGGCCCACCGGGCGCTCCAGGAGCCAGGTGGCCAGGGCCAGCGGGAGTGAGGCCTCCTGAAAGGCCGTGCCGCCGAAGAGGTGGTGAACCAGCAGCAGCACGGGGCGTCGGCACCAGAAGGGGGTGAAGAGGGGAACCTTGTTCAGATCCTCCACCACCACGTCGAACCGGTCCCGCCGGAGGAGGCGGCGGGCATATCGGGGAGCCTGGATCAGGTAGCTGTGGCGTCCCCCGACCCGATGCACCTTCATGCCGTCCAGCTCGGCTCGGTCGGACGCCCCGTCCCAGCCGCTGCTGACCAGGGTCACCTCCCATCCGTCCGCTGCGATCCGGCCGAAGGTTTCGTGGAGGTGCATCTCGGCACCGCCGGCCTGCGGGTTCTCCCGGTCCAGCCAGTTCAGCACCAGCACCCGGCGGGGACCCGCGGCGTTGCCTTGGTCCCCCTCCGACTCCGACGGCCGTGCAACCACTCCCCCGCCTACCGTCCACTCCGCCGGAGGACGGCGTCCAGCACCCCGTTCACGAAGCGGGGCGACTCGGCCCCACCGTACTGGCCGGCCAGCCGGATTCCCTCCTGGAGAGCCACCCGCGGGGGGACCTCCGAGTCGTAGAGGATCTCCGAAGCCGAGAGCCTGAGCACGCTACGGTCGACCCGGGAGAGGCGCTCCAGTCGCCAGTTGTCCAGGGCACGCTCCAGCACCTTGTCCACCTCCTCCAGGTGCTCGTTGACCCGGGCGATGTGCTCCTCGATCAGGGGCACCCGCCGATCGGCCACGTGCCGGGTTCTGAGAGTCTCGCGGAAGGCATCCATGAGGCTGTGCCCGCCGCCTTCGCTCTCCCACCGGTAGAGGATCTGGGTGGCCCAGGACCGGGCACGACTCCGGTCCACCCGCTCCGCCGGCGTCAGCTCGCTCCCGTCCCGTCGTCCCCGGTCGCGCATCCCTCCATCGCTCATGAAAGATCCCGAAACAGCGTTGCCATCTCCAGGGTGGCCTCGGCGGCCTCCCTCCCTTTGTTCCCGGCTTTGGTGCCCGCCCGCTCCAGGGCCTGCTCCACCGTGTCGGTGGTGAGCACGCCGAAGCCCACGGGCACGTCACCGGTCCGGTTCAGCGCCCCCAGTCCGGAGGCCGCCTCCCCGGCCACGTACTCGAAGTGGGGCGTGTCGCCCCGGATCACGCAGCCCAGCGCCACGATCCCGTCCACGCCACCCCGGGAGGCGACGCGGGCGCAGGCCCCGGGCAGCTCCCATGCCCCGGGCACCCGGATCACCTGCAGGTCGTCCCGGGAGACCCCGTGTCGGATCAGGCAATCCGCCGCACCGGCCAGGAGCTGGTCGGTGATGAGTTCGTTGAAGCGGGCTACCACCAGGGCAAAGCGAAGGCCGGTTCCGTCCAGGCGTCCCTCGAGCTCCTTCATGGCGTGCATCCTCCGGTGCAAGTTGAATTGACCACGGTCACCGACCGGGTGAATCAGGGCAGGTGGCCAAGACGTCGTCGCTTGGTCTCGAGGTACTGGGCGTTGTGCTCCCCCGGACGGATCCGCAGGGGCTCCCGTCCGGTGATCTCCAGCCCATAGCCCTCCAGCCCCACGATCTTCTTGGGGTTGTTCGTCAGCAGCCGGATCCGCCGAAGCCCCAGGTCCAGGAGGATCTGCGCTCCGATCCCGTAGTCCCGGAGATCGGGCTTGAACCCGAGGCTCAGGTTGGCCTCCACGGTGTCTTCTCCCTTCTCCTGCAGCTCGTAGGCCCGAAGCTTGTTGCCCAGCCCCATCCCCCGGCCCTCCTGCCGGAGGTAGATGATGGCACCCAGACCCTCGTTCTGGATGCGGGCCATGGCGGCGTCCAGCTGCTCTCCGCAGTCACACCGCTGTGAGCCGAAGACGTCTCCGGTCAGGCACTCAGAGTGCATTCGGACCATTACGCCGTCCTGGCCTTCCACCTCTCCCTTCACCAGCGCCACGTGCTCCCGGTTGTCGATGAGGCTCTCGTAGCCGATGAGTCGGAACTCGCCGTGGGGAGTGGGCAGCTGCACATGGGCCACCCGCTTCACCAGCCGCTCCTTGCTCAGGCGGTAGGCCACCAGCTGGGCCACCGTGATGAAGCGGAGGTCGTGCTCCCGGGCGAACTCCTCCAGCTCCGGGCGGCGGGCCATGGAGCCGTCCGGGTTCAGGATCTCGCAGATGACCCCCACCGGGTCGAGTCCGGCCAGACGGGCCAGGTCCACCGAGGCCTCGGTCTGGCCCACCCGCCGAAGCACGCCCCCGGGCTGGGCCCGGAGGGGGAAGACGTGTCCCGGCCTTCGGAGGTCCTGGGGCCGGCTGTCCGGATCCACCAGCACCTGGATGGTGGTGGCCCGATCCTGGGCGCTGATCCCGGTGGTCACCCCGAAGCGCCGATGGGCGTCCACCGAGACGGTGAAGGCGGTCTCGTGGGGATCGGTGTTGTGGTCCGTCATGGGCACCAGGTCCAGCTCGTCGGCCCGGTCCCGGGTGAGGGACACGCAGATGAGCCCCCGCCCGTGCTTGGTCATGAAGTTGACGATCTCGGGGGTGATGGTGGAGGCGGCGCAGACCAGGTCGCCTTCGTTCTCCCGGTCCTCGTCGTCGGCCACGATCACCATCTTGCCGTCGCGTATGTCCTGCAGTGCGTCTTCGACGCTGTCGAATGCCATGTATCAGTCCGGTGATGAATGTCTAGTGCGCAGGAGCCTACCCACGTATTTCCCGATCAGGTCCCCCTCCACGTTCACCGGATCGCCCAGAGCCAGGTCCCGAAGGTTCGTGTGCTCCCACGTGTGGGGGATGATGCCCACCTCCAGCCGGTCCGGATCCTCCAGCCGGTTCACCGTCAGCGAGATCCCGTTCAGGGCGATGGAGCCGTGCACGATCGTGCCTCCGTGCACCTCCGGCGGAACCGAAAACTCCAGGAAGCGGGTGTCCCCCTCTCTTCGAATATGGTTCAGGTGACCGATTGCATCTACATGCCCCTGAACGAGATGCCCGTCCAGGCGATCGCCCAGCACCATGGCCTTCTCCAGATTCACCCTGGCGCCCGGCTGGTAGGCCCCGGCCACCGTCCGGGAGAGGGTCGAGGCGATGAGTTCCACCTCGAATGCGTCCTCCCCCACGTCCACCGGGGTGAGGCACGCTCCGTCCACCGCGATGGAGTCCCCGGCCTCCACGTCGGCCAGGACCGGGGGCTCGACCCGGATCCGCAGGCGGCGCACGCCGTCGCCGTCCGACGCCTCCGTCACCCTTCCCACCGCTTCGATGATCCCGGTGAACATCAGCCCTCCCGGTCCAGTGTCAGCCAGAGATCGGCACCCACCCGCTCGGGCTCGGCGGCCATCTCCCAGTCGGCCTCGCCTCCGGGCCCCGAAACCCGGGGGAAGGCGGGAACCGCATCCGGCCCCAGAAAGCGGGGTGCCACCGCCAGGTAGAGGCGATCCACCAGCCCCTCCGACAGGAGGGCGCTGCCCAGCACCCCACCCCCCTCGCACAGGAGGGCGCCGACCCCACCGGAACGCAGAGCCTGGAGCGCCCCCGGCAGGTCCACCTGGCCGTCCGCTCCCTCCACCGTCAACACCTGGGCCCCGGCTGCCTCCATCTTCCGCTTCCACCCGGCTTCGGCCGCTGCGGTGGTCACGAACTGGACGGCCCCGCCCTCCTCCGCCAGGAGGCGGGCGCCCGGCCCGAGCGTCCCCCGGCCGTCCACCACCACCCTCCGAGGCGGCACCCGCGGTGGGATCGGACCCCGGACGGTGAGCCGGGGGTCGTCCACCCGAGCCGTCCGGGCCCCCACCATGATGGCGTCGAACCCGGCCCGCAGCTCCTGCACTCGCCGGTCCACCTCCGGGCCGCTCACCGAGGTCCGCTGGCCCGGCGCCGCCGCAATCCCGCCGTCCAGCGAGAGGGCCAGCTTCAGCGCCGTCCACGGTCGGGTCTCGTCGGTGTGGAAGAAGGGCGGGTTCTCCCGTCGGGCCTCCCCGGAGCTCAACACCGGTCCCGTGACCTCCACGCCGGCCTCCCGAAGCACCCGGGCTCCCCCGCCCGACGCCTCTCCCGGATCCGCAGCCCCGAACACCACCCGGGCCACGCCCGCCTCCATGAGCGCATGGGTGCAGGCGCCGGTCTTTCCGGTGTGGCGGCAGGGTTCCAGGCTCACGAAGGCGGTGGCTCCCCGGGCAGCCGCACCGGCGTCCGCCAGGGCCATCACCTCGGCGTGGGGTCCGCCCCACTCCCGGTGCCACCCCTCCCCCACCACCCGGCCGTCCCGGACGATGACGCATCCCACCATGGGATTCGGGTGAACCCGCCCCCACCCGCGTCGCGCCAGGACCAGGGCCCGCTCCACGTGGGCCCATTCCCGGTCGGTGAGCTCCCGGTCGGTCAGCGCTTCGTCCATGAAAACCACCGAGATATCAGTACGTGACCCGGAAGGTGAGAGCGGCCTGAAGGCCTCCGGCGTCGGTGCGGATTCCGGCCGGGACCTCCACGTCCTCGCCCACGCCTCGACCCGGCGACCACGCCAGCTCGCCGCTGACCTGGGTCACCAGCCACGTGTAGTTCAGACCAGCAAAGAGGTATCTCCGGGTCTGCGTCAGCGAAACAGGACCGGCGGCCCCCTCCTGGGTCCCCGTCCTGGCTCCGATCCGCGCCCGGCCGGACATCCGGTCCAGTCCGGCGCCGGCAATGACGCCCATAGCCAGCATGTCCTTGCCCACCTCGAGCCGGGCGGACGTCACCCGGGGCTCCAGGACCATGCGTCGTCCGGTTTCCTCCAGGTCGCCGTAGCGGATGGTCCCCGGCCGGTGGTGGATGGCCGTGAGGGTCACGCCCGGGAGGCTGAAGGACTCCCGGAAGACCCCCAACCGGACCCCGGCTCCCACCGAGGCCGCGGTCCCGCTGAAGCCGTCGCTTCCGGGAAGCCGTACGACCCGGAGAGTCAACACACCGTCAAGGCTTCCCACCCCGCCCACCGTGGGTGCCAGGGAGAATCCGTCGAAGATCCCGGCCGCCGCGGTGAGCCGGCCGGCCACGAAGGTGCTCCGGGTTTCCCGGGGGCCAGCCTCCGCCCGGCTCAGGTCCAGGTGGTTCACCGAGGCCAGGCTCAGGCCACCGTCCACCACGATCCGGGGCCGGGCCTCCATGCGGCGTCCCGCGGTGGATGGGCTCACCGGATGGGAGCCCCCGGCGGCCACCAGGAGCCCCAGTCCCCCATGCAGGGTGTGGGTGGCCAGCGCCGACTGCAGGCAGAGCGAGCTCAACTCCTCCCCCGCCCCGGCCGCGCAGCGCTGGTGAAGCTCGCCGATGGCCGACTGGGCCGCCGCGGGGGCCGGTGCGGTGAGGAGAACCGCCAGGGCCAGAACCAGGGCCGCACCCTTCCACTCCAACGAGGCCCGTCTCATGATTGCCGGCACCCGCCTCATGGCGCGAACCGGACCCCGGAGCCGGCCATGACCTCGCCCAGGATCCATGCCGCTTCCCCCTGGTCCCGGAGGCGGTCCACCAGTCCCCTGGACTCCTCGGGCGCCACCACGGCGATCATGCCCACCCCCATGTTGAACACCCGGAACATCTCCTCCTCTTCCACCCTCCCCAGCTCCTGCAGCGCCCGGAAGAGGGCCGGAACCTTCCAGGTCTCCTTCCGGACGGTGGCGCCCAGCCCCTGGGGAAGCGCCCGGGGAAGGTTCCCCGGAATGCCGCCACCGGTGATGTGGGCCAGGGCGCGTACCGTGCCCCGCTCCAGCTCGGTCTTCAGGGGGTGCAGATAGCTCCGGTGCACCCGGAGGAGCGCCGCCCCCACCGTCTCATCGGTTCCGGGGATGGTGTCGCCCACGCCCAGTCCCGCCCGCTCGAAGAGGATCCTTCGGGCCAGGGTGTACCCGTTGGTGTGCAGACCCGACGAGGTGAGCCCCACCAGGACGTCTCCCTCCCGGACCCGGCTCCCGTCCAGGAGCTGCTCCCGACCCACGATCCCCACGATGAAGCCCGCCATGTCGTACTCGCCTTCGGCGTAGAAGTCCGGCATCTGCGCCGTCTCTCCGCCCAGGAGGGCGCACCCGTTCTCGGAGCAGGCCCGGGCGATGCCCCGGACCAGGTCCTCCACCACCCCCTCGTCCATCTCGCCGGTGGCCAGGTAATCCAGAAAGAAGAGAGGCCGGGCCCCCTGCACCAGGATGTCGTTGACGCAGTGGTTCACCAGGTCTCGACCCACCGTGTGGTGCACCCCGGCCCGGAAGGCCACCTTCAGCTTGGTGCCCACCCCGTCGGCCGACGACACCAGGATCGGCTCCGCCACGTCGTCCGGCACCTGGTAGAGCCCGCCGAAGGAGCCCAGCCCGGAGAGCGTCCAGCGGTCCCGGGTGCCTTCCACCAACTCCCGGATCCCCTCCTTGGCCCGCTCCGCCTTCTCCAGGTCCACCCCGGCGCTCCGGTAGTCCATTCCCTGTTCGTCCGTACCCTGCCCCTCAGTCCCCGCACCTTCAGTCGCCGCGCTGTCAGTCATGGGTGTAATCGCCTCCCGCCGCAGCCGTGGGCCGGGCCTCCTCCAGTTCGAAGTGGGTCATCTTCCGGAACTCCCGCGCCCGGGCGGCCACCTCGGCTCGCTCGGTCCGGGCCAGTCGACGCACGCTGAACTCCTCAACCGCCAGGGAGCCGGTGACCGACCCCAGCACCATGGCCCGCCGCAGCCGCCCCGGATGCTCCAGGGGCCCACCTGCCAGCGCACCCAGGAAGCCACCCGCGAAGGCGTCCCCCGCACCGGTGGGGTCGAACACCTCCTCCAGCGGATAGCCCGGTACGAAGAAGACCCCGCCGGCGTCCAACATGAGAGCGCCGTGCTCGCCCTTCTTCACCACCACCCGCCTGGGACCCCGCTCCAGGACCCACCGGGCCGCCCGGACCAGGTTGGGCTCGTCGGCCAGTTGGCGGATCTCTCCCTCGTTCACCATGACTACGTCCACCTTGGACAGGAGCCGCATGAGGGGTTCCCGGCTCCCCTCGATCCAGAAGTTCATGGTGTCACACGCCACCAGCGGCGGCCGTTCCACCTGCTCCAGCACCTTGAGCTGCAGCTCCGGGTCGATGTTGCCCAGGAAGAGGATCTCAGGCGTGCGGAAAGCCGGAGGGATTCGGGGCTCGAACGCGGCGAAGACCCCCAGGTGCGTCTCCAGCGTCTCGGGCGACCCCAGCTCGTGGCTGTAGCGACCCGACCAGCGGAAGGAGCTCCCCTGGGCGGTCTCCACGCCCGACAGGTCCACATCCCGGCGCCGGAGAAAATCCAGCTCCTCCAGCGGGTAGTCGCTTCCCACCACGCCCACCACCTGCACCGGTGCGAAGAGGGAGGCGGCAGCGGAAAAGTGCACGGCCGAGCCCCCCAGCGCCCCCTTCACCGCACCGAAGGGCGTCTCCACATCGTCCAGGGCCACGCTGCCCACCACGAGGATCGACATGGCGGACTCAGGCCGGAGCGGAGGCCGGGGCCTCCTCGTTGGACGCCCGTTCCATGCGCTCAGGCGCTTCCACGCCCAGCACGGTGAGGGCATTGCGCAGGACGATCCGCACCGCACGGGTGAGGGCCAGTCGGGCCGCCCGCATCTCTGGATCGTCGTGGAGGACCGCCAGCTCCGGATTCCGGGTGGGGTTTCCGGCGTGGTACCAGGCGTTCACCTGCCCCGCCGTCTGCTCCAGGTAGTCGCAGACCAGGTGGGGGGCCCGGGCGGCGGCCGCTCGCTCCACCAATGCGACGAACTCCCCGAGCTGCTGGATCAGCTCCCGCTCCGAGTCCTGGGCCAGGAGCGAGAGGTCGGCATCGGCCACGTCCGCCTCTCCCTCCGCTCCGGCCCGACGCAGGATGGAGCACATGCGGGCATGGGCGTACTGGGCCTTGTAGACCGGGTTCTTGTCCGACTGGTCCCGGGCCCAGTCCAGGTCGAAGACCAGGTGCGCCTCGGGCTTCCGCATGAGGAAGAAGTACCGGGTCACGTCCACCCCCACCTCCTCTACCAGGTCCCGGAGGGTCAGGTAGTCCCCGGCCCGCTTGGAGAACTTCACCTCCTCCCCACCCTGCTCCACCGTCACCATCTGGTGGAGCACGTATTCCGGGTATCCCTCCGGGAGCCCCAGTGCCTGGAGCCCCGCCCGGACCCGGGCCACCGTGCCGTGGTGGTCCGCGCCCTGCACGTTGATGGCGTCGCGGAAACCCCGCTCCCACTTGGTTACGTGGTAGGCAACGTCGGGCAAAAAGTAGGTGGCCGAGCCATCGGACTTGATCATGACCCGGTCCTTCTGGTCGCCGAACTCCGAGGTCCGAAGCCATACCGCCCCGCCCTTCTCGAAGACCAGCCCCGTCTCCCGGAGCCGGGCCACGGTGTCCTCCACCCGTCCCTCGTCGTAAAGCGAAGACTCCAGGAAGTACTCGTCGAAGTGCACCCGGAAGTCGCTCAGGTCCCGGTCCTGCTCCTGGCGAAGGCGCTCCACGGCGAAGCGGCGCATCCGTTCCAGCCCCTCCTCCGCCTCGGCGCCCCGGGCGTCGGCCCAGCCCTCTCCCTCGGCCTGAGCGAACTCCCGGGCCAGCTCCGCCACCATCTCGCCGTGGTAGCCGTCCTCGGGTACCTCGGCGTCACGCCCCAGGTGCTCCAGGTAGCGGGCCCGGACGCTCTCGGCCAGCCGTTCGATCTGCCGGCCGGCGTCGTTGTAGTAGAACTCCCGGTGCACCTCCCAACCCGTCCACTCCAGGAGAGCGGAAATGGCGTCGCCCAGCGCCGCCTGGCGGCCGTGTCCCAGGTGCAGGAGTCCGGTGGGGTTGGCCGACACGAACTCGATCATCACCGGACGGCCGTCGCCGGTGTCGCTCCGGCCGAAGTCCGCGTCGGACTTCACGATGCGCTCCACCGTCCGGCCCACGGCATCCACCGAGAGCCGGAAGTTCAGGAAGCCGGGACCGGCCATCTCCACGCCCGCGATGCCCGGGGCGTCGTCCGGGAGCCGCCGGATGATCTCCTGGGCGATGGAGCGGGGCGAGGCCTTGAGCCTCGAGGCCAGCGTCATGGCCACGTTGGTGGCTACGTCGCCGTGGGACGGATCCCGGGGCCGCTCCAGGTGCACCTCCGGGTCCTCGACCCCCATCTCCCGGAGGACCCCCT
>PWLA01000015.1 GCA_003559555.1 Gemmatimonadota bacterium | reverse complement strand
CTCCCATCGGATGTGGGGCTCTCTTCCGACGAGGAGTGGACGGAGGCGGGTGAGGCGTATCGCCAGGTCCTGAGTCTGCTTCTGGCTCAGCGGCGTCCGTCGTACCACCTCACCACCACCGGAGGACGGGAGGTGCTGGCCGGACTTGCCGACCGCCACATCCGGCTCCTGCGTGCCGAGGGCGTGATCCCTGAGCGGTTGGCCGCCGAAGCGTTGAATGCGTCGCCGGAGCTGCGCATGCTTCCTCCGCCTCGCCCCCCGGTCTCCTTCGTGGAGCGGAAGGCGGCCAATGCCGTGCGGACGGGGCTTCTGGGTCTTCTGGGAGTGGATCGGCTTTACGACCTGGACCGCCTGGACCTCGGGGTCCGCACCACCATCGACTCCCGGGCCCAGCGAGAGGTCACGGACTTTCTGACCCAGCTTTCGGAGCCGGCGTTTCTGCAGGCCCATGGCATGAATGCCTACCGGCTCCTGGACCGGGGCGATCCGGCGGGAGTGGTCTACTCCATGGTCCTCCACGAGCGCACCGAGCGGGGCAACGTGGTCCGGGTTGAGGTGGACAACCTGGACGCTCCCTTCAACCTGAACGAATCGGCCCGACTCGAGCTGGGCTCCACGGCCAAGCTCCGGACCCTGGTGAGCTACCTGGAGATCATCGCCGAGCTATGGGAAAGCATGGAATGGCTTTCCACCGGCGACCTGCGGGCCTACCCGGTGGCTGCTCAGGATCGGCTCAGTCTCTGGGTCCGGAATCAGCTCCTGGCCGAGCCCGAGCTCGAGCTCCTTCCACTGCTTGAGCGGGCCATGGAGCGGCGCTATTCGGCCAACCCGGCTCAGCGTTTCGTTACCGGCGGGGGCGTGCAGAGCTTCACCAACTTCGACAGCACCTACGACCAGCAGGTGGTGAGCGTGTCGCTGGGGTTCCAGCAGTCCATCAACCTGGTCTTCGTCCGGATGATGCAGGACATCGTGAACCACTACATGTACCGGGTGCCCTGCTCCACGGCCCATGTGCTGGAGGAGCGGGACTCGCCTCTTCGGCAGGAGTATCTGGCCCGCTTCGCCGACCGGGAGGGGATCCAGTTCCTGAACCAGTTCATCCCCAAGTATCGGGAAATGAGCCCCGACGAGATCCTGCGGGCGCTCTTCAGAGATCGACGCCTGGCTCCCCAGCGGATCGCCTGGGCGTACCGCACGGTGGTGCCCGACGGGTCGGTGGAGGAGTTCGAGGTGCTCCTCCGGATCAACCAGCCCGACGCCGAGTTCTCCAGCGCCACGGTGGAAGACCTGTTTCGCCGGGCTGACCCCACCCCCCATCCCCTGGCGGATCTGGGGTACCTGGCCTCGGTGCACCCCCTGGAGCTCTGGGTGGCTCGCTACCTCCGGGAGCACCCGGGGGCCTCCCGCTCTGAGATCATCCAGGAGAGCGCCGAGGCCCGCCAGGAGGTGTACCGATGGCTCTTCCGGACCCGCTTCACCGATGCCCAGGACCGGCGCATCCGCTCGCTCCTGGAGGTGGAGGCCTTCACCGAGGTCCTGAAGGGCTGGCAGCGGGTGGGCTACCCCTTCCAGAACATCGTGCCCTCGCTGGGCACCTCCATCGGGAGCTCCGGCGAGCGGCCGTCAGCGCTCAACGATCTGGTGGGGATCATCCTGAACGACGGCGTGCGCACCCCCACCTACAGGGTCGATGAGCTCCACTTTGCCCAGGACACCCCGTGGGAGACGCGCATGGAGCGGGTGGCCACCGCGGGCCAGCAGGTCATGGCCCCCGAGGTGGCCCGGGTCCTCCGGCAGGCCATGGTGGAGGTGGTGGAGCGGGGAACGGGTCGCCGCATGCTTGGGGTCGTCCGGGACGCCGACGGGCTCGCCCTCCCCATCGGGGCCAAGACCGGGACCGGGGACAACCGATACCGGGTCTTCGCTCCCGGTGGCCGGCTGGTGGAGTCCCGCAGCGTGAACCGCACCTCCAGCGTCGTCTTCTTCGTAGGGGACCGGTACTACGGGGTGGTCACCGCCTACGTGCCCGGTGAGGAGGCGGACAACTACCACTTCACCTCGTCGTTGCCGGCGCAGATCCTTCGGGAGATGGGACCCATTCTGGAGGACCTGGTGCAGCGGCCGATGGAGGAAGAAGGGGGGCCCTGAGTCGAGGTCCCTTCAAGAACCCTTCAATCCACCCGGGCGAACAGGCACTTGAGGTAGTGACCTTCAGGGAACGTGGCGGGGTGATCCAGCGGGTGTTCGGTACGGTGCTCCTCCTGGAGGCTGCGCCCCGCGTCGGCCACGGCCCGATGGACCCGACCGAAGAAGTCGTCGGCCTGCACCCTGGACGAGCATGACGCCTGGACCAGGAGCCCTCCCGAATCCAGGAGGGACAGGGCCCGGCCGGTGAGGGCTGCATAGGCCCCGAGGGCCCCCTCCACCTGGGAGGCCTCCTTGGCGAAGGAGGGTGGATCCACCACCACTACGCCGAAGCGCTCTCCCTGTCGGGCCAGTTCCTCCATGACCTCAAAGGCGTCGCCCTCCACTGCCCGGTGCGTTGTGCCCCGTGCGACGGACGCGTTCAGCGCGAAGTGGCGGTCCGCCTGCCGTAGGGCCGGTCGGCTCTGATCGACGCTGGTGACCTCCCGGGCCCCGCCCCGAGCGGCGTACAGCGAGAAGGCTCCGGTATAGCTGAAGACGTTCAGCACTCGTTCCCCGGCCGTCTCGCCCTCCACGCGGCGGCGGTTCTCGCGCTGGTCCAGGTAGAAGCCGGTCTTGTGCCCCACCACCGGATGGGCCTCGAAGTGAAGACCCGACTCCTGAAACTCGAACGGGCCCGAATCGGCCGCACCGTCCAGCACCGCGCCCCGACGCAGAGGAGCGGGACACCCGGGGTCCTCGGCGAGGCGCCGCGAAACCAGCCCCACGATGGTGCGGGGAGCCAGGCACTCCCGAACCGCCGGCACCACCTCCCGGAGTCGGGGGAGCCAGATGGGGGAATAGAGCTTCAGCACTACCGCGTCGCCGTACCGGTCCAGCACCAGTCCCGGAAACCGGTCCCCCTCGCCGTGGAGCACGCGGTATCCTGTGGTCTCGGGATCGTCGTCCAGGGGCTTTCGTCGGTGGAGCGCTTCACCCAGAAAGGTCCGAAAGAGCTCCGGTCCCACCTGGGCGGGTTCGCCGTGGCTCAGGACCCGGATTCGGATGGGGCTGGTGGGATCGAAGAGCCCGACTGCCAGAAAGCGACCCTTCCGGTCGAAGATCACGGCGACGTCCCCGGAGCCGGGCTGGTCGGCGGTCTGCCCGGTGGGGCTCACTGACCGGATACTGTTCTCGAAGACCCACGGATGCCCGGCCCGGACGGCCCGTTCCGCCGGCGGATGCAACCGAACGGCCAGCGCGTCGGGGGAGGGAAGAGGGAGGGTGTCAGGGTCCAGGATCGAGGCTGCTCCCATCCTGACTCTCGGCCTCATTCTCGTCGACGGTCGCGGTCACAGCCGCCCGTTCCGCCAGGTCGAAGATGGTGCCGCTGCTGAAGCTCCGGGGGCGGCGCGGGGGCTCGGTGGCGTCGTAGAAGAGGGCCTGGCTCACGCCGATGATTTCCCCCCGATCCTGCGTCACGACCAGAGCGGTCCCCTCGTCCAGGCCGATTCCCAGCAGATCCGGGTGCGCGTCCAGCACCTCCCAGAGATCTTCCTCCCGGCCCCGGGCCAGGAGGTGCTGATCCACCGCGGTCCCGGCCAGAAAACCGAATCCCACTTCGTAGTCCGGTGAGATCATGATCTGATTCGTCTCGGGATCGCCCCGCACCAGGTAGGAGGCCTGAATGGATGCGCCGGCGGAGGTTCCCCCCACCACGCCGCCCCGCTCCAGCACCTGGAAGAGGGCCTGGTGGACCTGGGTATCAAGGTATGCGTCCACCAGTCTCCACTGCCGACCCCCGGGAATCCACACGCCGGTGGCTTCGGACAGGGGCTCCGCGAATGCGTCGGTATCGGCCTCCCGGCGGTCCCGGGTATGAAGGATGCGGATGTCCTGAGCGCCGGCCTGGATCAGAGGCTGAAGCCCGGACCAGTCGTCCGGAAAGTGGTCCTGGCTCGCGGCGGTGGGGATGACCACGATCCGGGCGTCGGGGCCTCCGGCCAGTTCCACGAAGCGCTCCCAGATCTCCGGACCCAACGTGCCCCCTCCGGCCAGGAGGAGGCTCCCGGAGGGCGGGCCCACCCGGGGAAGCTCCTGGGCCGATGCCCCACTCCGCTCGGGGATGAGGCCAACACCGCATCCGGCGATCGAAAAGATTGCCAGGAGTGCCAGGGTGGCGGCCCACCGCGGAACCACCCGGCTCCCGGGCCGACCTCCTCCGGACCCCGCCATGATGCGGAAGGGTGTCGAGCCTGCACCTGCGCCGGATCGCGCCACGGTCAGGCTGAGAAGTAGGGGTTTTCGCCCGCCGAGTGATCGGTGACGTCGTGGATGGCGCTGATCTCGGGGATGGCCTGGCGGAGCATCTTCTCCACGCCCTGCCGGAGCGTCATTCGCGACATGGCGCAGCCCTGGCAACCGCCGGACATCTCCATGAAGATCTCCGTACCGTCCACGTCCACCAGGTCGATGCGGCCTCCATGGGAGGCGATGGCCGGGTTCACCTGCTGGTCCAGGACGCCCTGGACCCGCTCCGCCAGATCGCCGCTGGGCCCGCCCTCGCCCACGGGCTTCACCGCCGGCTGGATCTCGAAGCCGCTCTCGTTGACCCGCTGCACGAAGTCCACCGTGGCGCCCTCGAGGCGTTCGGCGCTTCGGGGGTCCAGCAGGACGTGGAATCCGCCGCCGTCCATCTCCAGGTCGGCGGGATCCCGGTCCTCGTCAGTCACCAGCGTGAGTTCGAACGAGGGTGCCACGGGGCTGCCGCCATTGACCTGGATCCTCAGGGCGTGGAGCTCGCCTTCGCTCTGATCGAGGAAGTTGCGCACCATCTCCTGCGCGCGATCGGTAAAGGTGAGGTCAGACATGGTGTTCCTTTGGATTTTCGGCTTGAGGTCCCACATGGGACCTCGTGGAGTCCGTCCGTTCGAGCTCGTGGTACTATTCGTGGTACTAGGGGATCGGCACGGGCGTCTTGAACGGAACACGGAGCAGCTTTGATTACCCGCCACCAGGCCGGTGGGTTCATTTCCAGCCGGCTCCGAATGCCGGTGCCGAAGGGGCTCCCACGGAACCCGTGGGGGCGTTGGCGGAATCCACCGGCCACCTGCGTCCGTATTCGGTTGCTCCCGCCTTCACCCTCTCCTATGATTCGACCCCCATCTTCCAATAAACCCACGGCTGAATCAACATGGCGGAAAAAGATACGATGGAGAAGCTGGTGTCGCTTGCCAAGCGGCGCGGCTACATCTTCCAGTCCTCGGAAATCTACGGCGGGACCGGGTCCGTGTGGGACTACGGCCCCCTGGGCGTCGAGCTCAAGCGCAACCTGAAGGAGCGCTGGTGGAGCCGGATGGTGCACCAGCGGGACGACGTGGAGGGGCTGGATGCCGCCATCCTCATGCATCCGAAGGTCTGGGAGGCGTCGGGGCACGTGGAGGGCTTCACCGATCCACTGGTGGAATGCCGGGTGTGCAAGAAGCGTTTCCGGGAAGACACCCTGGCCGACCAGGCGTGCGGGCGGAAGCCCTCGAAGGCGCCAGGCGAGGACGACCAGTGCGAGCTGGGCGACCCCCGCCTGTTCAACCTCATGTTCCGCACCTTCATGGGACCGGTTGAAGACCAGGGCCACACCGTCTACCTGAGGCCCGAGACCGCCCAGGGCTCGTACGTCAACTTTCTGAACGTCCAGACGGCGGCCCGCCAGAAGGTGCCCTTCGGGATCGCCCAGATCGGGAAGGCCTTCCGCAACGAGATCACGCCGGGAAACTTCATCTTCCGGACCCGGGAGTTCGAGCAGGCCGAGATGCAGTTCTTCGTGAAACCGGGCACCGATGACGAGTGGTTCGACTACTGGCTCGAAGAACGGCTCCAGTGGCACCGGTCGCTGGGCATCGACCCCGACCGTCTCCGCCTGGACGAGCACGGCCCCGACGAGCTGGCTCACTACGCCAAGAAGGCGGTGGACATCCAGTACCACTTCCCCTTCGGCTGGAAGGAGCTGGAGGGCATCCACAACCGGACGGACTTCGACCTCTCCCGACACGAGGAGTATTCGGGCAAGCGGCTGGAGTACATCGACTCGGGGGGCGGTGAGCGCTTCATCCCCTACGTGGTGGAGACCGCGGCGGGGGTGGACCGGACCCTCCTGGTCCTCCTGGTGGACGCCTATCGGGAGGAAGAGGTGGAGGGGGACCAGCGGGTCGTTCTGGGGCTGCATCCCTCTGTGGCGCCCATCAAGGTGGCCGTCTTCCCCCTGGTCAAGAAGGATGGGCTGCCGGAGATTGCCGACCGACTGGCCAAGGAGCTTCGGCAGGCGTCCATCCCCTCCTTCTATGACGAATCGGGCTCCATCGGGCGCCGGTACCGTCGTCAGGACGAGGCCGGCACGCCCTGGTGCGTCACCGTGGACGGGCAGACCAGCGAAGACGGGACGGTGACCATCCGGGACCGGGATTCGCTGGAGCAGGT
>PWLA01000253.1 GCA_003559555.1 Gemmatimonadota bacterium | reverse complement strand
TCGGAGGTCTCGCGGAGGACGCGCTCTGAACGCCTTGCGCGACTACGGGGTCAGCCGCTCGGTTGGGGCCGCAGGGGCCCCACTCGGTCGTTGGTTCAGCTCGACGTAGCGCAAGGCCATGCCTTCGACGAACCGCCCGACCCGCCTCTGGCGGGTGCCCGTGGGGCCCCTGGGGCTCCCAACGGTGGAGCCCTGCCCTTCTTCAACGGCCTTCAAGCGGGGGGAGAGGTAGGGCAAGGGCCGCTCCGCTTTTTCAGCCCACCCACCGGAGCACTGGACCGGACTCGGCGTCGCCCAGCTCGAGGCGGGTGCCCAGCGAGCGTCCTTCCCGGTTCAGGGTCTCGGCCAGCCAGCCGGCTTCCTCCGGGTCGGCCCGCTGGAGGCGGAGCTTTCGGAGCCGGAAGGGGACCAGGGTCAGCTCCACGGACGATTCTCCCCCGTCTCCATCCGCCTCCACCGTGACCAGGTACATGAGGACCAGGTCGGGTCGGAACTCCCGGTGCCCGCTGATCCCCTCGTAGTCGTTCAGGAAGTCGCCGCAGCCGTAGAGGATGGCCCGTTCCCGATGGACCTCCATGGGGCGGGGGTGGTGGGACGAGTGTCCGTGGATCACGTGGACATGGCCGCTCTCCACCAGCCGATGGGCGAAGCGGCGCTCGGCCCGCCGAACCTCATATCCCCAGTTGGGTCCCCAGTGGAGGGAGACCACCACCACGTCGCCGGGGCGGCGCACGACGGCGATCTCCTGGACGAGCCGGTCCGCCTCCCGGTCCGAGAGCCGAGACAGGAAGGCGATCCCGGACTCGTCCGGCACGGCGGCCCAGTCTCCGGGGACGCCGGCCGTGGGCGAGCCACGAGAGAAGACCAGCAGCCGGCGGCCGCCCGGGAGGGGAAGCACGGCCGGAGCCCGGGCCTGCCCGACATTTCTTCCCCCACCCGCCTGCCGGATCCCGGCCCGATCCAGGTGGTCCAGGCTGTCCAGCAGCCCTTCCCGGCCCCAGTCCAGGAGGTGGTTGTTGGCCAGGGTGCAGACATCGATCCCGGCGGCGGAGAGGACCGGCAGGTTGGTCGGCGACATCCGATAGAGAACGGCCTTGTCGGCGGGATCTCCCCGGTCCGTAACGGCGGTCTCCAGGTTGATGATCCGGGCGTGGGGGGCTCGCCGCTCCAGCTCCGCCAGGGCGTCACCCCACGGATAGGCGAAGGGTACCGGCGCCGGGATCTCGCCGTGTCGGATCTCGGCCATCCTCACGTACTCCAGCGCCGACGAGACGTAGGGCTCGTGCAGGCGAGGGTCGCCGGGGTGGGGGAGGATCTGGTCGACCCCCCTGCCGGTCATCACATCGCCGGCCAGGAAGAGGGTGACGGACGCCTCCCCTGACATCTCAGCCCCGGCGCCGATCCAGCTCGGCCAGCACTTCGTCCCACGAGCGCCCGGCCGCCAGGAGCGCCACCATGAGGTGGTAGACCAGGTCGGCCGCCTCCTCCGAGGCCTGCGCCTCCTTGCGGATGAGGGCGGTCACCAGCTCCACCGTCTCCTCGCCCAGCTTCTTGAGGCGGAGGTTCTCGTCGGCGAGCAGGCGGGTGGTGTAGCTGCCCTCGGGGCGTTCCCGGCTCCGGTCCTCGAGCACGTCCCAGAGCCGGCGGAGGACGGCGTCGCCGCCTCCGGCCCCTGCGCCGAAGCAGGTGGCCTCCCCGGTATGGCAGGCGGGCCCCTCCATCTTCACCCGGGCCAGAACCGTGTCGGCGTCGCAGTCGGCGTGCAGCGAGACGACCCGCT
The DNA here is from genome assembly GCA_003559555.1 of Gemmatimonadota bacterium. Classification (GTDB taxonomy): domain Bacteria; phylum Gemmatimonadota; class Gemmatimonadetes; order Longimicrobiales; family Gaopeijiaceae; genus PWLA01. Next base: position 4,820 of record PWLA01000253.1, on the reverse strand, counting down.
GCAGATTGCCCGAGCTCTCGCCCTTCTTCCAGAGCGCTTCCCGGGAACGGGACCAGTAGTGCATGAAGCCGGTCTCGAGCGCGCGCTCCAGCGCCTCCCGGTTGGCCCACGCCACCATGAGGACGGCGCCGTCGGAAGCGTCCTGGGCTACGACCGGCACGAGGCCCCGGTCGTCGAAGGCCAGGTCGGCCAGGTCGTCGGAGGTGCGGAGGGTGCGATCGGTCATGGTCTCGGGGTGTCGGGGCCAGGCCGCGGCGTCAGGCCGCGGCGTCAGGGAGGCGGACCGGGATGTCCCACCCGGCCAGCGCCTCCTTCAGCTCGGTCACGGTGGTGAGGCCGTCGTGGAGGATGCCGGCCAGGAGTACGGCGTCGGCCCGGCCCCGGGTGAGGCCGTCCCGGAGGTGCTCGGCCCGGCCCGCGCCTCCGGAGGCGATGACGGGCACGCTCACCGCGTCGGCCACGGCGGCGGTGAGCTCCAGGTCGTAACCCGTGCGGACCCCGTCCCGGTCCATGGAGGTGAGGAGGATCTCGCCGGCCCCCCGTCGGGCGCACTCCTTGGCCCATGCCACCGCCTCCAGGTCGGTGCGCGTCCGGCCCCCGTGGGTGTGGTGGTACCATCCGGGCCCCGCCGGGCCCTCCTGGCTCCACTTGGCGTCGATGGAGGCCACCACGCACTGGCTCCCGAAGAGCCGGGCCCCGCGGGTGAGGACATCCGGGTCCCGCACCGCGCCTGAGTTGACGCTCACCTTGTCGGCTCCGGCCCTGAGTAGGGCGTTCATGTCGTCCTCGGTCCGCACTCCACCCCCCACGGTCAGGGGGATGAAGAGGACCTCGGCGGTGCGCCGGACGGTCTCCAGGAGGGTGCTTCGCCCCTCGTGGGAGGCGGAGATGTCAAGGAAGACGATCTCGTCGGCGCCCTCGGCCTCGTAGCGCCGGGCCAGCTCCACCGGGTCGCCCACGTCCCGGAGCTCCACGAACCTGGTGCCCTTCACCACACGGCCGTCCTGGACGTCCAGGCAGGCGATGACCCTCGGCCTCAGCATCGTCACGCCTCCGGGGTGGGTGGAGCACCCGGCTCGCCGGCGTCCACCTCCAGCTCCAGGGTCACTGAGCCCTTGGTGCTGAAGACCCGATCCCCCTCCCGCAGCGCCTGCCTCAGGGCCAGTCCGGTGGCCTTCACCGCCGCTTCCACCACGTGGTGCCGGTCCCGCCCCCGGATCACCTGCACGTGGAGGGTGGCGCCCATGTTCACCGCCAGCGACTGGAGGAAGTGTTCGTAGAGGTTCGACGGCAGGCGACCCTCGTAGTAGGGGCGGCCGCCCACGTCGAGGGCCACCTGCACCAGCGCCTCGTCCATGGGAACCAGGGCCGATCCGTAGCGTTCGGCCCGGGTGGGGGTTTCGCCCCGGAGGGCAAGTCCCAGTGTGATGGCCACGTCCTCCACCAGGTGGTGCCGCAGGTCACCCTCGGCCTCTACCGTAAGCCCCAGCCCGGCGTAGCGGGCCAGGGTGGTGAGCATGTGATCCAGGAAGGTGTCGCCGGTGGTGGGCTGGATCTCTCCGCCCATTCGGGACACCTCCATGACGATCCGGGTCTCGCCGGTCTCGCGTTTGATTCGGCTCATGACTTCTGCTCCTTGGTTCGGTCACTCATGGTCTGCCTTTCGGGTACGGGCGCGGAGCCTGGCGGGGTCCCCCCACCGAACTCCGCCGCCACCTGCTCCACATCCATGGCCTCGGTGTAGAACGCCATGCCCAGGACCGCTCCGGCGGCCCCCTCGCTCTCGAGGAAGCGGAGTTCCTGGATCGTGCTCACCCCGCCGGAGATCCAGACGGGGTGGGGCGAGCTCTCGATGACTCGCCGGACTCCCGGGCGGTCGATCCCCTTCACCTGGCCCTCCCGACCCACGTCGGTGCAGAGAATCCCGCCCAGAGGCAGATCGGCCAGTCCGTCCAGGAAGTCCAGGACCTCCAGTCCTGCCGCCTCGGTCCAACCCTTCCGGAGGACGATCCCGTCGCGGACGTCGGCGGCCACCATGACCCGGTCCGGGTGGCGCGCTGCCAGCTTGGCCAGCCAGTCCGGATCGTCTACCGCCCGGGTGCCCACGATGATACGGTCTACTCCGGCATCCAGCAGAGTGGCGGCCCGCTCGTCGCACCGGATCCCGCCTCCCACCTGGAGCTCGCCGGCTCCGTCCTCGGAGACCTGCCGGGCGATCTTGCGGATGAGCCCCAGGTGATCGCCCCGACCCAGGGCGGCATCCAGGTCCACGACGTGGAGGGCCCGGAATCCCTTCTCCCTCCAGCTCCGGGCTACGGCCGCCGGATCGGGGAGGGACACCCGCTCCTCTTCGGGCCGTCCGCCCACGAGCTGGACGCACCGTCCGCCCTTCAGGTCAACGGCCGGGATCGCCAGGAACGTGCGGGTGCGGTCCCGGCTCATGGCGTCACCTGGGCGAGGAAGTTCCGGAGGAGGGTGAGTCCTGCCCGGGAGCTCTTCTCCGGATGGAACTGCACTCCCCAGCTTCGACCCCGCCGGACCGCTGCGGCGAAGCGCTGGTCCTCGTACTGGGAGTGAGCCACCACCGTCTCCGGCTCCTCGGGTTCGCACACGAAGGAGTTGGCGTAGTAGGCGGTGAGGTGGCTGAGGTCCCGGAAGAGGGGATCTTCTCCGGTCTCCACGTCGTTCCACCCCATCTGGGGCACGGTGCGGGCCCGGAGTCGCCGGACGCGGCCCTGGATGAGCCCGATGCCCGAGCCCTCGCCCTCCTCGCTGTCGGGAAAGAAGAGCTGCATGCCCAGACAGATCCCCAGGCAGGGAAGACCGTCCAGGAGGGCGTCCCGGACCTCGGTTTCGTGGCCCTCCAGCGCTTGGACGGCGGCGCCGAAGGAGCCCACGCCCGGCAGCACCAGGGCCTGGGCATCCAGCGCTTCGAACCAGTCGGTGGTCACCGTCACCCGGGCGCCTCCGGCCTCCAGCCCCTTGGCCAGCGAGTGGAGGTTGCCGGCTCCGTAGTCGAAGAGGGCCACCTGGGGCCCGTTGCGTGTCGGGTTCATCTGTCGGTCTCGCCTGGTGTTCGTTGCGGGCTTCGGTCCAGCGTCCGTTCCAGCGCCTCCATGAAGCGATCCATCTCGGGGCGGGGCCCGATGGTGACCCGGATCGCCTCCCCCAGGCCCGGAAGATCGGGGAAGGGCCGGACGGCCACCTCGTGTTCGCGGAGGGCGGCGGTGAGGCCGCCGGCGCTCAGGTCGCCGGGGGTCGAGCCATCGGAGGTCCAGGCACCGGAGGTGACACCACCCAGGGGAATGAGAAGAAAGTTGGCGCCAGAGGGAAGGGGGGCGAGCCCCAGTTCGGTGAGCTTTCGGGCCAGTCGGGCGCGCTCCGTCGCCACGGCGTCACAGATATCGGGGACCCACGAGGGCCCGTCGTCCAGGGCTGCCACTGCCGCCGCTTCGGCCAGCCGGTTCACCTTGTACGGACCCCGGGATTTCTCGATCTCGGCGATGACCTCCGGCGCGCCCACCGCGAACCCCACCCGAAGACCGGCCAGCCCATAGGCCTTGGAGAGGGTCCGGAGGACGACGATTCTGCGGGAAGCCACTGCCCGGTGGAGGAACTCATCGGCCCCTCCGCCTTCGGCCGAGTCCTCCATGAAATCCACGTACGCTTCGTCCAGGAGCACCACCGGGCCGTCGGGCTCCACCGCCTGGATGAGCACTTCGACCCAGGCCCGGGAGTGGACCTCGCCGGTGGGGTTGTTGGGGCGACACACGTAGATGAGCCCCGGCTCACGTTCCAGGAGGCGTGCCGGATCCGGAAGGGGACCGAACGGAGCCTCCGGACCCGGGCGACCGCGCGTCGCCGGGAGCGGGCGGAGGGCGTTCATCCGGGCGAAGATCTCGATCATGGAGAAGGTGGGCGGGATGTAGCTGACACCCTCGCCAGGCTCGCAGACTGCCCGGAAGGCCGAGTCCAGGAGGTCGTCGGAGCCGCATCCGGTGGAGATGGCCTCACCGGGCACGCCGAACCGCCGGGAGACCGCCTCCTTCAGCCGGTCCGCGTACACCGGGGGATATCGGAGAAGGGCTTCCGGGTCGGCCGTCCGCACCGCGGCCAGGGCGTCCGGATGCGCGCCCCAGCGATTGGTGTTGTCCGACAGGTCCACGGCGATGGGGCGCCGGTCCGGGGCGTAGGGCTCCAGGGGACGGTAGCTGTCCCGGGGGAAGGGGGTCATGACCCGCCTCCCTTCCTGGCCCGGGCGGCTGTGGCATGGGCGGGAAGCCCTTCTGCGTCCGCCAGGAGCCCGGTCCCCTCGGCCATGGCGGCGGCCGCCTCCGGCGAGAGCTCCTGCCAGGTGTAGAACCGGAGGAAGTGGAGCACCGAGAGCCCCGAGAACGACCGCGACCGGCCGGCCGTGGGAAGCACGTGGTTCGCCCCGGTCATGTAGTCGCCGAAGGCGACCGATGAGGGCTCGCCCAGGAAGACGGTGCCGGCAGTGGTCTGGGTGCCCAGGTCCCGGCGGGGGTCATCGGTGAAGAGGACGAGGTGCTCGGCGGCGTACTCCTGGGCGAAGGCCAGCGCTTCGTTCCGGTCTGCGGCCAGGAGGAGGGCACCCCGGCTGCCCAGCGCCGTCGCCACGATCTCCCGGCGCGGGGTCTCGGCCACCTGCTGGGCCAAGGCGGTGCGAACGGCCGAGAGGAGGTCGGCGTCCCAGGCCACCGCGCAGACCGCGGCCTCGGGATCGTGCTCGGCCTGGGCCACCAGTTCCTGGGCCACCAGGGTGGGATTCGCCTCGGGGCCGGCCACCACCAGGACCTCCG
>PWLA01000317.1 GCA_003559555.1 Gemmatimonadota bacterium | reverse complement strand
GGGCCTGGATGCCGAGAAGATGGTCCGCCGGGCCAACACGGCACTGAAGCGAGCCCGGACCGAGGGCCCCGGACGTCGGGTCGAACCCTACACCGAGGGTCGCCTGGCCTCCTGAGGCCCTGAGGCCCTTCCGGTCGCCTGGCCGGGAGCAGGCCGCTGGCAGGGGCGCGAGCCGACGAGGCGTGCCCGCCACGCCCACCCTTCCTCGGGCTCCCCGTTCTCACCCCGGCTCCATCGCGTGCCAGAGCCGGGTTTTCCGGCATCCCGGGCTCAGGATTCTGTTGCAGAGTTGGGCCGCACCTTGCACCTTGCAAGAGTGGGGAAGCCCGCCGATGAGCCAATCCCACCGCGCCGAACCCCCGATTTGTAGCCCTTTCGCAACGCTGTAGGGCAACTTCCTCACATCTGGCACTCCCGATGGGGGAAACTGGTACGAACCATGCACCCGCTTGGTGTACGCGCCGGCTAAACGGTCTGGCTGCAGGAGGGGGCGACGCACCCCTCCCACGGAAAAAGTCCTCCCCAAAGGAGCGGTTGTTATGGGATCGACGGATCGGGCAAAGTCGAGCCGGTGGACCAGTCCCCCGTCCGAAAAAGACGCGGCCGACGCCGAAGCTTCCGGGCCTTCATCGGTGGACCGGGACATCAAGGAAGAGATCAGCGTCCTCATCGTGGACGACGAAGACACGATCCGTGAGAGCTGCGCCAGCGTGCTGGAGCAGGAAGGCTTCCAGATCAAGACGGCGCACCGGGGTGAAGACGCCCTTCAACTCCTGGAACGCCGGAGCTTCGACATCGTGCTCCTGGACCTCTACATGAAGGGGGTCGGGGGGATGAAGCTCCTGAACTCGTGCCTCGAGACCTCCCCCGACACCATCGTCATCATCATGACGGGGAATCCGTCGGTGGAGTCGAGCCTGGCGGCGCTGCGGGCAGGAGCCTGGGACTACCTCCCCAAGCCCTTCTCCTCGACCCAGCTCCACGTGCTCATGGGGCGGGCCAGCCATGCCGTGATGGTGGCCAAGGAGAGCCGGCAGCGCCGGACCTCGTTGCAGATGGAGCACGGCCACGGCAAGGACTCGGAGGTGGCCTTCATCGGAGAGGCCAGCGGGTTCAAGGCGGCCCTGGAGCTGGCCCGGAAGGTGGCCCAGACCGACGCCTCGGTCTTCCTCACCGGTGAGAGCGGCTCCGGAAAGGAGATGTTCGCCCAGTACATTCATGCCCACAGCCGGCGCAAGGCCCGCCCCATGGTGGCCCTGAACTGCGCGGCCCTCCCGGAGACCCTCCTGGAGTCGGAGATGTTCGGGCACGTGAAGGGCGCCTTCACCGGGGCGGTGAAGGACAAGCCCGGGCTGCTGGAGGCTGCCCACCGGGGCACCATCTTCCTGGACGAGCTGGGCGAGATGTCGCTCACCATTCAGGCCAAGCTCCTGCGGGTCCTGCAGGACGGGGTGGTTCGGCGAGTGGGGAGCTCATCCACCGATGCGGTGGTGGACGTTCGCTTCATCGCGGCCACCAACCAGGACCCCCTGGAAGCGGTGGAATCGGGACGCCTTCGCCGTGATCTTTACTATCGGCTGCGGGTGGTGCCCATTGACGTGCCCCCCCTCCGGGCCCGGATGTCGGACATTCCCCTGCTGGCCAACCACTTCTTCCTCCAGTACTGGAAGCGGCACCGGGACACGGGCGAGAAGCCGCCCCACTTCTCGGACGAGGCCATTCGGGAGCTCCAGAAGCGAAACTGGCCCGGGAACGTCCGGGAGCTTCAGAACGTGATGGAGCACCTGGTGGTCCTCACCGAGGAGGGGCAGGAGATCCAGCCGGAGGACCTTCCCTCCACGGAAGGGGGTTCTTCAGGAGGAGGCGGCAAGGGCATCGCCGGGCTCACCGACAGCTTCCTGGACACCGAGTACCACGTGGCCCGGGACCGGCTCATTGCCGAGTTCGAACAGGCCTACCTGGAACGGCTCGTCCAGGAGAGCGGAGGGAACATGTCAGAAGCGGCCCGTCAGGCAGGAGTGGATCGGACGACGTTGTACCGCCTCATGCAGAAGCACGACCTGGAAAAGCGCGACCTGATGGAGGGAGCATAGCGCCGTGGGAACCGCTGAAGATCCTGCGTCCGAGTACCGGTCGCCGCCCAGGCACGGGCGGAGCCGGGCTGGGTTTCCCGCCTACGAGCCCTCGTCGGGCGCCGACCCCACCGAAGCGCCCGCCGAACCGGAGGCCGCCGTGGCCGGCGAGGACACGGAACCGCCTGGTTCCGGTGGAGGGCCGTCCGGAGCGTCGGTGTCCTCGCCGGGATCTCCGCCATCGGAGGAAAGCCTGGCCTCGAAGATCCCCCAGGACGACATGCGTCGGGCCGTCGTGGGGATCCTGCAGGGCTGGCGCGATGACACCGAAGAGGAGGAGCCGGGGCGCCAGACCGAGCTGACCCACCAGCTCGTCACCGTGGCCGAGGCGGTCACCGACGTTCGGGCCGGACGCGAGTTCGAGAACCCCGAGGACGGCCTGGTCCTCCGGCGGCGCCTCCTGGAGCTGTTCCGAGGGGAGCTGGTGGCCACCTGGAGCCGACACGAAGAGCTCCGGCCCGACGCCGACGAGATGGTCCGCACCCTGGAGGCTCTGGAGACGGTGCAGGCCGCCCTTTCCCCCAAGTGGGACGAGCGGTTCGCCGTGGACCTGGCAGGACCCAGCGGACTGGAGCTGGCCGTGGAGGTGGCCCACGACTTCCGCTCCCCTCTCTCCTCGATCCTCTTTCTGGCCGACATCCTCCGGGAGGGCGGCAGCGGGGAGGTGAGCGAGCTGCAGGAGCGCCAGCTGGGCCTGATCTACGCCGCAGCGCTCTCCATGGTGTCCATGGCCAGCGATGTGGTGGACCTGGGACAGACCGGCCGGCGGATCGCCGACCGGGAGCCCAGCCAGTTCTCCATCTCCGAGGTCATGGAGTCGGTGCGGGGGATCGTGGAGCCCATGGCCGAGGCGAAGGGGCTGTCGCTGGCCGTCCGGCCACCCCAGGGCGACGTGCGCCAGGGCGATCCGGAGGCCCTCCGGCGAGTCCTGCTGAACCTCACCACCAATGCCGTGAAGTTCACCTCCGAGGGGTTCGTGGAGATCAGCGCCCGCTCCCAGGGCCCCCAGCGGGTCCAGTTCTCGGTCCGGGACACGGGCCCCGGAATCCGGGAAGGCATCCAGCAGGGCCTCTACCGACCCTTCCGCCCGTTCCAGGGTCGCTCCGGGTTCCACTTCTCGGGCACCGGGCTGGGGCTCACCATCGCCCGAAAGCTGGTCCGGGCCATGGAGGGCGAGCTGGACTTCGAGACCCAGAAGAACCTGGGCACCCGGTTCCACTTCACCATCCCCCTGCCCAGGGTGGACGGGTTCTGAGGACAGGCTGAAGGAGTTCTCAGGAAGGGGATCAGGCCGCGGTCAGAGGCCATCCCGGCCCCGGACCGACCAGCCCGGGCTCACGGCGCCTCAGCCCTGCCCGCAGGGATCCTCGGGGATCCGCACCGCCCGGTGCTGGTAGTTGCCCCGGTTCAGCACCGCGCCGGTGGCCTCGAAGTACTCCTCCCAGAAGGCTCGCACCCGTTGGGACGCAGAGGTGTCCACCCGGGCGCCGACCACCACGATGCAGGCACCTGAGAGGTCGGGAAGGGTCCCTCTGCCGGCCTGCTCCTGGATCCAACCGGCGTGGGGCATCCGGACCAGCCCCTCCATGTTCATGACATCGTTGGCCTGGAGCATGTCGCTGAAGAGGACCACCGTGGTCCGGTGGTCGGGGTACGCCGCCACCTCGGTGGCCACCAGGTGGAGGGTCGACAGGATGTCGGTGCCCATGGCGGGCGCCCGCTCATCGGTGTTGGTGTAGCGGGTCAGGTAGTCCCGGGCATCCTGGATGAAGCGGGCCCGATTCACCGAGTCCCGGGGCATGACCCGGTCGTTGCGCTCCCGGGAGGGAACCGCCTGGGACCACCGATCCGGATCCTCCTGCAGGGACTGCTCCAGGATCTCCAGGGCCACCAGGTGGTCGCCGTGCTGGAGCGTCTGGATTCGGGACCGGGTGAGCTCCTGGTAATGCTCCAGCTCGTGGTCCACGATGCTGGAGGAGCGATCATAGACCAGGACCAGGAGCTCCGGGACGTGGTCGTCGGATGCTTCCGGTGGGGGGGGCGGCGGGTCGCCGCCTCCACACCCGACGGCCAGGACCGCCAGGAGGACCGCCGCGGCCAGAGCCGCAACTGGCCATCCCGATCCAGAGCGAACGTGTTCGTACGACGCGGAGTGCATTCGGTGCGCGGAGTGCATTCGGTGCATGGTCACCAGTTGGCCGTGGCTTCTTCGTTGAACCGAGTGCGGACCTCGTTGAAGCGGTTGGCCAGCTCGGCCCGCTCGGCCTCGTAGTCGGCGGGGCTCCGGGTGGCCAGGTCGGTGTCGATGGTGGGCTCGGGAAAGTCCAGGCCCGACGAGTTGGCGAAGGCCGGCAGGCTCCGGGGGTCGATGCCCCGGGCCCGGCCGTTCTCGGCCCGGTAGAGGGTGATCACCGACTCCAGTTGGTGGACCACCGAGGGCCAGTCCGTCATGGGACCCATGGTGATGTACGACTTCATCTCCCGGATGTCCCGGACCACGTCGGCGAGCTGCCTGGAGGTCTCGGACGCCACCTTCTCGGCCCGCTCGATGAACTCCTCCCGCTGGTCCTCGAAGGGCGACTCGTTGAAGTGCTCCTTGCGGGCATCCCGCCGGTGGAAGTAGGCGGCGCAGATGGCGCAGAGCACCAGGGTCAGGTTCAGCAGGAGGATGGGAAAGGTCATCCGGGCCATGGACTGGGAGTACTCCCGGAGCTCGATGGCCGCCTCCTGCATGTCGTCGGCCCGGTTGGTGAGCTCGTTGGCGGCCAGCAGCTCACCGTCCACCCGGAGCCAGCCGGCCTCCCGCTGGTACTCCTCCACCTGGGCCATGTCCTGCGCGTAGCGTTCCTGGCCCACCTCGCCCAGGGTGACCCGGGCGTCGTAGAGCACACCCAGCACCAGCACGATCCCCACGGTGGTGAGGATCAGGGGCACGGTGTTCTCCATGACCGAACGTCCCTGCACGGTGTAGCGCCGGTCCTTGGTCTCTCGCTGCATGACCAGCTCCCGGAGCGAGGCCCCGAAGAAGTGGCAGAGGACCAGCAGAAAGACGATGACGCCTGCAGCCAGAAGGGTCGCGTCGGGCCGGAAGATGAGGTGGGCCATGACCCGCTCGGCCCCGGCGAACCACCCCTCGGAGGTCTCGGTGAGCACCCGGATCTGCCGCTCGGTGAGCGGGTCCCGGGGCAGGAGCGCGGCGAACACCGGGGCGTTGGCGAAGAACTCCACCAGGCCCAGAAAGACGAGAGCCAGGCCGTAGAGCGGCGTGGGGATCCCGCGCCGGCGGCTCCGGCGATCTTCCTGGAGCTCGTCGGTGACCTCCTCCTTGCGGAGGGAGTACCGGACCTTGAGCCGGATCAGCTCGTTGGTGAGCCGTTGGAAACGGTCGATGCCCAGGGAGATCTGGCCCAGCTTCTCGGAGGCCCGCTCCTCGGCAGCGGCAATGCCCTCCGCCGTCCTCCGACGCTGCTCGACGAACCAGCGCTGAAACAGGGAACGGCACCGCTCCCGGAGCTCCATCTCGGAGTCCGGGGGCATCTCGGCCTCCGGACCCGGCACGCCGTGCGCCGCGTCGGCCCGGGCGGTGCGGCGAGCTTCTTCCCGGAGGCGCTCCACGGAGCGGTCCAGGGCGGACTCACCGCCCACGCCAACCGCCGTACCGTTGCCGTCGGGGGGCGCGGGCTCCGGCATGGGAATCCGGGCCGCGCCGCGCCGGGCGGGCTTCGCCTCGGCTTTCCGGCCGTCCATGGCCTGGAGCCAGGAGGGCCGACCCTCGCCGGCCCCGTCAGATGTCGGAGCCCGATCCCCGTCCAGGGGAAGCCTTCCCTGCTCGGAATCGGTGCTGGTCTTCTTGTTCTTGTCCATGGGGCCCTCACCGTCCACGCCGGTCTCCCCTGCTGGGATGGTCGTAGCCCGTTCCCGCTTCGGGCTTTGGAAGATCGATGAAATAGCTCTCGCAGGCGTCGGCCACCAGCTCCACGGAGAGATGGGGCTCGATGCCCGTGTAGCGGGCGGTGTCCACCAGGTCCGACAGGATGTCGCCGGGGTGGCAGGCCCGGGGCGCGATCCCCTGCTTGTCGTAGTAGTGGTGGAAGATGTAGTCCACCGCCAACGGGTCGAACTCGATGCCCCGCCGGACGCATAGCCGCCGGAGGATCTCGGTGTACTGCTCCCGGGTGGGATCGCCCATCTCGATCTTGTAGCGGATCCGCCGGAGGAAGGCCTCCTCCACCAGGTCGGCCGGGTTCAAGTTGGTGGAGAAGACCACCAGGCAGTCGAAGGGGAGCTCCAGCTTTTGACCCGTGTTCAGGGCCAGGTAGTCGATCCCCTTGTCCAGGGGGATCATCCACCGGTTGAGCAGGTCCCGGGGGCGCACCCGCTGCCGGCCGAAGTCGTCGATGACGAAGACCCCGCCGTTGGCCTTCATCTGCGGGGGGGCCACGTACAGGCCGGCGCTGGAGTCGTACTGGAGCTCCAGCT
>PWLA01000201.1 GCA_003559555.1 Gemmatimonadota bacterium | reverse complement strand
GAATTCTTCCCCCTCCGCAACGTTCCGTTCGACATTTCCCCCGGTTTCCGGGCAAAATGCAGAACGGAATGCCCTCCGAGCACCAACTGTTCCACATTTTCCCCGGTTTCCGGGCAAAATGCAGAATTCTTCCCCGGCGGCCGTCTTCCGTTCTACATTTTCCCCGGGGGGGGAATGTCCGAGCGGGCGGCCGCCTTCCACGGAAGCACCACCCCCGTTCCTTCCGATACGGCCCGATACGGCCCCTGAGGGACCGGGGTGGTGAGGCTTGACAGGAGAGCCCCTGAGGTGTTAATAACCTGTAAGGTGTGCCGGCTCTTCGAGGATGGCCGTGCAAACCGAAGTGTCGCTGCTCAGAGCAAACCCGTCGAAAGGCGATGACGCAGAGCCACGGAGCTTCCGCACGAGGATCGTGCGATGCCCGCCGAGCCGCCAGCGACTCGATCACCGGACGTTGATCGAGGGTTGGCGGTTTTTTTCGTTGCCCTGGGTCCGCGTCCGCTGCGGGGTCTGGGCCCCCCCCCTTTTCGGGAGTGGGTCGGGTTGTGTCGGGAAGGGTGGGGTGGAGAGGTGCAGTGGAGGTGGGGTGCCCGCCCCCGCAGGCCGTGCAACCGATCTTCGGCGAAGGAGGTGGACATGATGCACGCCTCGAACGATCCAGCGCCTCGTCATTTCGTGAACGAGCCAGTGGAGCTCCGGCCCGAGCGTACGCCGCGGCAGATCTTCGCGGAGTCCCGGAACCTGTCGGAGACCGGCATGCTGGTGGTCTCCGAAGACCCGAGGCCCCCGGGGACCGTGCTCCGGTTCAAGTTCTACCAGTTCGGTGGCTGGGCCGAAGTCGTATGGCGGCGCCAATCGGAGGAGGGGCCGCTGCTGGGGCTCCGCTTCGTGGAGATGAGCCCCGAGGACCGGGCCCAGCTGCGCCGGCTTCTGAGCCGATCGGGGCCGTACTGACGAGGTTGCGCCGGCCGGAGAGTGCGGGCGGGAGGAGGGGCAGGAGCGTTGCGCTTGCCCGATTGAAGGTCTCTGCCGTACTTTGAGCCTTTGGTCGTAGGCCTTCTCCCGAAGTGACCCATGAGCGCTCCCCAGCTACGCATCCGGCTGCTGGGCCCCCTGGAGGTCCTGGAGGGAGACGAACGGCTGGACCTCCCCCCTTCCCGGAAGGCCCGGGCCCTCCTGGCCTACCTGGCGGCCACTGCACGCCCGCATGCCCGAAGTGCGCTTTGCGACCTCTTCTGGCAGGATGTAAACGACCCCCGGGCCGGACTCCGCTGGGCACTCTCCAAGCTCCGGACGGTGGTGGACGGTGACCAGCGCCAGGCCATCCTTTCGGCCCGCAACCGGATCCAGCTCGATACGGAAGCGGTGAGCGTGGACCTCCATAGCGTCAGGGGGCTGGTCGCCGATGATCCCGAGGCGGCGTCCACCGAAGCGTTGCGGGAAGCAGCGGGTGCGTTTCGGGGAGACTTCGTGGAGGGCCTGGACCTCCCCGGTTGCCACCAGTATGAGGCGTGGTGCCTGGGCACCCGGGAGCGCCTGCGGAGCCTTCACCTCTCGATTCACGCCACCCTGGTAGACCGACTCCGAGGCGATCCTCAACAGGCTCTCTCCCACGCACTCACCCGGTTGACGCTGGACCCCTACGGCGAGGCGGGCTACGTCATGGCCATGGAGCTGCTGGCCGACCTGGGGCGTACCGAAAAGGGCCTGGAGCTCTACGACCGGTGTCGGCGGATGCTCTCGGAGTACATGGGGGTGGCACCATCTGAAGAGCTGGAGTCGGCGCGTCGCCGGCTCAAATCCGCTCCTCGACCGGAAAACCGAGTCGAGAGGGCAGGCGACGGTGCCTACGACGGGCCGGATGGGCTCGTCCAGCTCCTGGGTGCGCTCCCTGAGCCGGAACATCTTCCGTCGCCCGGAGAGTCGGATCCTCCCCTCGTGGGCCGGGAGGATCAGGTGAGGGAGCTGGTGGAGATCGTCCAGCAGTCCGTGTCCGATGGTGGCGGAGCCGCTGTTCTGGTGACCGGAGAGGCGGGGATCGGGAAGACCCGCCTACTGCGGGAGCTGGCCCGGAGGGTTCGGTCAACGGAGGGATGGGCGCTTTCGGGGCCGGTGTTCGAAAGCGAGGAGGTCCGTCCGTATGGCCCCTGGGCCGACATGCTTCGCCAACTCCCTCGGGAAGCCCTGGACGGCGAAACCCGGCGGCGGCTTTCCGGTCTTCTGGAGACGCCAGGTTCGGAGCCCCGTGGCGGCGGTCCCGCCGAGCGGATCCAGCTCTTCGATGCCGCCGGCCAGCTTCTGCGAGAACTGGCGGAGGCGAAGGCGCCTGCGCTGGTGGCTCTGGACGACGTGCAGTGGCTCGATCCGTCGTCCACGGCGCTCCTCCACTATCTGATTCGAACGCTCACCTCAGTCCCTCTGGTCTTTGCCCTGGCCGCCCGTGACGGAGAGGTGGATCCGGGGTCGGCCGTGGCCGCCATGCTCCGATCACTGGACGGAGCCGGCCATCTTCTACGGATCCATCTCGAGCGACTGGGGGTGTCGGACACGGAAGCCCTCGTGCGGGCCGTGGACAGGGCCGTGGACCCCGGGCCGGTCTTCGCCGCCAGCGAAGGCAATCCCCTGTTCGCATTGGCGGTGGCCGCATCCCATCGGGATGGAGTCCATCGGACGCCAGCCAGTATCGAGGAGGAGCTTCACGATCGCCTGGAGCGCCTCGAGACCGGCGCCCGATCCCTCTTGCCGTGGGCGGCGGCCCTGGGACGGGCGTTCGACGTGCCCACGTTGGTGCGGGTGGTGGAGAAGCCGGTGTCGGAGATCGTAGAGGCCATTGCGGTCCTGGAGCGTCGGGGCATCCTCCGGGCCGCCGGCACGGACCGGTACGACTTCGCCCATGACCTCCTCCGGCAGGTCGCGTACCGTCGATCTTCCGAGCCGGTGAGGCGTCAGATTCATCGTAGTATCGCCGGTGCACTGGATGAGATGGGTCCAGACGAGGGTCGCATGCCGGGGGCGGTGGCCCATCATGCGGAGCAGGGGGGGCTGCCTGCGCTCGGGGCCGGCGCCTACGCCGAGGCGGCCGAACGGTCACTGTGGGTCTTCGCCTTCGACGAGGCGGCCACGATGGTGGAACGGGTCCTGGCATTGGTGGAAGGACTCCCGGATGACGCCCGGATCCCCCTGGAGATGGACCTGCTGCGGATCTACAGCTTCCGGAGCATGCGGGACCGGCGTCCCGAGGAGCTGGAGGCGCGAGTCGGGCGGATCGTGGATGAGGCGCGAGACCGGCAGATGACTGGCGTCGTCGCCGTCGGGCACGCAGTGGCCATGGAGCTGCAGTACCAGCGTGGCGCCTTCAAGGAGGCCAAGCAGAGCTCTCTGCAGTACGCCGATGCGGGTCGGGAGAGTGGGCCCGCCACGGCGGTCCGGGCCCTTGCCGAGACCGCCACCTGTCTCCTCCTCCTTGACCAGGCGCCGGAAGATGCCCGGCGCCTGGCCTCGGAAGCCTTGAGCCTCTCCCAGGAGCATGGCTTCAAGATGGAGGCCACGGCCCTTTCCCAGGCGCTGCTGAACCATCACGATGGAGATCTGGAGGGGGCTTCCCGTGCCTTTGAGGAGGTGGTCCGCCTGGGGCGCGAGACGAACGACCGGTGGTGGGAGTGTCCGGCCATGACCCGGATGATCATGGTGGACCTGGACCGGAGTAATCCGGAGAGAGCGCTGGCCCGTTCACGACAGGCCCAGGCGCTGGCCGAGCGCATGGATCATCCCACCGAGGCCGTCTTTGCCCGGGGGCTCGGTGCCATTGCCGCGGAGAGGGCCGGGATGGGGGGCGAGCAGGAGAAAGGCGGCTCCGGTGACCTGGAGGCCGTGGACGAGGCGCTGAAGGAGCTGCGGAACCTGGACAGCCTCTGGAAGATCGCCCATGTCCAGGCATATGCGGCGGAGCTGGACCTGGAGGAGAAGCGAGTGAAGGCCGCTCGCCAAAGGGCGGAAGAGGTCCTGGAGGCCGCCCGGACACTGAAGAGGCCCAGCCTGCTGGCGCTGGGTCAGGCGTTGTTGGCGCAGTGCCTGGCCCTGGAAGAGGACCAGGCGGCCGCACGGGAGCAGCTTGGGTCGCCGGAGATCAGGCGACCTGATCACGGGCTCTCGCATCGAGCTCGGGAGGCCGTCGAACGGGCGCGGGAGGTAACCGGAGTCGGTTCCTCCAGATAGTGGGATCGGTGCACCGGGGGCCTGCTGCGCCACCGCTCGGAGTCCACCCCTCCCGCCCACCGACATTTCAACACCGGGTACATCGCTCGTTCCAACGGGCACGCAATACCGTGAGTCAACGGACCCCGAACCTCAAAGGAGCTGTACGATGGCGAATGTGATTCTGGAGCGGAGCTTCGACCCACCCCTCACAGACGAGCGGATGGGCGAGATGAGCGGTCGTCTGTCACCCTGCCTGGACCGGAGCGGGGTCCAATGGATCCGGAGCCACCTGTCCCGGGACCGGCGTCGGCTCATCTGCCAATTCGAGGCCTCGGATGCAGGAGTGGTCCGCGAGGCCCTCAGACAGGCGAGGCTCGACTTCGAGCGGGTGTGGTCCGGTGAGATCGTGGAGCCATGAGCCGCGCAATGGACGGCCACGAAGCGATGGCTATTTGTTCCAACGGGACGGAATGACGGAGGAGGTGACGGCTTCGACGGATCGCGGAGAGGTCACGCTGCACCACAAGGAGACGTGGGCCACAGGAGACGTTCACGAGGTCGCCCGGGTCCGGCAGAACGTCTGCATGGCGGACCCCTCTGCGAGAGTGTGAGGTCGCGGGAATCGATTGCGTGCCGGAACTGATCGACCGGGGCCGCAGTCGTCACCTCGGAGAACCTGGTTGCACAGGGAATCCAACGCTCAGACCACCGCTGGCTCCAACGCCCCCAGGGTAGAGTGGGTTACGCACAGACGCGACCAACTCGAACCCCTTGAAAGGAGGCGATCATGAGACCCCGGATATCCCTGCTCCTCTCGGTCCTGCTGGTGGTGGCCCTGAGTGCCTGTGATGGCCCCCCTCCCCTGCAGCCCGATCGCGCAACACATGAGGACTTCGCTGCCGGGAACGCCATCGCAACCAACCTGGGCGTGCCGGCCGAAACCAGGGCGGAGGTGATCCGCTTTGCCGATCTGGAGGTGGTGGACGGTGCCCGAGCCGGTCTCCTGAGGGAGGCCGACGCGATTCGCACCAGGACGCATACCGCCGAGCTGACCCACAGGGATGTGCTGACCCTGTGGTGGATCGTCTTCAACCACCCGGAATATTGCGAGCATGGTGACGGAGAGCTGGCGGCCTGTGGTGAAGGGGACCTGTTCGATGGCCCGGAGGGCCCCACAGGGGTGGACCCTTCCTGCGTGTATGCCGATGGAAGCCTCGTGGGAGGAAACGGGACCGCTCGCTTCCACGACCGACTCCGCGTCGGGGATGTTCGCGACAGCTGCATCGACTTCTTCGTCGCGGCGGTAGACGGCCTGGAGGGGGAAGACTACGGGCTGATCAACCCGGCGGGCGCCGAGGTGCATCTCGTGGTGCGCAGTCATGGCCCGACGATCCCCGGGATGGTGTCGGAGCAGCGTTCCACCTTCGCCGGCGGGTGCCAGGAGTTCCTCATGCCTCACGAGGGTGAGGAAGAGCTGGAGCCAGGGCAGTGCAGGGACGAGCAGTTCGTGGTGTTTCCTGCCCCGAACAACTGACGAGCCGGATGGTTCGATGAGTGCGTCTCCACCGAACCTCAGCTTTCAGGAGCCGCCTCGCACGTCACCGGATCGTTGCCTGGCCGGTGGCGCCCGTCGGGTGGGTTCAGCTCAACGGATGCGGAACTGGGCTCCGAGGCTCCACTTTCGCAGTACCTCGTCCTGGTTGGCTCCGGCCCAGATGCGACTCCATCCGTAGTCACCCATGAGTTCGAGCCGGTCCAGGATGCCCACCGAGCCGGTGACGGAGCCTCCTGCCAGAAGACCCCAGCCGCTGGCGTAGCCCGGTGCCTCGAAGAGACAGCCCGCTTCGGGAGTGCAGGCCTCGATCGCCTCGTGGCGGTTGTCCACCCTCATGTCCAGTCCGGCCAGATTCAACTGTACCCCGAGCCCGATTCGTTCAGCTACGACCAGGCGGGGACCACCTTCCACCCCGACGGTCATCCAGCCCGGTCTGACATCCCCTTCCGAGACCCATCCGACCACGGCACGGGCAACCCCGTGGGATCCCCAGGAGCCAAGTCCGACTGCGACTCCCGGCCGAGTCTGGCTGCTGCCGAGGTGCCCGCTGTCGATGGACCACTGGTCGGCCCGGGCGAAGACCCCCACCGCATTCTGGGCGGCGAGGTCGCCGGCACCGAGGATCAGGACCAACAGCGCACTTCCCAGAAGTTTGAGCATTTCGTGTGCGGTCGTAGGTGGTGTCGGAATCGTTGCCCTGTCGGAACGGCGCCCCGGCCGACGGGTGGTCTCTGCTCCGCTCGGGCCGCCAGATCTCGAACCCCGGATCGGCAACGTGGGTCCGGGACCGGAGCCGCGCCCCGGCTCATCCCGATGCAGGCGACGGCTCCTCCACGCCGGAACTTGATCTTCCAGCCCGGTTC
>PWLA01000275.1 GCA_003559555.1 Gemmatimonadota bacterium | reverse complement strand
GTCCGCCACCCACCTGCTCAGATCATCGTATGACAGCTTGGTCGCCACGCTTCTTCCCAGCTCAGAAGATGCGGCCCGATACGAATGCGATGCCCAGGGTGAGACCCGCTCCGTCCAGGCCGCTCTCCATGGATCCACCCCAGCTCACGTCGGCCTCCACCCCCGCCTCGGGAAAGTGGGTGCGAATCCCGAACTGGTACTCCGGCCGTTCGGAGTCGTAGCCGTGGATCTCCCCGATGGCCGAGAACCGCTCCGACAGGCCCACGTCGATTCGCCCGCCCCAGGTCAGGAGGTGCTCCTCTTCCCGGTCGTCCTCCTCCCGCTCCCAGGCCCACCCCAGGTTGCCGTGTAGGATGATGCCGTCGTCCCGGAGGGAGAGGCTGGCGGGAAGGAACGCATAGACGTCCGCCAGGTGGCGCTCCCCCGCGGCCGCGTTCGGATTCGGACCCACTCCCAGGACCAGCCCGACCCCCCAGTCATTGGGCTCCAGGGGACGCAAGAGGGTCTTGGCCTCCACCGCGTACTCCGTCTCCCGGAGGTCATCCCCCTCGTCCACGAAGCCCACGCCCGCGGCGATCTCCAGGTTTCCCACCGGCTGGCATGCGGGGAGGATCCACGAGGCCCGCTCTCCGTGCCAGGCTTCCACATGGCACGTGCGGTAGTCCACGATAGCGGCGTCGTCCACCACGTACTGCTGTGCGGCGGCCGGTGTCGCCAGGGAGCCGAACCCCAGAGGGAGCCCCAGGGAGAGAAGGGTCGCGGCGAGGGCTTCCGGGCGGATGCCTGGACCTCGCGGCATGTCTCCGAGCGGGAAGGCCTGTTTATCCATGGTACGTCTCCTTGTTCCGGTCTGGTCCGGATCTCATCCCAGGGATCCGGGATGGGGATCTCCGGGCAATCAACCCCCGGTCGAGCCAGTTGGTCCGAGGATCCCCGGCAGTGCGCCGTTCGGGCAAGGGCATGTGTACCTTGGGTAGACCGCCTCAATGGCCCCCTCGGCGGCTGGTCCTTCTCGATGTAGCGCTCGCTCCGCTTGCGGGTCGCCGCCTCCGATGGGACTCCCTGGCGCTCCCAACGGTGGCGCCCTTTACTTCTACAACAGCCTTCTAGAGCTTTCCCCGCGAACTGACCCGACGCACCTGAGGGCAGCCGCTGGCCCTGGTTGCGTCCTATCGCCCCATCCCATCCCCATCCTCCTTTGCCGGCCTCGATGACGCCCGATTCTCAGGCAGGAACCAAACATCCCCGAGGAGTTCTGGGGTGGATCGGCGTGTATCTCCGGGGGATGGCCATGGGGGTGGCCGAGCTCGTTCCGGGCGTATCGGGCGGGACCATCGCCTTCATCACCGGGATCTACGTGGAGCTGGTCCAGACCATCCGGAAGTTGGATCCGGCGTTGGCCATGGAGATCCTCAAGGGACGGGTGCTGGCGGCATGGAAGGAGGGAAACCTGGGGTTTCTGGTCGCGCTGGGGGTAGGGATGGCCACCAGCGTATTCGGCTTCGCTGCGGTGGTGGCCTGGCTCCTGGAGAACCGCGAGGTCCACGTCTGGGCCTTCTTCTTCGGACTTATCGTGGCCTCGGCTGTCTACGTCGGACGCTTCGTGAAGCCGTGGAGCTGGGCCCGGGGGCTGACGGGGCTCGTGGGTGTCGGGGCGGGACTGGCCCTGGCCAACACCCACCCGCTTCCCTCTCCGGAGCACTGGATCTCCACCTTTCTGGCCGGGATGGTGGCCATCTGCGCCTGGATCCTGCCGGGGATCTCCGGGAGCTTCATCATACTCCTCCTGGGACAATACGAGTTGCTGGTGAGGGCCATCTCGGAGCTGGACATGGTCTTCCTGACGGCGCTGGCAGCGGGGTGCACCCTGGGACTCCTGGCCTTCGCCCGGGTCCTGACCTGGCTCCTGAGAACCCGGTACGAAGGCACGCTGGCGTTCCTGTGTGGGCTCATGCTGGGCTCGCTCCAGAAGCTCTGGCCCTGGCGGGAAGCGGTTACCTCCTACGTGGACTCGGAGGGTCGCGAGGTGCCCCTGGTGGTCCGGCCCATCTCACCGGAGGGCTGGGAAGCAATGACGGGGCTCGACCCCCAGGTGGCCGGGGCCGTGCTGGCGGCAGGCGCCGCGGTGGGGCTGGTCCTGGCGCTGGACCTCATGGCCCGCATGCGGGGGGTGGACCATTCCGGAAGCGGCTTCCGCGACGAAGTGCCATGACGCACCGCCAGGAGAACAGGCGCCGGCGCGATCGGCTGGCGCCGTCGATCCAGAAGGCCCACCGCCGGGTGCAGTGGAGCTGGTACGCCTCGCTGGCGCATGGAGCGGCGCTGGTGGCCCTCGCCTATCACCTTTTCACTCGCGCCGAGCCCGCCTGGATGCTGGCCGGCCTCAGTGTCGTCGGGGCGGGGGTGGTCCCTCTCCTGGGCCGAGCGGCCTATCGGGGGAATTCGTTCAGTGCCTTCCTGCTCCTGGTCTCGGTGCTGGCGCCGCCGCTGGTGAGCTATCTGGCCGAGTGGTCCCTGAACCCGGTGGCCTGGGGGCTCGTCCTGGTCCCCGTCTATCTGCTGGGCCTCAAGGGGGCGACAGGTCTGCGGGGCCGGCGGGCATCGGTGCGGAGGTAGAGCGGACCCGGCGGCCCGCGCTACTTGAATTGGTCCTGGAAGTCCTCCGGCGACTGTACCAGCTCGGTGAAGTTGCCGATCCAGCTCTGCCAGATCAGGACCACGCCGGCCACGACAAGGAGGGCTCCGGCACCCCGGAGCGTCCTGCGGTACCAGGTGAGGCTGAGTTGGCGTCGGCCGGTGCTCACCAGCCAGGCCAGCACGACCATGGTCCCGATGAAACAGATCATGAAGGCGGCCAGGAAGAGGAGTCCCTGGGAGGGGGCGAGATTCCATCGGTTCAGGAAGAGGGGCCCGCCCAGCAGGAACCAGAAGGCCCATGGGCTGGGCGAGAGGACTCCGAACGCGCCCACTCTGAGGTAGTGGCCCATGTGGCTCTTCGGCTGGGCCACCTCCGGGTCGATGGTCCCCACCCCGCGGATCAGCCGCCAGGCCATATAGAGGAGGATGGCTCCCCCCACCATCCCCACCCAGCGCAATATCCCAGCTGGAAGGCGGGCCAGGACGAAGACCGCCACGACCATGACCGGCAGCTCGGTGAGGAGGGGAATGAAGGCCACCCGGATTCCCGGACCCAGCCCCCGTTCCAGGGCGGTGGCCGCCACCACGGTCGAGAACGCACCGGGGATCAACCCGGCGAAGAGGCCCAGGACCATACCCATCAGGAGCGCTTCCATGACGGCGGAAGCTTACCTGATCAGGGCAGAAGTTCAACCCTCGGGTCGGTGTCCGGCGTTCCTACGTCCCGGCTGTCGCCGGGCCAGGATCGCCACTCGTCGGGCCGGCGGGGCCGGGGGCGCCACCCCCAGCTTCCCGGGCCCGCCCCACCAGCTTCCGGAACTCCTTGGACACCGACTGCAGTCGCTCGTCCCAGGCAGGATCCACCGTCACGCCGGCGATGGCGTGGTGGTACGTCACGATGGTGTAGGCGGTGGCGAAGGGCTCGAAGACCGCCCGGACCAGGAGTGAGGTGAGGACCAGGACTGCCACGAAGACCACGATCTGGAACCAGATGGCGTTGAAGGCCAGGAGGATCAGGATCCCCGGAACGGCCAGCGCCAGGAGGGTCACCAGGAAGAAGGCCCGGCCGAGCAGCCACACCTTCAGGGCGGTCACCAGCACCGGCTGGTAGACCTGGGCGTAGAGGATGAGCCCGTGGCGGGCACTCTGCCAGACGTTCTCCTCCTCCCGGGCGATGGCGTAGGAGAGGATCGCTTCGTCCACGTAGGAGAGGGATCGGTTCAGCACCGCCGAGGCCCACTTGGCGGCCTGGGTGGCGCCTCCGCCCAGGGGGAGCCAGTCCACGATGCGCACGAAGCGTCGGGTGAAGCGCTTCACCGTTCGGTCGATGAGCCGGTCCAGGACGAAGAGGACGCTCACGTCGCGGAAATTGGCCGCCACGATCTCCCGGCCGTAGGACACCTGGTTCTTTCCGTCAGGGAGCTCGCCGTCCAGGAGAAGCCTGGTGATGACGGCGATGTGGGCGCCCTTGACCATGTAGAGGATGTAGCGTTTGGCGAAGGCAAGTACGGCAAAGGGCCCCCCCACGGCGATCACCATGAAGATCACGGCCAGGATCTCGATTCGGGCCGCCACCAGGGCCGCCAGTCCACCAAAGACGGCGAGCCAGAGCACGGTGGCAACGAAGAAGGCTCCATAGATCAGAATGTTGAAGACCAGGAACGGCGTGGTCTTCAGGAGAAGCTGTACGGCGGACCGAAAAGGCGGGGCGTTGGCGGCGGCTTCGTTCATGGAGTTCAGGTCGGTTGGCTGGAGCTGCAGTGGTCTGGGCGGAGCTGCGTGCCGACGCGCGGCGCAGGCCCACAGGAAACTTCGAAGTCTCTCCTCTATATACAAGGCGTGAACCGGGCCCGCACGCCGCAATCCGCCTCCAGCAGGCGCGCTCGCGGCGAGGCGCCGGGTACGAGGCCATTCCCATACGAGAGGAGTCAGGGACGATGCAGTGGGACGCCGTACTCATCCCCGTGGGCCAGATCTCCCTTGCCGTCCTGGCCGGGCTCCTGGTGCACTGGGTGGTCTTTGCCCTGCTCCCGCGGGTCTCGTCGGGTCTGGGTCGAGATGTGGATCAGATCTTCGTGCGACGGCTTCGGGGCCCCTCCCTGTTGGTCTTTCCCCTCCTGGCCGTCCAGGTCGTGCTGCCGGCGGTGGCGGCCCTCCCGCCAGTGGTGGGACACCTTCTGACCCTGGCGGTATACGCTGCCCTGACCTGGGTCCTGGTGGCCGTTCTGGGTGGCCTGGAGGAATCGGTGAAGCGGCGCCATGACGTGGATGTGGCCGACAACCTGGAGGCCCGCCGGGTCCACACCCAGGTTTCGGTGGTCACCCGCTCGGCCATGGTGGTGGTGGTCATCGTGGGCGCGGCGGCGGCCCTCATGACCTTCGAACGAGTGCGGGCCCTGGGGACCGCCATGCTGGCGTCCGCCGGCCTGGCCGGTCTCGCCATCGGCCTGGCGGCGCGCCCGGTCCTGGAGAACCTCTTTGCCGGTCTCCAGATTGCCCTGACCCAGCCCATCCGGCTGGACGACGTGGTGATCATCGACGGCGAGTGGGGGCGGGTCGAGGAGATCACCGTGACCTATGTGGTGGTTCGAATCTGGGACCAGCGGCGACTCATCGTCCCGTTCTCCAAGGTCATCAGCGATGCCTTCCAGAACTGGACCCGCCACTCGGCCGAGATCCTGGGGACGGTCTTCGTGCACACCGACTACACGGTCCCGGTGGACGCGGTGCGCCAGGAGCTCCAGCGGATCGTGGAGGAGGCGGAGCAGTGGGACGGTCGGGTTTGCGTCCTGCAGGTGACCGACCTGAAGCCCACCACCATGGAACTCCGGGCCCTGGTGAGCGCCAAAGATTCGGGGAGCGCCTGGGACCTGAGGGTGCACATCAGGGAACGTCTGATCGACTTCCTCCAGCGGGAGTTCCCCGAGAGCCTGCCCCGCACCCGGGTGGCGCTCTCCGGAACCGATGACCGGAAGGGGCAGGATGCGGCCGAGCTGCCCGCTACCCCGTCTTCACCCCCCCTGTCCTCGCCTCCGACCCCGCCGGACGCCAGCCCCGATCCCGGCCCCCACCCCATCCCAGGTGACACCAGACGATGAAGGTCCTCATTGCAGGTTGCGGCTACGTAGGCTCGAAACTCGGGCTCCTTCTTCGGCAGGACGGCCACCGCGTATGGGGGCTTCGCCGCGACCCCTCCACCCTCCCGGGCGAGATCGAGCCGGTGACGGCGGACCTCCTGGCCGACGACCTGGTGGACCGACTGCCGCCGGCGGACCGGATCGTCTATGCCGCCTCCGCCGACGGGAGGGATCCGGCCGCCTACCGGCGCGTCTACGTGGACGGGGTCGCGAACCTCCTGGACGCTCTGCAGCGTGCGGATGGCCCTCCGGTAGAGCGCTGGGTTTTCGTCTCGTCCACTGCCGTCTATGCCGATGCAGGTGGCGATTGGGTCGACGAGGAGTCCCCCACCGAGCCGGAGAACTTCCGGGGAACCACGGTCTTGGAGGGTGAACGACTCGTCCTGGAGTCACCCCTTCCCTCCACCATCCTGCGGTTGGGAGGGATCTACGGCCCCGGGCGGACCCGCCTCCTGGAGATGGTCCGTGAGGGTCGAGCCCGCTGCCCGGCCAACGGACCCATCTGGTCCAACCGGATCCACCGTGACGACGCGGCCCGGGCCCTCCGGCACCTGCTGGAGCTATCGGACCCGGCTCCCATCTACCTGGGCGTCGACGAGGAACCCACCCCCATCTGCCAGGTCTACCGGGAGTTGGCCCGCATGCTGGATGCACCGGAGCCCACGGTGGACCCGGAACTCAGCCGTAGCCGGTCCAACAAGCGTTGCTCCAGCCGCCTCCTCCGCGCCTCGGCCTTCAGCTTCAGGTATCCGTCCTTTCGGGAAGGGTACCAGGCCATGATCGACGCCCGCCCGGCTGACTGACGTTGGCTGTCGCCGCGGTCATCCTGGGTGGGGTGGGGATCTTCCTCACCGGGATGATCCTGCTGACCGACGGGCTCAAGGCCGCTGCCGGCGACTCCCTCCGTTCCGGGCTTCAGCGCTTTGCCCGAACGCCGGCCCGGGGCCTGGCCTCGGGGACGGCCATCACCGCCCTGGTCCAGTCGTCCTCCGCTACGACCCTCACCACCATCGGGTTCGTGAGCGCCGGACTCCTGACCTTTCCTCAGGCGGTGGGGGTCATCTTCGGAGCGAACCTGGGGACGACCAGCACCGGATGGATCGTATCGGTCCTGGGGCTCCGGGTGTCGGTGGGCGCCATGGCCCTCCCGGTGGTGGGGGCGGGGGCACTCATGCGGCTCCTGGGACGGGGTCGGGTCGCCCACGGCGGGATGGCGCTGGTGGGCTTCGGCCTCATCTTCGTGGGGATCGACACCCTGCAGGTGGGGATGGAGGGGCTGGCGGAGCGGATCGACCCGGCCTCGTTTCCGGGAGACACCCTCCCCGGCAAAGCCCTCCTGGTCCTCCTTGGCGTGGTGATGACAGTGGTGATGCAGTCCTCTTCGGCGGCGGTGGCCACCGCCCTCACCGCCCTCCACGCCGGCTCGGTGGGTTTCGAGCAGGCCGCGCTCCTGGTGGTGGGCCAGAACATGGGGACCACGGTGAAGGCCGCCCTGGCGTCCATCGGGGGCACGGTCCCGGTCCGCCGGACTGCCGTCGCCCACATCCTCTTCAACCTGGCCACCGGCGCCCTGGCGCTGGCTCTCCTGCCCTTGCTTCTTGCAGGCTCCCTGTGGGTGGTGGGGCCGGGTGAGGAGGTGGTGGCCGTGGCCCTCTTCCACTCCGCCTTCAACCTCCTGGGCGTGGCGGTCCTCTTCCCGGTCATCGGTCCCTTCGCCGGCTGGGTGGAACGCCTCGTGCCCGAAACCGAGAGGCAGCTCACCCGGAATCTCCACAAGTCCCTGGTGGAGATCCCCTCGGTGGCGGTGGAGGCAGGTCGACGCACCGCGGTAGCCATTGCCGCCGAACTCTTCCGGCAGGGAGAAGGAAGAGTGGGTGGAAGGAAGGCCCCGGAGCCCGGACCGCCGGGCCGGGAGACGGCCGGGGAGGCGCTGGTGCGTCTCCGGTCCTTCCTCACCGAGATCCACACTGCATCCGGGGAGGAGGAGCAGTTCCGGCGCCACCTCTCGACCCTGCACGCCACCGATCACCTGGAACGCTTCCGTCGCACGCTGAAGGAAGAGGGCCCCATGGACGCCGAGCTGGCGCGCCGGCTGCGGGAGGCCCTGGTGGGGTGGGTCCGGGAGGTGGATGTGGAGGAAGGCCGTGCGCCCTCGGCCGATCCACTGGCCCGGGCTTCCGAGGGGATCGCCCGGAGCCGGAAGGAGCGCCGAGCCCAGCTACTGGAGGAGGGGGTGGTGGGCCGACTCGACCCCGAGGCCATCCGAGTGGAAGTGGACGGTCTTCTCAGGCTGGATTCCATGGCCTATCACGCCTGGCGGGCGGCCCATCACCTCCGCCGTGCCGCGCCCGGGAATGACGATGAGGCTGGAGCCGACCACGAGGACGGAGCCAACGGTGACGAACTCCTCAGCCCCGCTTCCGCACCGCGTCCATGAGGCCGCCCAGGAATCCCTTCTCCGAATCCTGCTCCTCCGCGGTGCCGGTGATCTTGGTCGCCAGCTTCTTCACATCAGTGGCGTACTGGGACTTCTCCCTCAGCACCGCCGGCGTACGCTCGTGGATGGACTCGTTCAGGGGGAAGAAGTCAGCGCCCAGGGGGTGGTAGATCTCCAGCCCCACCGTCTGCTCGATCTCGCGGATGGAGATGGGATGGTTGGCCGGGTACCGGTTCAGCACCAGGTGAAGTCGGCGCTCCTTCGAGGAGCCCGCCATACGCTCCAGGCGAGGCAGGGACCGGGTGATGTTGCGAAGGGCCTGCAGGTCGGGGGTGGTGATGAAGTAGACCTCGTCCACCATCTCCAGGATCCGGTCGAACGCCGGGTGGAAGGTCCGGGGCCGGTCAATGACCACGTAGTCGTAGTGCTCCCGGAGGAAGGCCAGGACCTCGGCCATCCTCTCGCCGCTGATGAGGTCGAAGTCATCGGCGGGCACGGGGCCGGACTTGACCGGGGCGGCCAGCAGGTCGATGCCGGACGCCTCGTCGTGGTCGATGCACGAGGCCAGGAGCCCCGAGACCATGGGCTCGTAGTTCCGAAGCAGCTCCAGCAGGCTGAAGTTGGGGTCCAGCCCCAGGAGGATCCCCGTCTCGCCCTGTTCCACGTCCAGGTCCAGGAGGAGGGTGCGGGCGCCGGTGATCCGGTGGATCTCCACTGCCAGGTTGGTGGCCAGTGAAGTGGTGCCCACGCCCCCCTTCGCGCCGAAGAAGGCGATGGTGCGTCCCGGTACGGCCTCGTCCTCATCTTCTGCCGCATCGGAGGCGGGGGTCCGGCCGGCCTTCCGGAGGATCCGCTGAAGGGCGGCGTCCACCTCCGCCGACTGGACCGGCTTGGGTAGCACCTCCATGACTCCGGCCTGGAGGGCCTGGAGGAGGAGGTCCTGGGACAAGTCCCGGCCGGCTGCCAGGACCCGGGGGGCGACCCCCGATTTCATGGCGGACCGGATGAAGTCCATTCCCATGGCCGGATCCGACTCCAGATCCACCACCAGGAGCTCGAGGTTGGATCTCTCCATCTCCTGCATCTCCATGTCGCCGATGGCGGAGAAGGGACTGTCGATGGCCAGCGCCAACTGGAAGGGGGCCGATGACGCCTCCAGAGCGTCCTGGAGCTGATTCCGAAAGGCGGCGTCTGCCGATATGAGACCCACCCAGCTCGGGCGGGATTCGGGAGAGGGTTCGCTGTCCAAGGCCATGCACCAGGTCGAGAGGATCGGGGTCGGCGAAGGGGTTGGTGCCCCTCCTACGCTGCATCGGACGAAGGCGGAGCGCAAGAAGGCCTCTTCCGGGCTTGCCCGCCGCACACGCTCTACACCAGGGCAAAAACCAGGAAGAGGACCAGGGCCAGGAGGAGACTTCCCAGGAGGGGGCTGCGCATGAGCCGGGGGTCGCGGCGGGCCACCGCTTCGATCCGGCTTTCGGCGAAGGTCCGGATTCGCAATGCTCCCCGCCGGAGGGCCCAGGCAGCCTGGTTGGCCGCAGTCCGTCCCGGTACCGCTACGCGGCGTACCAGCGCCTCGACGGGGATGAGGAGGTCGCCGGCGGGCACCCGGATCTTGCGTATCGACCCCAGGAGCCCGGGACGGCGAACCACCGCCCAGGCCACAGCCAGCCCCGCCAGGACCGGTAGGGTGGCGGCGGTCAGATCCTGAAGGAGTGAGGGCACCGCGGCTCCGTCCAGTGGAGGGAACGCTACCGGAAGCCACAGCGGCGCGGCCAGCCCCACCCCCACCAGGGCGCCCCAGGGGAGGGCGAGTCCCCAGGGCGAGGAGGTGCTCGGATCCGGGTGGGTCTGCTCGATCCGGGCCTCCAGGGTGGCCATGAAACGGGCCAGCAGGAGGGTGGTGCCGACGGCGGCCACCAGGAGGAGGGGGTCGAGCACGGCATACCAGGTCCCTCCCAGCTCACCCAGCGCGTCCTTGAGCGCGCCCTTGGCGAACGCACCCGATGTGAACGGCGCGCCGGCCAGTGCCAGGGCGGGAAGGGCGATCCCCAGGCGGAGTGCCCACAGCCAGCCCCGGTGGAGGCCGGCATGCCGTCGCGGATGGCCGGGCTCGGCCCTGTGGCTCTTCCCCCTGGAATCGCCGCCGGTGGAGCTTCGCCCCGGCAGCCGATCTCCCACTCCCACCGAGAGGAAGAGGGCGCCCTTGGCCACGCCGTTGTGCAGGGCGTAGAAGACCACTGCGGTGAGGGCCAGGGGCGCCAGCTCCGGCGCCAGGAGGATGATCCCCGTGCCCACCGCCATGTACCCCATCTGGCTCACGCTGGAGTAGGCCAGGACCGTCTTCGGGTCGTCCTGTGCGAGTCCCATGAGCACCCCGTAGAAGGCGGTGGCGGCACCGATGGCCACCACGGCTGCCGCCAGGGTCGGCACCGCCAGATCGTCGGGCAGCATCCGCAGCCACCCCAGGAGACCGGCCTTGATCATGACGCCGCTCAGGAGGGCGCTGGCCGCGGTGGGAGCCACCGGATGGGCCAGGGGAAGCCAGAGGTGGAGGGGAGCCAGCCCCGCCTTCACCGCGAACCCTGCCAGGAGGAGGCCGGCTACCCACGGATACGCTCCCTCCAGCCCCTCCGGCGGCGGGAAGACCCCCGGCTCGCCGGCCAGCCGGGACCAGGCCTCGGCCAGCTCGGGACCGAAGGCCAGCAGACCCCCGCCGGCGGCTCCCAGCGCGAAGAGGCCGAAGAGGATGGCCACCTCCCCCACCAGCGCCATGATGATGTAGACCCGGCCGGCCCTCAGCGCCTCGTCGTCCTGCCGGTGCACCACCAGTCCATAGGCGGCGAAGGTCATGGCGGCGAAGGAGAGGTAGAAGGTGAGGACGTCGCCGGCCAGGACCAGCCCCAGGTTCCCTGCCATGGTGAGCAGGAAGAGGCCGAAGAAGCGGTCCCGAGCGGGATCGTCGTGGTGGTACCACCATGCGTAGGCTCCGGCGGCCACCCACAGGAGCGCGGTGAGGAGGAGAAGCGCCCCACCCAGTGGGTCCAGCGAGAGCTGGAGTCCCAGGAACACCCCCGGAGCCTCCACCGCCGGAGCGATGCTCGGGTCGGCCAGGTAGACCAGGGCCAGGAGGAGAGCCGGGGCGGCGCCCCAGGGGGCCAGCCGAACCGTCCAGGGGCGGAGCCGGACGAGGGGCCAGCCCAGGATCAGGAGCACCGGAGCTCCCAGGGCCAGCGCCAGGAGCAGCTCGGCCGCCGCCATCAGAGGATCCTCCGGTCGACGATGAGCTCGGCCCACCCCAGCGGACTCCAGGGGATTCCGCCGAAGAGCCCGCTGAGCAGGGCCAGAAGCGCCGTGATCACGGTCGGTACCACCAGGCGCCAGTCGGCCTCGAACCGACGACTGTGTCCCCGGTCCGTCCATCTATCGGGGTCAGGTTCGTCGAAGTAGGCGGTGCGGATCACCGGCAGGAAGTACGCCGCGTTCAGGAGGCTGCTGGCCAGCAGGACCGGGATGACCCAGGGGGCGCCGGCGTCGAGCGCGCCCACACCCAGGTACCACTTGGAGAGAAATCCGGCCACCGGAGGGATCCCGATCATGCCCAGCGCCGCCACCGAGAAGGCCAGCATGGTGAGGGGAAGTCGACGGGCCACTCCTGCCATCTGGCTCACCTTCTTCACCTCGAGGGTCTGGGCCAGGACTCCGGCACAGAAGAAGAGGGTGATCTTCATGATCCCCTGGTGCACCAGGTGGACGAGCCCGCCGGCCTGGGCCATGGGAGTCAGGAAGGCCACGCCCAGGGCGATGTAGGAGAGTTGGCTCACCGTGCTGAAGGCCAGGAGGCGCTTCAGGTCGTCCTGGGCCAGCGCACGGATGGAGCCGTAGATGATAGTGAAGGCCGCGAGCCCCGCGACCATCCCGGCGGCCCCCATCTCCCACGCCACCTCGATCCCGAAGAGGGAGTGCAGGAGGCGGGTCACGCCGAAGGCCCCGGCCTTTACCACCGCCACCGCGTGGAGGAGGGCGCTCACGGGAGCGGGGGCCACCATTGCGATGGGGAGCCAGCCGTGGACCGGAAAGAACGCCGCCTTCACCGACACGCCGGCCAGGAGCACGAGGAAGAGGCTGAAGTACCGGACGGGTGCCCCCTCCACCGCAGCCATGTCCAGCACACCGCCAGGAGCGAAGGCCACCGTCCCTGCCTCCACCTGAAACCAGACGGCGCCCAGGACCAGTGCGGCCCCGGCGGTGAGGGTGTAGATCAGGTAGAGCCGTCCGGCCTGAATGGCCTCCGGGGTGCCCCGATGGACCACCAGGGGGTAGGTGGCCCACGTGAGGGCCTCGTAGAAGATGACGAAGGTGAAGAGGTCCCCGGCCATGGCCAGCCCCGTGGTGGCCGTCACGCAGAGGCTGAAGAAGGAAAAGAAGCGCGTCCGGTTCGGCGAGTCCTCCAGGTAGCCGATGGCGTAGACCGTGGTGACGAGCCAGAGGACCGCCGAGAGGGTCACGAAGAGGAGGGCCAGGGCGTCTCCGATGAGGGAGAGCTCCAGCCCCGGCAGAACCTGCAGGCGCCATTCGTAGGCGGCCCCGGCCCCCACCCCCTGCAGCATCAGGCCCACCAGGAGCACCTTGGCCACCGCCCCGACCATGTTCAGGGTGGTACGGAGGCCCTTCTGCTCCTCCTG
Source organism: Gemmatimonadota bacterium (assembly GCA_003559555.1). Lineage (GTDB taxonomy): Bacteria > Gemmatimonadota > Gemmatimonadetes > Longimicrobiales > Gaopeijiaceae > PWLA01. Next base: position 10,238 of record PWLA01000275.1, on the reverse strand, counting down.
GAGGAACATGATCCACACCCCGGGCACGAAGGAGCTCAGGACCACCAGGAGGGGGAGGATCTCCCAGTCCAGAACCGGGGTCATGGCGCACTCACCTCCACGGGACGATCCCCCCGGCCTCGAGGAGCGACAGGGTCTCGGTGGCTCGGATCCCCAGGAGTAGGGCCGCGATGGCCAGCCCCATGGCCGCCCACTCCATCCGCCGGGGCACGTCCCGGAACTCCGGAGGCTCCTCCGTTTGATCCACCGCGTATCGAAGGACCATGAGGACGTAGGCCAGGGTCAGCAGCCCGCCCACGGTGATCAGCACGGCCCATCCCCATCCCCCCTGCTCCACCGCCGAGCGGAGGAGGAGCCACTTTGCCACGAACCCTCCGGAAGGTGGGATCCCCGCCAGGCTGAGGCCGCCCAATCCGAAGGCGAGAAAGGTCATGGGAAGCCGATGCGCGATCCCCGAAATGGCCCGGATGTCGTCCCGGGCCACGGCGTAGGTCATGCTCCCGGCCGCAAGAAACATGGCCGCCTTGGCCACCGCGTGGGAGAGGGCGTGGTAGAGGCCTCCGGACCAGGCGTCGGGGCTCCACCCGCCCCCGGCCGGAAAGAGGAGGGGGAACATGACGAAGAGATAGCCCAGTTGCGCCACGGTGGAGTAGGCGATGAGCCGCTTGAGGCTGAGTTGCCGGAGGGCCATGATCGACCCCCAGATCACCGCCGTTGCCCCCAGGATCCCCAGCACCAGGAGGCCCTCCCGGGCCCCGCCTCCGAAGACATGCACCCAGAGGCGGAGCATGATGTAGAAGGAGCCCTTCACCACCAGGGCCGAGAGGATGGCGCTCGCAGGTGCCGGCGCCGCCGCGTGGGCCGGCGGAAGCCATCCATGGATGGGGAAGAGCGCCGTCTTGGCCGCCATCCCCACCGTCATGAGGGCCAGCGCCACTGCCGGAAGGGGTCCGGAAAGCTCCAGTTGGGCCAACCGTTCCAGTGAGAGGGTACCTCCCACCGTGTAGAGGAGGGCCACCCCCAGCAGAAAGAACATGGAGCCCACCAGCGAGATGACCAGGTACCGCATTCCCGCCACCGTGGCCTTCGAGGTCACCGCCAGTGTCACCATGGCGGCGGCCGAAAGGCCCATGATCTCAAGGAGAACGTACAGGTTGAAGATGTCGCCGGAGAGGTAGATCCCGTTCAGGGACCCCCAGAGGAGGAGCCAGAGGGGTGCGAAGAAGCGAGCACCCCGGCCCGCCGGCGAGTCGCGAACCCGCCGCTGGGAGATGTCGCCGAAATAGGCGGTGGCATACAGGCTCACCGCCGAGCCCACCAGGGCGGTCATGGCCAGCATCAGAACCGAGAGGCCGTCGGCATACAGTTCGATACCCAGGGGCATGCCCCAGCCTCCCAGGGGATGGCGGAGGGGGCCCTCCCGAACCACCGTGGTCCAGAGCCCGGCGGTGGCCGAGACGCTGGCGCCCATACCCAGGACGAGCCCCAGCCGGATGGCCCGCGGTCGTCCCTCCATGGCCAGGAGCCCCGCCAGGAGCGGACCCATGACAGCCAGGGTGGTCCAGTGGACCGGGTCGAGAATCACTCCCGACCTCGCTCGTCCGCGCCTCCCCCGGAGCCCGGGTCGCCGGCGTCCTCCTCCAGGAAGGGTAGTCCGGTGCGGGCGGCCACCCGGAGGGCCATCCCCAGCGCCACGGCCGTGGCCGCCACCGCCACCACGATCCCGGTGAGGACCATGGCCTGGGGCACCGGATCGGCCTGCGCCGGATCCAGCCGGGGCGGGGCGGCCAGGAGGATCAGGAAGATCCCGCCTCCCATGACGTTGATCCCCAGAACCTTCCAGAAGAGGTGTCCCCGGGCCACCACGCCCCAGAGGCCCACCGCGAACAGGCCCACCCCGGCGGCGGTGTAGAGGGCCAGGGGCGTCACCGGGCCCCTCCGTCGTCGTCTTCCGTCAGCCCACCCCGGGGGTCCAGGAGTCGGCCCAGGGGGTCGCCGGTGGGATCCAGCCGCTCGAGCTTCGGATCGGGATCGGGGACCGCGGGCACATCAACGAAGAGCTCCACCAGCACCACGGCGATGGAGACGGTGAGGACGGCCTCCACCCCCAGAATCAGTGGATACGCCCAGCCTTCGGGGTACGCCAGGAGGTGCCCGGTCCAGGGAATCACCCCGATCCCCACCCCCACGAAGACGTACACGCCCATGGCCACCAGGGCCCGGACGGGACCCCACGCGGCGGTGGGAGGACGCAGGAAACCGGCGGCGGCCAGGAGCACGCCACCACCCGCCAGGAGGGCCCCGGCCTGAAAGGCGCCGCCCGTGCTGTGGGATCCGGCCCAGGTCAGGTAGACCGCCGTCACCCCGGCCAGCGGCACCACCAGCCGCGAGAGCGCCTCCAGCACCGGGTCCGTGACATCGTCTTCTTCACGTGCGAGTTGGCGGGTTCCCCGGTCCATGGACCAGACCGCCACCATGGCCACCACCAGGACCCCGATCTCCAGCAGGGTGTCGTAGCTCCGGAAGTTCAGGAGGACGGCGGTGACGGGATTCGAAACCCCGCTCTGCTCCAGGTGCTCGGCGACCAGGGCCGGGAGAAGGGGGGCTCGGGCCGGGGCGCTCACCAGTAGCCAGGCCACCGTCGCAGCTCCGGCCGCCGCCACCAGGGCCAGGGTCGCCCTGAGCCAGCCTGGCCCGTCGCGGGTTCCGTCGTCGTGGAGGAGGGGGTCCGGGGGAAGGTGATCCAGGGCCGGCGCATCCGTCCCGGGGGCGTTCCGGCTCATGGGTCTCCTCCCGGCTTCAGCGATGGGTCAAGCTCCCCCGCGTCCCCATCGCTGGGGGAGCCCTGGCCTTCCCACCCCACCCGGCGGGCCAGACGCTTGTAGGCGTTCAGAAAGAGTGCACCGGTCACCCCTGCCCCCAGGGCGGCCTCGGCCAGCGCCAGGTCCGGTGCCCCCACCCGTACCCAGACCAGCGCAAGGGTGAGGCCGTAGGCCACGAACAGGACGGTGGCCTCGAAGAGATCCCGGGTGGTCAGGATCCGGATGGCAAGTCCCAGGAGAAGAAGGACCAGCACCGAGTCCAGGAGCCAGTGGGTCCAGCTCACGACGGGACCTCCGTATCCACGCCGGCGGCCGGGACCCCCTGCTCGAGGGAGCTCCGGGCCAGGATGTGGCAGACCGTGGCCGCGGCGGCCAGGGCCAGGAGCCAGATGAGGAGGATCTGGAGCCGGGCTGCCCAGTCCGGAGCCTGGAGGGCCAGTCCCAGGGCGATGAGCCCCAGCCCCAGGTTGTCGGCCTTGGTGAGGGCGTGCAGCCGGCAGTAGACATCGGGAAACCGCAGGAGTCCCGCCGTCCCCGCCAGAAAGAAGAAGGCGCCGGCCAGTACGAGCCCGCCGGTGGCCAGCTCCAGGAGACCGCCCGTCATAGCTCCTCCTCTCGGGTGGGGCGGCCGCCGTCATCAGGATCGGGGCTTTCCCCCTCGTCCCCCAATGACGCCGCGGTCCGCACCCAGCCCCGCTTCACGAAGGCCACCGAGACCACCACTGCCAGCAGCGCGAAGACCAGGGCCACGTCCCGCAGCTCCGGCGAGTCGGTCGCCTGGGCCAGCACCAGGAGGATGGCCACGCCCGTGGTGCCGAAGAGCTGGGCTGCCAGCATCCGGTCCGCCGGCGAGGGTCCCCGGGCCACCCGAATCAGGCCCGCCCCCACATTCACGATGAGAAAGGCGGCCACCACGATCAGGAAGTCATCCATGGTGGTCCTCCTCGCCGGGGAGTGTCCGGGACACCGATGGGGCGTCGTCGCCCGGAGACGAGCTGGACGGCGGGTGGCCGCCCGGAGCCGACGAGTCCAGCCGCACCCCGAAGAGCCGGGCCACCTTCTCCTCCAACGTCTCCAGCTTCCGGGCACCCTCGGCGTCGTCGGTGAGAAGGTGGACCCGGAGCTCCCGGTCGTGGAACTGGGCGCTGAAGGTGCCGGGGAGCAGTGAGATGCAGTTGACGAAGAAAATCCGGGCCGGGCCCGCCGGAAGTCCGATGCGGTAGCGGATGAAGCCCGGATCCAGGGGACGGGCGGGGTGGAGCGCCCTGAAGGCCACGTCAATCCCTCCCCGGACCGACTGGTTCACGAAAAAGGGGGCGAAGCCCAACAATCCCCGCAGGCTGATCCGGGCTCCCTGGCGGCCGCCCAGCCCGGTATGCAGAGCGGTCCCCAGGAGGACCGCCAGACCTCCGGCTACCCAGGCATCGAAGCGGGGAGCGGCCAGAACAGTCCAGACCAGGGCGAAGACCAGGAGCCAGACCAGGCTGATTCGTCGCAAGGGGTGGCCTCCATGGGCAGGAACGCTCGCACGGCCTTCAAGGGCGGTTTGAGCCTCAGGCCAGTCCAAGGATAGTGCCGTCGCCCTTTACCCGCATCTCCTCGGCGGCGGGACGGAGGGGCAGCCCGGGCATGGTCATCACGTCGCCGGTCTTGGCCACCACGAACCCGGCACCTGCCGAGGGCGTCACCTCCCGGACGGTGATCCGGAAGTCCGTGGGAGCTCCCACCAGCTTCGGGTCGTCGGAGAAGGAGAACTGGGTCTTGGCCATGCACACCGGCGCCGCTCCCATTCCCATGGCTTCGCATTCAGCGAGCTGTTCGCGGGCCTCCAGGAGGAAGTCGACCCCGTCGGCCCGGTAGATCTCCCGGGCCACCGTCTCGATCTTGTCGCGCAGGGGCATGTGGTCGGGATAGAGGGGCTGGAAATCGGCCTCGCCCCGCTCCAGGACGTCCCAGACGGCGTCGGCCAGCTCCAGGCAGCCGGTGCCCGTCTGGGTGTAGGGATCGGCGGGGACCGCTATGGCGTCGATCCCTTCGCACGCCGCCACCATGGCCTGGATCTCTGCCTCGGTGTCCTGAGGGAAGCGGTTGATGGCCACCACCGGCTCCAACCCCAGCTTCCGGACGTTGTCGACGTGGCGGGCCAGGTTCGGAAAGCCCTCCTCCACAGCAGCCACGTTCTCGGTTCCCAGGTCGCTCCTGGCGATTCCCGCATTCATCTTCATGGCCCGCACCGTGGCGGCAATCACCACGGCGTCGGGGGCGATCTCGCCCAGGCGGCACTTGATGTTGCAGAACTTCTCGGCTCCAAGATCGGCGCCGAAGCCCGCCTCGGTGACGGTGACGTCGCCCAGAGCCATGCCCGCCCGGGTGGCCAGCAGGGAGTTGCAGCCGTGGGCGATATTGGCGAAGGGGCCCCCGTGGATGAAGGCCGGAGTGCCGGCCAGCGTCTGCACCAGGTTGGGAGCAATGGCGTCCTTCAGCAGGAGGGTCATGGCCCCCTGGGCGTTCAGGTCCGAGGCCCGGATGGGGCTGCCGTCGGAGGTATAGGCCACCACCATCCGGCCCAGACGCTCCTCCAGGTCCGGGATCCCGTCGGCCAGACAGAAGATGGCCATGACCTCCGATGCCGCGGTGATCTGGAAGCCGTCCTGCCGCGGGGTGCCACCGGTCCGGCCTCCCAGGCCCACGACCACCGAGCGGAGAGCCCGGTCGTTCATGTCCACCGCACGCCTGAAGGTGACCCGGCGGGGATCGATCTCCAGGTCGTTGGGGCGGTACAGGTGGTTGTCCATCATGGCCGCCAGCAGGCCGTGGGCCGAGCTGATGGCGTGAAAGTCACCGGTGAAGTGGAGGTTGATCTCGTCCATGGGCACCACCTGCGAGTATCCCCCGCCGGCCGCGCCCCCCTTGATCCCGAAGACCGGACCCAGGCTGGGCTCCCTGAGGCAGAGGACCGGGTTCCGGTCCCGGAGAGTGAGGGCATCGGACAGCCCCACTGAAACCGTGGACTTCCCCTCGCCGGCAGGGGTGGGGGTGACCCCGGTGACCAGAACCAGCTTTCCCTGTGAGTTGGACCGCTGCCGGATGATCTCCAGCGGCACCTTTGCCTTGGTCTGTCCGTAGGGCAGAATGTCGGAGGGTTCGAGACCCAGAGTGGCGGCGATCTCGGTGATGGGGCGCAACTCGGCGGCCTGAGCGATCTGGATGTCGGTCAGCATTCAGGGTTCCGTGATGTGGGTGTGTGTGATGGGAAGGGAAGGAGCGTCTCCGGTCCGCCTACACCTGAGTCGGCAAGCCGTCCCGTATCGGATGCGAGGGCCGTGTCTGGTCCGGCCCTACTCCTCCGGGCCCGAGGGACCGGTCTCCGCTGCGCCTCCGGCCAGGGCCGGTGCCGGGGCAACCTCCTCACCGGAGGCATCGTCGGACCGGGGAGCCTCCTCCGGTACCTTCTCGATCCGCACCGCGCAGACCTTGTACTCCGGGCACCCGGTATACTCGTCGCACGCGTCTCCGATGAGCAGGTTCGTACGGGATTCGGGGAAGTGGAAGGTCATGAAGACGGTGCCCCGATTCGTGGCTTTCGTCAACTCGGCCCGGACCTTCACCCGGCCGCGGCGGCTGACCACTTCCACCATCTCTCCGTCCTCGATTCCCATCTGGCGAGCATCTCGGGGATGGATCCGGAGGGTCTCCTCCTTGGCCAGATCCAGCTTCACGATGTCAGTGCGACGGGTCATGGTCCCCACGTTGTAGTGGAAGAGCTGCCGGCCGGTGGTGAGCATCACCGGATCCTCCTCGTCGGGGAGCTCGCCGGGCTCCTGCCACGGGGTGGGCGTCAGGCGTGCCTTCCCGTCGGGCCGGAGTGTCTCGCCCCCGGCGTGGACCACCGGTGTGCCCGGGTGCTCCTCATCCCAGCAGGGCCACTGCAGGAAGCCCTTCTCCTCGAGGCGCTGGTAGTTCACCCCGCCCCACTTGGGCGACAGGGCCGCGATCTCGTCCATCACCTTGCCGGCGTTCACCGGGGTTCCGGGACCGTCGTCGGCCCCCAGGTCCACCCCCATGCGGCGGGCGATGGTGTTCACGATGTCGCCGTCCACCTTGGTGCCCGGGAGCGGGTCGATCACCTGGCGCACCCGCTGGATCCGCCGATCGCTGTTCACGAAGGTACCGTCCTTCTCCAGGAAGGTGGTGCCGGGCAGAACCACGTCGGCGAACTCGGCGGTGGGGTTCATGAAGATCTCCTGGACCACCAGGAAATCCAGTGCCTCCAGCGCCCCCTCCACGTGGGTCGTGTTGGGGTCCGACTGGGCCACGTCCTCGGCCAGCACGTACATGCACTTGAGGGTGCCGGCGTGGGCTGCGTCGAACATGTCGGGAATCCGGAGTCCCTTGTTGGTGGGGGGCTCTACGCCCCAGACCGCCCGGTGCGCTTCGCGAGCCGCCTCGTCGGTGACGGGGCGGTAGTCGCTGAAGACGTCGGGCAAAGCGCCCACGTCCGAGGCGCCCTGCACGTTGTTCTGCCCCCGGATGGGGCTGGTGCCGGCGCCGGGCCGCCCGATGTTGCCCGTCATCACCGCCATGTTGATCATCCCGAAGACGGTGTTGGAGCCGTGCCCGGCCTCGGTGACCCCCAGGCCCCAGAGGAACTGGGCCGCCTCGGCCTCGCCGTACATGCGGGCTGCCCGGCGAATCAGCTCCGGGTCCACCCCGGCGATCTCGGCGGCCCACTCCGGGGTGCATTCGGCCACTTCCCGGCGCACCTCTTCCAGCCCCATGGCGTGGCGGGCGACGAACTCCTCGTCCACGTAGCCCTCGTCGATGAGCACGTGCTGCATGGCGTTCACCACCGCCACGTTGGAGCCCGGCCGGAGGGGGACGTGGAGATCGGCCAGCTGGGCCAGCTCGATGTTGCGGGGGTCGAAGACCACCAGCTTGCACCCCTGGAGGACCGCTTGCTTGATCCGCGAACCGAAGACCGGGTGGGCCTCGGTGGGGTTGGCGCCCACCAGCATGATCAGGTCCGAGTGGAAGACGTCCTCGAAGGGGTTGGTGCCCGCGCCGGTGCCCAACGCCTGTCCCAGGCCGTAGGCCGAGGGCGAGTGGCAGACCCGGGAGCAGTTGTCGATGGAGTTGGTCCCCATGACCACCCGGGCGAACTTCTGCATGAGGAAGTTCTCCTCGTTGGTGCACCTGGACGAGCTGATGCTGGCGTAGGCCTCGGGGCCGTGCTCGTCCCGGATCTCGGTGAACTTCCGGGTCACCAGATCCAGTGCCTCATCCCACGAGGCTTCCCGGAAGGAGCCGTCCGCGTTGCGGATGAGGGGCGAGGTGAGCCGGTCATCGGAGTGGGCGAACTGGTGGGCGAAGCGCCCCTTCACGCAGGCGTGCCCCTGGTTGGCCGAGCCCTCGGGATTGGGCTCGATGTTCACCACCCGACCGTCCTTCACGTTCACGTTCAGCGAGCAACCCACCCCGCAGTAGGAGCAGGTGGTGGTGACCTGGGTATCCGGGAGCCCGTGCTCGCGGGTGCCCGGCTCCTCCAGCGCCGCCACCGGGCAGACCGACACGCACTGGCCGCAGCTCACGCAGAGCGCTTCCTCGAAGCCGGTGTCGTTGCCGGCGATGACCCGGGTGTCGTAGCCCCGGCCCTCCATGGCAAGGATGAAGGACCCCTGCACCTCGTCGCACGCCCGCACGCACAGGGCGCAGCCGATGCACTTGTCCATCTCCAGCTTGATGAAGGGGTGGGAGTTGTCCATGGGCGGATTGTGGGTCCGGGGGTCCTCGTAGCGAGGGGTCCGGAGGCCCACGTCCATGGCCAGGTCCTGCAGGTCGCAGCGGCCGTTGGCCGTGCAGTCGAGGCATTCCAGCGGGTGATCCGAGACGATGAGCTCGGTGATATTCTTCCGGAGCCGGGTCAGGAAGGGGGAATGGGTCCGGTAGGTCGCGCCCTCGGCCACCGCAGTGTGGCACGAGGCTACGGGCTTTTTCCGCCCTTCCACCTCCACCAGGCAGGTGCGACACGCCCCGAAGGGCTTCATCTGATCCGAATAGCAGAGGGTGGGTACGTCGGCTCCGGTCCGGCGCAGCGCCGTCAGGATGGAGGTGCCCTCGGGGACGGTCACCTCCTTGCCGTTGATGGTGGCCGACACGGGGGGACCCGCCTCCGGCTCGGCGCCGTTGCTCCGGCTTCCGTTGCTCCTGGCTCCATCGGCGCGGGCGATCATCATCCAGCCTCCTGCTGCAAGTCGCCGCCCTTCTCCCGGACCCGGTGTCGATCCAGCTCCTCGGGGAAGTAGCGAATTAGGGTCTCGATGGGGAGGGGGGCCATGGCGCCAAGGGCGCAGAGCGAGCCGAACTTCATGGTCTCGCAGAGGTCCTCCAGGAGTTCCATCCGCTCCCGGGTCACTCCTCCCTTGTCGGGGTCCATCATCTGGTCGAAGAGCTCGGTGCCCCGGACGGCGCCGATCCGGCAAGGGAAGCACTTCCCGCAGCTCTCCACCGCACAGAACTTCATGAGGCCCCGGCAGATCTCCACCAGGTCCTCGTCCTCCGAGTACACCACCACCCCGGCGTGGCCCAGGATTCCGTCAACCTCCTCCAGCGCCTCGAAGTCCAGGGGGGTGTCCAGTGCCGATTCCGGGAGGATTCCCCCCAGCGGCCCGCCCACCTGCACGCCCTTGAAGCGTTTGCCGTCGGCCATCCCCCCGGCCAGATCGAAGATCAGCTCCCGGAGGGTGATGCCCAGTTCCACTTCGTAGAGCCCCGGGCGCTTGACGTTGGTGTTCAGGCTCACCGCCTTGGTGCCCCGGGAGTTCTCATGACCCAGCTCGGCGTAGGCCTCGCCCCCGTGCTCGATGATCCACGGGAGGTTGTGGAGCGTCTCGGTGTTGTTCACCGCCGTGGGACGTCCCCAGAGTCCTTTCTGGGCTGGGAAGGGAGGCTTGAAGCTCACCAATGCCGGCACGCCCTCCAGCGAGCGCAGGAGACTGGTCTCCTCGCCGCAGATGTAGGCGCCCTGGCCCTTCACCACATGGATCCGGCACGAGAAGTCCGTGCCCAGGATGTTTTCGCCCACGAGGCCGGCCTCCCGGGCCTCCTCCACCGCCCGGTTCAGGATTCGGAGGGCCCGGGGGTACTCGTAGCGAACGTAGATGTACGCTTCGGAGGCCCCGCAGGCGTAGGCGGCCAGGAGGAGGCCCTCCAGGTGGGTGTGGGGATCCCGCTCCACCAGCTCCTTGTCCTGGTACGACCCGGCGTCGCCCTCGTCGAAGTTGTCCACCACGTAGCGCTGGCCGCTTCCGTCGGCCACCTCGGCTTCGGCCACCGTGCGGAACTTGCGGCCCGTGGGGAAGCCGGCGCCGCCCCGCCCTCTCAGGCGGCTTCGCTCCACCTCCTGGATCACCTCGTCCG
>PWLA01000350.1 GCA_003559555.1 Gemmatimonadota bacterium | reverse complement strand
GGCCCCGCAGATCCGTCCCATTCAGACATGGAAGGGCCTCCGATCCCCCGCGAGGCTTGGGTACCGGAGCCGGCGAAGCGGAGGACGGGAGATGACGGACGCTGTCTTTCGTTCCGAACGTCGGTAGAGAGGGCCGGGCGATCCTTCCGGGACCCAGCGTCCACACGTCAACGAACAAGGAGAGACCCATGCTGAAACGACTGACCCTTCCCGCACTGATTCTGGCTGGAACGGTGGCGCTGCTCGGCGCCCCCGACTCCCGGATCGCGGCTGCCGAGTGCGGCGGCCCCGGGGAGATCCTCTGTAAAGAGCACCAGGACTGCGCCTGGATCATGTTCTGGCGCGGATGCACCACGAGTTACGACTACTGGCAGGAAGACGGCGGCGTGGGCGAGGACCCCGTCTGAGCGTCGCGGAGGCCGACTCGCCTCCTTCCACTCGTCAACCTCAAGAGACCATGAAACCCACTCGGAAGACCGACGCCCGGTCCTCGACCCGGGACCCTGCGCAGACCGACCGCCCCTTCGCCCCCCCGGGGGTGGAGGCGGCGGTTCGGATTGCCGGGATCTGCCTCCTGACCGCCCTCCTCCTCACCTCCGCCTGGCGGTGGCACCAAGCCGCGGCGGACGCACCTCTTCGAGTCACGGACACGAAAGGGGCCGCTGCCGTCGTGGTGGTCCAGGCCGGCGACTGTCCGGATCGCAGAGCGGCCCTGAGAGAGTGGTTGGGCGCCCGTACACACGCGCTGGAGACTGGCGAACTGACCCTCCACCTCGCCACGGTGGATTCGAGCTCCGAAGGCCTTCTGGGCCGGGGAGGGGCCGGGGTGGGAGGTCCCGCCGGGTCCCTCCTGGAGTCTCTCCCCACACTGGGCGACGACGAGAGCCGACGAGCCGGGCGAGCTCTCCTCCGATCAGGAGCCCAGGGCACGCCGGCCCTCCTGCTCCTGGACGCGGCCGGCCGCCCACTTCTGGCCACCACCTTCACCGCCACCGGACCCGGTCCAGGACTCGACGACGCCGCAAGCACCTTGCAGGCGCTGACGTCCTCCGGGCAGCCGGTGCCCACAGACCCTCAACCCCGGGAGATCGCTCCATGGAATCACTGACCTGGTTTCTGACCTTCGCCGTCCTGACCGTGTGGGCCGTGGTTGGCGCAGAGCTCCTTCGGCGCCCCCCTTCCCTGCCCGAGGGCTGGTCGCAGACCCGCCTCCGGTGGCTCTGGGGCGGGGTCTGGATTGCGGCCCTGGCAGGGGGCGTGTGGGGTCCGACGCTGTGGTCCCACACCACCGCCGATCACGCCCGGACCGCCGCCGTGGGCCCGCCGGCGGAGCGAACGTCCACGATTCTGCGCACGCCCTTCGCCGTGCGGACGGTTCAGACTGACCGGGACGGCTCGGGCCAGATGATCCGGACCGAGGAACGAACCGCCATGCAACTTCCGGTGGTGATGCTCCTCTTTCTGGGTGGCGTGTGGTACCTGCGGGGGAGGGAGCGTCGGCGGGCCCGGGATCCGGAGCTCCGGACCGCCGGGACGGCGCTGATCCTGGTGCTCCTGATGAGCCCCGGAGTACTTGCAGGCTGTCTCGGTGACATCGACGGAGCCCAGGAGCCCAGACCGGACCGGCAGATCGAGCCGGCGTCGTGGGACACCCTGGCCTTCGTGGAGATGGCCGCGGAGGATACGCTCCTGTTCAGCACCAACGACATGATGGCCTCCTCCCGGGGGCTCTGGGTCCTGGACCGGATTGGCAGCCGGGTGGCCCACTTCGATTGGGACGGCGAGCTTCAGTGGTACGCAGGGCGGGCCGGGGGAGGCCCGGGCGAGTTGCTGAACCCCAGGACGCTGGCCGTGGACACCCACGACCGGGTCTGGGTTCTGGACATGGGCAACCACCGGATCACCGGGTTCGGGCCCGACGGCCGGATGGTTGAGGAGGTGTCGCTGCAGAACCTGGACGCGGTGATCCACACCATGGCGGTGAACGCCTCCGGAGATCGGTTCTTCGGCATGACTCTGGGCGACCGCTTGCAGCCGGTGGCGGTGGACCTGGACGGGCGAGTGGAGACCGGGCCCCGGATCCGGCTGCGGGATGCAGGCGCCGCCTCGAGCCTTGCCTTCCAGGGCTATGGACGTGGAGCGGGGCTGGACGATCAGTGGGTCTATGCCTTCAGCACTGGAGACGGTCTCTTCCGACTCGACGGGGTGGAGGTGCTTGGCGAGCGGGTCCGTTACCCGGAGTGGGTTCCCTTCCCCGAGACCCACGTCCAGCGCCAGGAGGACGGGGAGCAGGTCGGCACCATCACCCGACTGGCCGAACCCAGCTTCTCGGCTGGTGACGTGGTCGTCGCGGACGGGCGGATCCTGGTCCGGTTCCGGGGCGAGGGCGACGACGCCGGGCGGCTCGTGGACATCTATGACCTGGCCTCCGGCGACTACCTCCACTCGGTCCGGCTCCCCCGGCCGGCCCGGATGACGGCGTGGGAGGACCGGATGGTCCTGGCCTGGAACGATCCGGCGCCCCGCCTGCTCTTTCTCGAGGGCGGCCGTTGATGCGGCCTACGATCCGGCCCCCTGACCCTCCCAACGGCGGCGCGCTGCACGTCTTCAACGGCCTCCCGATTACGGCGAACCCGGCTACGCCACCGACTCCTCCGACGCCAGGGCCGCCGCTCGCACTGCCTGGACCCGGGAAACCAGAGCCACGGCGAAGAGCGCGATGGCTGCCAGCGCCAGGAGCGGCTGGACCGGTTCGAACCAGGTCATGGCACCACTGGTCCCCAGGGCCAGCACCACCAGCTTGTTGCAGATCGGACACCCCACCGCCAGCGCCGTCAGAACCCCGCCCGCGGCGAACCGTCCCTCGTAGCGGGGACAGGCCGCGGGTAGCGCGTACGTAGCGGCGAGGGCCCCTCCGAGGACGGCGGCGACGGCCAGAAAGACGTAGTCCTGCGCCCGGGCTTCGAGCATCCGCACGAACCAGGGGTTCGGGATGAGGTCGGTGGGAAGCCCCACGAGGAGGGAGACGCCGATGGCGCCGCCGAGGCCGTAGAGGAGGGCTCTTGCGTGTCGGTACATGGAGCGTGTCGGTACATGGAGGCCGGGTGATCCGGACGGACGGGGAGCTGGTCGCGGGTCACGTGGACGGTCGACAGGCAGATCCGCCCCTGCCGGCCCGAAAGCCCGACCGCCCATGCGGACCAGGTGAAAGATAAGGGGCCGCACCCGGTGCGAGAATCCATCGACATCCCAAGAGGTCGGATCGGGGAGATGGACGCCCTCGAGCGACCTCTGGTAACGCCGTTTGACCGGTGAGGGGGAAACTCGGTACTCTGCCTCGGCCACTGGTCCACGTACGTTCCTTCCCGAGATTCGCCCATGCGAAGCCTCCCCGTTTTCCGCACGCCGATGCTCCGTCCAAAGCTCCCCCACTCGAGTCCGGCGAGAAGGGCGCCCACGACGTGCCCTACGAGCTCATCGTCTTTCCAGACGAGGTGCACTCCTTTCTGGTCCACGACCGCTGGGTTCGCACCTTCGAGGCCATGGACGACTTCTTCGACCGCTGGATGCTGGGCGACCGCTGAGGCCTGGCGGGAGGCTACGGCGGCCCGGCGGGAGGCTACGGCGGCCCGGCGCGACGCGGCCTGGCGCGAGGCCACCCGAAACGGCCCCATGTGCTCACGTCAGAACACCACCTGCGGACCCAGCTCCAGGCGGGTGATCCAGAGCCCCGAGTTGAGGTCCGACGAGAAGAGGTGGCCTTTGAAGGGCTGGGCCCCCCAGGTCATGGGCCAGTTGGGGGCCATGGTGTGCTCGTCGGCGGTCCGGAGGGCGGCCAGCTCCCGGCCCTGGCGGTAGAGATCACCCCGGAGCTCTCCCGAGATGTCCACCACCCGGATCCCGGCCTGGTAGTAGCCCACGTAGAGGAGATCCCCCTCGGCCCAGAAGTTGTGCACGCCGGCCTCGGGGACTTCGTAGCGGGCCACCTCCACCGGGTTCTCCGGATCGATCATGTCCAGCACGTGAATGTAGCCCCGGGCCTCGATGGGGCCGGTGGGGTCCCAGTCCATGGGGAAGATCTCGTCGCCCACGAAGAGGTAGCGGCCATGCCGCCACGCCGTATGGGTGTGACCCTGGGGATAGGTGAACTGGCTCACGAAGGCAGGCTCGGTGGGCGTACCCCCGTGGGTCCCGGCGCCCACGTCCAGCGTGATCAGTCCGTCGTCCCAGTACGAGAGGTAAGCGTAGCCGTCCTGGACGATGGCGTCGTGGAGGGTCTTGCGCTCCCGGTCCAGCCCCCAGCGGCCGACCTCCCGGGGATTCTCGGGATCGGAGATGTCGATGATGTGCATCTCGGAGGTCCCGTTGTGGCAGGCGTAGACCAGGTCCCCCTCGATCCAGACGTTGTGAACGCCGCCGGCCACCGTCTCGGTGTACTCCGAGAAGATCCGGGGACTGGCAGGCTCGCTGGTGTCCAGGATCACGATCCCGTTGCGCCGGTCCGAGGCCCCTTCACGGGTGGCCACGGCGACGCGACCGTCCCGGCTCACCTTCACGTCGTTGATCCGCCGGGCATCCATCCGGAGCGAGTCAGTCAGGATGGGCTGAGCGGGATCGGTCACGTCGAAGACCTTCATCCAGTCGTGCTGGAAGGTGCCGATGTAGACGTAGTCCCGTCCGTCGGCCCCCTCGAAGACCCACATGTCGCCGGAGTGGTGACCGTCCAGGATCCCGCGCCCCCGGAGCTCCAGGGCGGCCGGCTGCTCCCGGGGCTCCACCTCGATGAAGGCGCTCCGGGTCGCGGCATCGCCCAGGATGGCGGTGACCCGGTACCGGCCCGGCTCCTCTGCCACGAAGACCCCTTCCCCTCCCTCCTCCTCCACCGACGCACCGGGCCGGTCCACACTCCAGGCAGGGTGAAGTTGGGTCTGCTCCCCTCCATCCGGGTACTGGCCGTGGAGCTGGAACCGGACCACGTCACCCGTCCGCGCCGACGCCTGGCCGGGCTCCAGGGCCAACTCCATCTCCGGGCTCGCCGTGACCTGAACCGTGAGAGCCGCCGCGGCCTCGCCGGAGCGGGCTTCGATGCGGGCCTCCCCCGGCGACACCCCGTGGACCCGCCCATCGGGATCCACCCAGGCCACCTCCCGGTCGGAGGAGTCGAACCGGAGGTCGGCGGGCGCCACCGGGGATTCGTCGGCGCCCCACCCCTGCACCCGGAGAGGAGCGCTGGTCCCCGCTGCCAGCGCGTCCACCGGGAGGGTCATGTCGAGGCGGCTCGGCGTGGGCGACTGCACCTCCACCACCGCCAGCGCCACCTGTCCCTCGGCCACCACGGTCACCTGCGTCCGCCCGGCCGAGCGGGCCTGCACCTGGCCTCCGGCGCCCACCGATGCCACCTCCTGGTTCTTGGCGTACCAGACGAAGGTGCCTTCCAGGGGCGTGGTCCCGTCCGGTCCCACCGCCTCCACCCGGAGTTGTCCTTCACCCCCGTGGGGGAGCTCCAGCCGCTGGGGCGTGATCCGGATCTGAAGGGTGTCGGCGGGCAGGGCGCGGGTGATCCCGGCGTTCGCGATGTGGGCCGGACCGTTCACCCTTGGGGCCGGCCCGTCCGCCTGAATCGCCGGAGCCCACAGGAGGAGGCCGAGAACCGTGAGGACGGGAGCGAGGAGAAGCGGGCGCGGCACCGCGCGGTCAGCCCCGTATAGCCGAGAGGAAATGCTCATGTTGAACTCCGGATTCAGTGGCGAGAGAGAGCTCGTGGCGGGCCCCCGGAGAGAGGGCTGAACCGTGAGTCAAATTGAGGCGCGCCGGCTCGGGTGGCAAATGGTCCGCGCGGCCCGGCCTGGGGGACCGGCCTCATGTTCGCCAGCGCCTTCTACATGGTCGGCTTCGGCCAATACCTGGTCGACCCCGTGCCGTTTCTGGACGGTCGTGTGCTGATCATCGGCTTCGGCCTGTTTGGACGACTCCTTCTGGTTGGCATCAACCACTACGGGACGGAAGAATCGAGCAAGGCCCAGAGCCTGACGAACGGGGTCATGGCAATCGTGGCCACGGCCGCGGTGGCGGCCATCCAGGATGGCTGATCGGAAAATGCGGCGAACACCACCCTGTGGGTCCTGAGGGAAGCGCGCGCCGACGAACTCTTCCTTGGATGGAAGGGGCAGCGCAGCACCAGGGCGCACATCCTCGGTTCGACCCTCGATCCGATCTTACGTGCGGCTGAGGGCCAGGTCACGCACTTCCATGCCAAGAAGGAGGAGCCCGAGAAGGGCAAGGCCCGAAGCGGAGACCACGCCCCAGACCACCCTCGAACTACCCGGCCGGGGCCTCCCTCGTCGCTCCCGATCTGGCCCCTGTCCACTGCCGCAAGCCGAACCAGACGAGGGCCGAAAGGAGGAAGATGAGAACGCCGAAGAGCAGGCTCACCAGCGAGACGGAGACGCCTCCCCAGACCAGGGGGGCCTCGACGCTGCCGGCCATCACCACCGCCTCGGCCATGATCACCAGCCCAACGATCGTGCCCAGCACCCCCAGGGTGAGCGCCATCACTCCCCAGAAGAGCAGGGCCTGAAGGCCCCACTGAATCGTCTCGGGGTCGTGGGACGGGTCACGGAGCCGGATCATGGTGCGAACCGCGATCCACACGACTCCGG
>PWLA01000295.1 GCA_003559555.1 Gemmatimonadota bacterium | reverse complement strand
GGCGGGCGTCCGCGTCACTCTCCGAAGCCGACCACTCCGTAGAAGGCCGTTGAAGAAGGGCGGGGACCACCGGGACGGGGTCTTGCGGTGTTCAGGGCAGGAGGAGTGTCGAAAGCGATGCCCCAGTGCATCGGTGAGACGATGTCGTCGCGGGTGCCCGGCGCGGTTCTCCTGGTCGCAAGGGAGGGCCGGATCGTTCACGAGCGGCCCTCCAGCCTCCACTCCACCTGACCCAACAGGGGCTACACCCGAAAACCCGTCTGCGCCTCCACGGCATTGCCGAGTTGCCGGCAAAGTTCGTTGAGTCGCCGCTGCCGGGTTCGACTCTCTTCGTGGTTGGCCGCAGCCGCCAGCTCCCAAACCAGGAGCTCCCAGAAGTCCAGTGGACCGGTCAGTCGCACGTCTCCGTGGGTTGCGGGCTCTGCTTTCGCCACGATCCACTCCGACTCCGGTTCCATCAGGAGCGGAAGTGCGCTGAGCAGCCCGTACTGTTGCTCCGTGATCCGGACCTTGACCTCCTGCTGACCCTCCTCGTCCTCCGGCAAAGGGACCCGGGCCGCGCCGAGGTCCCATTCTGAGCCGCGTACGTTGATGATTTCACCGGAGTCCCCGCAGTGGGGACACTCCCACTGCACGGTGGAGGGTACGTCGAGCCTGCGAACGCGGATCCGACCTTTGCATGGCTTGCGCCCGGGGCGGCGCCGGCAGCCGATGGGGGTAACGGCGGTCTCGCCGGTGGGACGAACACTGGCCGCACGGGCGATTCGCCCCAGATGCTCGAAGAGCCGGGAGGCCCGACCGGATACATTCACGGAGCCGTCCCCCGGATCGAGGTCATCGAGATCAGTGCGGCGGTAGAAGGTCATGGGCCCAGGGCGATCGGAGCGGCGGAGGGACTATTCCGTAGAACCAGCGGCGAGCACCTCGTAGTGCCGGGAGCGTGCCTCGAAGCGACTCAGAACCGCCCGCGCCGCGGGGGGAACATAGGCCTCCTCAAAGGCGTCGCCAGCGAACTCCTGTACCGCGTCGAGGGAGACGAAGGTCATGATCGTCATGAACTCCACCTCGCCGTGGTGCTCTCTCCGGAGGAGCTCGATTCCCCGGTATCCCTCGATCTCCCGGGAGCTGATCTCCTTGAAGACCTCCTCGCGGAGGAGCGTTTCGTAGCGCTCCGCGTTCTCGGGCGTCGTCCATCCCCTCCAGATGCGCTTGATCACGGCGTTCTCTCCCTCGTTTGGTCCTTCGCTCGCCTCAACCGGCTTCCCTGGGCGACCGGGTGAATCCCATGCGCTCGAGCGCGCTCATCTTTGAGGGGTTTCGCTTCTTCAACGGCCTTTTGAGGGTCCAGCACCGGCCAGCGAGAGTAGAGGCGTGGCCGTTTGGGAGCAAGGGCCGAGGCGCAGATGCGGTTCATGCACGACCTCCTGGAGCGGGCGGGGATTCCGAAGGAGCAGCCGGCCCTGCAGGGCCGAAGCGACGACATCGTGGCCGTGATGGACGACGACCCTGACGCCCGGGCGAGGCGGGAGGGCGCGGGATGAAGCGCTACCGGGACCTTCCCGGTCCGGTGTCGTGGGGGGCGACGTCGCGGGTTCCTTTGTTGGCAGGTCGACAGGCTCCCCCCTCCCAGGGACTTGCGGAGGGTGCGGACGGGGAGTTAGGTTCGCCTAACATGAGAATTAGGCGCGACTAACTTCGTCGCGTTGAGCCCGCTGCCCCAACCTGGCTCCTACAATGTCCACGACCTCACGCTCGCCCACGACCTCACGCTCGTCCACGTCCCCACGAGGCACGACCTCTCCCAGCCCCGCGCCGTCGTCCGTCCTCCCCGGTCGCATCCGCCTCCTGGCAGGCGGGCTCCTCGCTCTGCTCGTGGTGCTTCTCCTTGGCGCGGTCCCGGGAGCGCCCACATCTCCGACCGACGCCGAGGGCGCCGCGCCCGGAGTCACCACGCCCCCGGACGAGGGGGCCGAGCGCATGAGCCTCGCGGAAGCGGCCCACCACATTCCGCAGTTCGCGCGGATGTTCGATCTGCCCTGCTCGGCCTGCCACCTCTCCCCTCCCAAGCTGAACGAGGCGGGGGAGGCCTTCGTCCGGCGAAACTACGAGATGCCCGACCGGGAGGGAGAGCGCACGATCCCGCTCGCGGTGTGGGCGAGTGCCCGGGTCGACATTCCCGAGGCGACGCCCGAGATGGAGCGGAGCGTACAGTCGTATGTGAACCGGGTGGAGGTCATCTCCGGAGGGAAGATCGTCGCGCCCTGGCTCTCGTACTTCGTCGAGTGGCGGCCCCTGAGCAGCGAGCTTCGTGCGGACGGCAGCCGGCGGGACCGCTCGGGTCGCTTCGAAGACCTCTTCCTCACCGGCGAGTGGGGTCGGCTGGAGCTCCAGGTCGGGCAGTTCCGCCAGGTCGAGCAGGTCGACATCTCCCGCCGGATCGGGGTCAACGAACCCGGCTACTTCTCTGCGGGGCTCGCCGGGGAGGGCGGACGGACCGACCGGATCCGCAGTCTCCGCTCATTCTCGCTCTCCGGACGGGCTCCCACGCTACGGGCGGGATGGATCACCCCGGTGGGAGACGGCCGGCAGGAGTGGTCCAGCTTCGCGTCGGTGTCGGTTCCCGGTGAGATCTCGCTGCCTCTCACCAGCGAGGCGCGTGAAGAGGCCAGCAACGAGCTTGAGCTCCGGCCCAAGGGGGTCTTCTTCGAATCGTTCCTCCGCGAGGGCCTCGATTCGTGGGGCATGCACGCCTTCATCGGGCGCAACGATCGGCTCATGCTCGGCGGCCTGCGCACGGGGTGGTACGGCCCCCTTCACTGGACCGCGGCCGCCGGCTTCACGCGGGAGCAGGGCACCACCTTCGGGCGAGGCTCCCTCGAAGGGGAGTACTTCTACAACCGCTTCCTCGCCGTCGGCGGTCGCCTTGAGGATCGGGGTCGTGCGGACGCCGCCTTCATTCCGTATGTGAACACGCATTTTCCGGGAACACGCTGGACGCTGCGCGGGACCCTCGAACACCGCTTCCAGTCGGGTCGCTCGGGGACGTTCATGGAGTTCGGAGTGGTCTTCTGACGGGGATGCCGTGGGGGAATCCACGCGCCCTCAGCCACACAATGCGGGACGGGATGACCAGCTATCAGGAGCCCGCGCCCACCCCGCCTTGATCCCCGGGAGGGTCGGCTTCATCTTCGAGGAGCGTCGAGGTGGTCCTCGTCCGCCGGGCGGCGCACTCCTCGGCGCACTCCTCTTTGGGGCGCCGACCTTCCCACCCACCAGGGCCGTAAGATGTCACACCCGCGAACCGACTCCGCCACCCTCGCCGAGCTTCTCATCCAGCACGTCTACGAGATGCCGGTCCACCTCATGGAGCTTCTCCTGGATCGGGGGGACGAGGCGATGGAGCCGCTCCTGGCGGCGCTGGACCGGGCGTTGGAACAGGCCCTCCCCGTCGACGAGGAGGACGGGTTCGATGAGGACGAGGACCTCGACGAGGAAGCCCTCCTGACGCCCCTCTGGCCCATCGTGTTGCTGGGAGAGCTGGGCGATCCCGCAGTGGTGCCTTCCCTGGCGGAGACGATTCGGAAGGGTGCACGGGGAAGCTATCCCTTCCCGCTGGCAGCGGCCGAGGCGCTGGCCAAGATCGGCCCGGAGGCGCTTCCGGCGCTGAAGGACCTGGCTGCCGACCCTGATCCGATCCTTCGGATCTGGGCGTACGGCGCCCTCGGGTGGATCGAGCACGAGGACGCCTACGAGGTTCTCAACGAAGCGCTGTCCCATGATGCAGAGTGCCTGGATGCCGTGGCCTTAGCGATCCAGGAGCATGGCCGGACCGAGGCGATTCCGCTCCTCTACGACGCGCTCCAGCGGGCCGAGCCCTGGCAGCGGGTGGAGCTGGAGGACGCCATCCGGGACCTGCATGCCGGAGACGGGCCGGAGCCATTGCACGAACAGGACTGGCGGTTGCGCTACCGACCCGAGCCCAGGATCGGCGCCATGGCTCCCGCGTGGCCGGCGGTGGCGGTGGTCGCCCGCCAGGAGAACCTCTCCCGTGAGCGGAAGGCCATTCCCCTTCGCCCTCTGGAGGAGATCCTGGCCGACGCCGGGGCCACCGACGGGCCGGAGGACCGGTGCGACTGCTGCGGCGTGACCTGGTCCGCGGGGCCCGGGGTCCCGGTCTGCCCCGCAACTGCGGTGGCCGTGACCATGATCCAGCACGAGATCCTTGGCCGCTACCGGGACGAAGATGAGCTCGACGACCTCTTCGAGGTTCTTGCGGAGGTGGAAGCCGAGGCGATGGAGATCCATCACGGCGAGCCGGAGCCCCGGAGTCGGAAGGCCCGGGAGGAGAGGGAGGATCGCCTCTCCGCGCTGCGTATGGTGCGCGGCGCCTGCCGATGGCTCATCGAACGGGGAGTCGAGTCCGTGGGCGGCGGCCGGGCCGCCCTCCTGGCCGAAGCCCACCGGTTGGCGGACGAGTTCGGGGATCCGGGAGGGTTCTTCTCCAGGCCCGGGCCTGCCGAGACCCAGCGCCCCCGGGTCGGACGCAACGACCCGTGTCCCTGCGGGAGCGGCCGGAAGTTCAAGAAGTGCTGCGGTCATCCCAAGCGGACTGAGAAGGCGCGCGGCGAGGTCGGCCCCGCGGCCTCCGACCTGTTCGCAAGCGGGATACCGGAGCTCTCCACCTTCGACGGCGAGCCGGTGTCCTTTGGGCGAGCCCACTTCCGCATGACGGACCCCCGGGCGGTGCGGGACGCCCTGGCCCGCGCACCCGACCTGGACGAGAATCCGGCCGACGGCTCCTTCACCTGGTCCCGGACGATCGACGACGAGGAGCGGCGGATCCTGGGCGGCATTCGTCTGGAGGGCGAGAAGCTGACGCTCGAGTGCATGTCGGACGAGCGTCTCGCCCGGGGCAAGGCGCTGCTCCAGGAGCTGGCTGGTGAGCACCTGGTCCATCGGTTGGACACGGCCCAGGATCCGTGGCAGGCAGTGGACGAGGCCCGGCAGACGGGTGGCCGCGGAAGCGCCCGCCGCTCCGAGAACGACATCCCCTCCGAGGTCGAGGCGCAGCTCGTCCAGAAGGTCCTGGGGCGCCACTACAGCACGTGGCCCGATGAGCCCCTTCCCGCGCTGGACGGTCGCACCGCCCGGGAGGCCGTGAAGACGGCGAAGGGGCGCCGCGACGTGGCGGCACTCCTCCGGTCCATGGAAGAGATGGAGGGCAGCAAGCCTTCGGCCCAGCGCTACGACTTCGGAGGGCTGTGGGCCGAACTGGGGATCGAGGAGCTCAGGTAAGCAGGCTCGGACGTGCGGCGGGCCTCAGCCCGGCCTCGAG
Source organism: Gemmatimonadota bacterium (assembly GCA_003559555.1). GTDB lineage: Bacteria > Gemmatimonadota > Gemmatimonadetes > Longimicrobiales > Gaopeijiaceae > PWLA01. The sequence goes on along the minus strand of PWLA01000295.1, from coordinate 1,325 downwards.
AACGTGGCCCGTTGTCCTGAGCGCTCGCGAAAACCCTCTGCCGGAGATCCAGCTGCCGCGGGCCCGGTTCGAGACGGCATGGCCGGCGGGTCGGACCCTCGGGTTGAACAATCATTCTTCGCAATAATCCTGATATACACGACGCTTCGACGTAATAGCATTGCTTTGAGTGCATTTACATCGTCGCCAGAGCATTTTATTGTACGTATCGTCTGATACCCTCCCGGGTGGACCGGACGGCCCGGTGGGTTCTCGGGATCGGCGGCGTCAACGCCAGCGGTCCCCCGTTTCGCTCCTGAATCGGAGGTTTGCCATGCGTACCCTGCTTTGGTTCGGCACTCTCGCTCTCCTACCGCTGGTAGCCCTCGGCTGCTCCGAGGAGGCTGCCTCGCCGTCGGCCGTGGAAGCTGACGCCCTGAGTCCTCTGACGAGCCACGCGAACGCGGCTCAGCATCCGGCGGCCCGGAACTTCGTCGCTCCCCTCACCGGCGACGAGGAGGTACCCCCGGTGGATACCGACGCCCGGGGCCTCGCCCGGTTCCAGCTCAACCGGGCCGGAGACGCCATCGATTACCGGCTCATCGTGGCGAACATCGAGAATGTCACCCAGGCCCACATCCACGAGGGACCGCGGGGTGAGAACGGTCCGCCGGTAGTGTGGCTCTACCCGGAAGAGCCACCGGCCCAGTTGATCGAAGGAAGATCCAACGGGATTCTGGCCACGGGGACGATCACCGCCGACGACCTCGTGGGTCCGTTGGACGGGGAGACCCTGGAGGACCTCCTGGACCTGTTCCACGCCGATGAGGCCTACGTGAACGTCCACACCTCCCAGGTCCCGCCCGGCGAGGTTCGGGGGCAGATCCGGGTGGCAGGACCCGGTCGCTGACCGACCTTTCGGGGCCACGTAGCGGACCACCTCCCTGGGGCTTCCCGAAGGGGGCTCAAGGGCGGCGGCCACCGTGCCCGAATGGTTCGTGCCGCTCACCCCATACGCGGCGACGTGGGCTCCGGGCGCCATCCTCGTTTGCCGGTGATGGGTGTATATTTGTGGGGGGCTCAAGCACTCTCCGTCTCGGACCTCCCGTCCCCATCCCCGGGTGCAGCGCGTCCCATGACACGGACCCCGAACGAAGATGCGGCTCCCGGTGTGGGGGCCTGGGCTCCGTTTCGCTCGGCTGCCCGGGTGGCCGGACTCACCCGGTTCATCGGACGCGAGCGGGAGCTGGAGGAGGTGTCCGCTCTCCTGGACGAATCCCGGCTTCTGACCCTCACCGGAGCCGGGGGAAGCGGCAAGACGCGATTGGCCCTGGAGGTGCTCCGTC
>PWLA01000294.1 GCA_003559555.1 Gemmatimonadota bacterium | reverse complement strand
GTCCGGCGACGACGCACTACGGAGAAGGTCATCGTGTTGTAGATGAGGAACACCCCGAAGATGAGAGCCAGGAGACTCAACGCCGTCAGGTTCAGGTCGAAGGCGCGGATCATCTCCTGCAGGGAGGCCTCCTCCGTACCCGTAGCCTGCACCCGGGCATGGGCCGGCAGGAGTTCCTGGATCCGGGCCAGTTTGGACTCACCGGCCGACCCCGACGGGAGGATCAGGTCCACCCGGTCCAACCGTCCGACCCGCTCCAGTCGGTCCTGTGCCTCGGCGATATCCACCACCAATAGGTCCCGCAGTCCCACCCGGCTGGCCCGGGACTCCGGCTCCAGAATCCCGGCAACGAACATGCTGCCCGTGACCCCATCAGCTCGAATGGGGAAGGGGTCCCCCTCGTCCACCCCGGCAGCGTCGGCCGTCTCCCGGCTCAGGAGCAGGGCCCCGGCCCGAGTCATGAGTCCGACGCCGTCCACTTCACCGCCCGGGTCACCCCCCAGCCAGGGACGGAAGGCAGCCTCGGAAAAAGGGTCGATGCCCAGGACGCGAAGGGGGCGATCCGGCAGGAGTGGGGAGGTGACGAATCCTTCCACCACAGGTGCCGCCTCCCGGACTCCTCCTTCGATGCGAAGGCGGGCAGGGAGGGAGTCGGCGAGGCCGGGAACTCCTCCCACGACCTGATGGGTGGCGCGCCCTGCCACCGTCTCCATGGAGACCCTCAGCGCTTCCCGGGACGACTGGATGGCCAGGTCCATGGCCACCATTACCGCCACCCCCAGAGCGACCCCCAGGACCGACAGGCAGAGGTGCCAGGGGTTCCGGGTCAGGTGGCGGCGAGTCGATCGGACCAGCAGCCGGGAGCGCCCTTGTCCCACGGACCTCACCCGGCAGGGTTCCCGGGATGCCGGGCAAGACCGTCGGAGTGGTCTCGGATCCGGCCGTCTCGAAGGGAGAGCACCCGGTCCATCCGAGCCGCGACCTCCGGCGCATGAGTGACTGCCAGTAGGGTCGTCTTTGAATCGCGAAGGAGTTCCGCCAGAAGATCCAGGATCACCGCCCCGGTCTGCTGATCGAGATTTCCCGTGGGCTCATCGGCCAGCACCAGCGAGGGCCGATGGACCAGCGCCCGGGCGACGGCGATCCGCTGCTGCTCGCCCCCCGACAGGCGGTCTGGCCAGGCTCCCGCTCGGTCCCCTAGCCCGACTCGATCCAGCAGCTCCAGTGCCCGGGCTCGCCCGGCTCCACCCACCTCGCCCTTCAGCTCCAGGGGCAGAAGGAGGTTCTCCTCCACCGTCAACGTGGGAACCAGATTGAAGAACTGGAAGATGAACCCGATCCGGTCCCGGCGGAACAGGGTGCGCTCGTGCTCGGAGAGTTCGTGAAGCCGGACTCCGTCCACCTCAACCTGACCGGAGTCGGGCGTATCGATGCCACTCACCAGGTTCAGCAGCGTCGACTTGCCCGAGCCCGACGGCCCCAGGAGAGCCACGAACTCTCCAGCCCCCAACTGCATGTCGACTCCCCTCAAGACGGCGCGACGGCGCCCTCCCTCCATGAAAGACCGAACCACGCCCGTGAGACGCAGAAGAGAAGGACTGGACTGCTCGCCGAGACGGCCGTGATTCCCGGCCCCCGCTGCTCCTACGCCCTCCCTGCCACCGGGATCTCCTGAAGCGCGGGACATGATGCGGGCCGGGGCTGGGCGTTGTTCAGTCGGTGGCGCCAACCTGCTGGGGTAGCGTCTCCAGCTTCTGGACGACGTAGGTACGCTCTCCCGCCGGTAGCCGAATCGTGACCTCCTCTCCCTCCCTGGCTCCCTTCAGACCCTGACCGATGGGCGATGCCATACTCACCTGGCCACCGTCCAGGTCCATGAAGTCTCCGGCTACCAGGGTAAAGGTGAGTTCCTCATCCATCTCTTTGTCCAGGATGGTGACCCTGGAACCGAAGCCCACACGGTCCGACGGCATCGAACTCACATCGATTCGGGAAAGTTCGGCCATGCGCATGCTGAGGTGCTCGATCCGGACCTGCACAAACTGCTGCCGTTCGAGAGCCGACTTGTACTCGGCATTCTCCTTCAGGTCACCCATCTCCACTGCCGTGGAGATCCGCTCGGGGAGCTCCACGTTCAGCTCGTGGGAGAGCGCTTCTATTTCCTGTTCGATCCGTTCTTTGATCTCGTCAAGCATGCAGAACCTCCCGCGGGCCTGAAAAAAAAGCCGGGGCCCCACCATCAAGAGAGGTCGGGCCCGCAGCGCATGGGAAAGGAGACTGGAACAATCCCCAGCCTCGTAGAAAGTTACCATCCCGTGCCGCAGACTGGAAGGGGCCGCGATGCGGTGCCGGATAATCGCCAAGACGACCCTTCCTCAGGGCATCCCACTGACGCATGTAACCCTCCACCCCCTGAACGGATCCTTGACCCGACACCGGGTCGGAGTGATATTGGTTTATCGTTAGCAGTTCTCAACATCGACACACCCTTCCATGCACATTCCTGGCTCGCGGTCAACGCCGACTTGCGGGCAACCCTGGACTTTCCGATGAAACGCCTCTTCCAACACCCATGGGGCTGGGCCACTGTCGCGCCTCTCCTCTGTGCCGTGCACTGCGCGGCAACCCCCTTTCTGGTGGTATTCGCACCATCGATCGTCCCGGGTCCCACTGCTGAATGGGCGCTCCTTGCCGTCACCGTTCTCATCGCCGCTGCGGCGCTGGGATCGGCCATGCGCGCCCACGGCCAGTGGCCACCCTTCCTCTTCATCGGGGCGGGCCTCGTGGCCTGGACCCTCTCGCTGGGTCATGCGTTCCACCCCATCCCCGAGGACCTGACCACCGTGCTCGCCACTCTGGTGGTGGCCGGAGGTCTGGTCTGGAACTCACGCCTGCATTGCCGGGAGGCGGCGGTGCACTGCCCTGCCTGCACCGACGCGGCCCCCGAGGAGGCGCGCCAACCCCGAGGCCAGGGCGCGCCATCGAAGGCTGCCGCCGAAGCCCGCTGACGGCGTCGGCCGACCGGTGAATCGAACCCGAACCACTCTGTGATCCCATCGACGGAGGAGCCCGTATATGCAGCGTGACACCCGACAGCGCAGAGCCATCCGAACCGCCCTCAAGGAAGCCGGCCATCCCCTGAGCCCGAAGGAACTCCTGGAACTGGCCCGCCAGGATGTCACGAGCCTGGGGATCGCCACAGTCTACCGGAACCTCCGGGCCCTGGAGGAGGACGGCTGGATCGAGGCCGTTGAGCTGCCCGGAGACCCCCCCCGTTACGAGGTCGCCGGCAAGGGGCACCACCACCACTTCCACTGCCGTAAGTGCGACCGGGTCTACGAGGTGGAGGGTTGCCCGGGGAACCTGAGTTCGGTGACCCCCGAAGGCTTTGAGCTGGAAAGCCACGAGTTCGTCCTGTACGGCCGCTGTGACGCCTGCGCGGCGTAGGATCCGGGGAGCGTGCGTGCCTCGCCGGGGAGCGTGCGTGCCTCGCGAAGAGCGCGACCCCACCTCACTCCGGACGCTCGCCCCGACCTTCCACCAGTTCCCGCACCCGCCGCACCCGCTCCGCCAGACCCATGGGATCGGCACCCTGGACCGCGCCGGCGCCGGGTCCGACTCCCCCCCCAACGGTCACGTTCACGTGGCCCACCTTCCGCCCGGGCCGGGGTTCCTTGTCGTAGAGATGCAGGTGCGCCCCCGGCACCCGAACCAACTCCTCCCGGGGCGGTGGCGTGCCCAGCAAGTTGATCATCGCCGCACCCTCGCCTCGTAGCCCGGTATCGCCCAGGGGAAGTCCCAGCACCGCCCGGAGGTGATTCTCGAACTGCGAGGTCCAAGCGCCGTCCTGGGTCCAGTGCCCCGAGTTGTGGACCCGCGGCGCCATCTCGTTGGCCAGCAGTCGAGTCCCCCGCTCCGGATCCGGGACCTCGAAGAGCTCGATGGCGAGGACCCCCACGTAGGACAGGTGATCCAGCACCCGACGGGCGATGCCCTCCGCCTCGGCCTGGACCGGTGAGGTTGCACTGGAAAGCGGTGAATCCGCACCGCCGTCGCCGGTGGACTCGGGCGAAGCGGCGGCGAGCACCGGGTCCCGGGACGCCGGAACCCGGGACCGCACCAGAATCCCGTCTATGTGTTCGTTCTCGACCAGCGGATAGAAGGCGGTTTCCCCACTCCGACTCCGAACGGCCAGGATGGAGAGCTCCCTGCGAAAGTCCACGAATCCCTCCAGGATCAGTGGTCGGCCTCCCAGGGTCGCCCAGGCCGAGTCCAGTTCCGAGGATTCTCGCAGCACCACCTGTCCCTTGCCATCGTACCCCATGCGGCGGGTCTTCAGGACGGCGGGGAGGCCGATCTCCCGCACCGCCTCATCCAACTCCTCGCGGGTGCCCACTGCCCGGTAGGGCGCCGTCCCGATCCCCAGGGACCGAAAGCCCTCCTTCTCGGTGAGGCGATCCTGGGCCATCTCCAGCGCCTGGGGAGGAGGGAAGACAGGGGTGCTCTCCGCCAGCCGTCGGGCCGCGGCCACCGGCACGTTCTCAAACTCGTAGGTCACCACGGCCGCCCCATGGACGAGGGCATCCAACCCCTCGGGATCATCGTAGGCGGTCCGGACCACGGCCCCGAGATCCCGGACCGGCGGCTCCGCCTTCGCCTCCAGAAAGCGAAAGCGAAGTCCCAGGGGAAGGCCGGCCAGCGCCAGCATGCGTCCCAGCTGACCTCCTCCCACCACAGCCACGAGAGGGCCTTGGCCCGAGGAGGGGAGCCCCGCACCCGACCCCTTCACCACCGCCCCCTCACGCAGGCGGGACCGTGGGATCCGGATCCCGGAGCACGGCCTCGGTTCGGGCCTCCCGATAGCCCCGGAGCGCTTCCCGGATCTCCGGGTGGGCCTCGCCGAGGATGGACGCGGCCAGAAGGGCGGCGTTGATGGCGCCCGCCCGTCCGATGGCCAGGGTCCCCACCGGGACCCCCCCGGGCATCTGGACGATGGAAAGCAGCGAGTCCAATCCGTTGAGCGAGCGGCTCTGCACCGGGACCCCCAGGACGGGAAGCACGGTACGAGCGGCCACCATTCCGGGCAGGTGGGCGGCCCCACCGGCCCCGGCAATGATCACCTGGAGGCCGCGCTCCTCCGCCTCGCCCGAGTACTCGAACAGGAGCTCGGGGGTGCGATGGGCCGACACGACCCGCACCTCGTGGGGGATACCCAGGGCCTCCAGGGTCTCTACGCCATGCGCCATGGTCTCCCAGTCCGAGCGGGAGCCCATGATCACCCCCACCAGGGGTCGCTCGTCATCGGCCATGCCGGCACATCCTCGTTCAAGGTCTCGAAAAGGGCGAGGTCCCCGAAGCGGCCACCACGGGCGGCCACCGCCGGGGGCATCCGCTGAAAGGTCCCATGGTGACCGCCCCGACTCCCGGGGTCAAGGGGAGCGGCCACCGTTGTGAGCGCCAGGGGGCCAGAAGGCACCCGCCAGAGGCGGGTCGGGCGGCCCGCCGCAGGAAACAATCGGCGGCGGCGCAAAGTATTCTGCTGACGCGGGCCCGCGCCCCTCGCCTCGTTCTCGACGCCGGCACCGCCCGGGCCATCCGGATTCGACCCGGCTTCGCCCTCCAACCCCGCCTGCCAGCCATCCCCCCAGGAGCCCCCATGTCCACCACCACCTCCGAGACCACCGGCCCTCTCCCCATCCCCCGTGGCGATCCCGATGTCCTCCCCTTCCTCCCACTCATCTACGTTGCGTGGTCCGACGGCATACTCTCGTCGGCCGAGATGGAGGAAATCTGCGCGCGCATCCACACCACCCCCGAGCTGAACGCCGAGGCCCGCCGCACACTCGAGAGCTGGCTGCAGCCCGACGCTCCGCCCGGCGGCGGGGACCTTGCCAGTCTGAGGGACCTGATCCGGGACGAGGCGCAGGACGTCCCCGAGGAGGAGCGTCGGGACCTGGCCCGACTCGGGATCGCCATGGCCCGCCGACACACCGACGGGGCCAGCGCCTGGGGGACGGCCGAGGGCCTCCGCCGCCTCCAGGGGCTTGAGGAGCTCCTGGGCGTCCTGAGCGGCGAAGCCACCCGGGAGATCCTCTTCCCACCAGAGAAGGAGGCAGCAGGCCCGGAGCCCGACCGCCGCCCTGCCCCCTTCGACATCGAGGCCCTCACCCGCTACCTGGACGGGCCCTTCGCACACCGGCGCATCCGCGCCCTGGAGTTCCTGGCCCACCCCGACCTGCAGATCCCCCGGAACCTGCCCGTCGCCGAGTACCGGGAGCGGGTGCTCCAGGCGATCCAGCGGCTGGCCGACGAGGGCCTGGGCCGGATCGCCCTCCCAGAGGCCTACGGCGGCGAGGGCGACCTGCCGGGCTCCATCGTCACTTTCGAGACCCTGGCATACGGGGACCTGAGCGTGCTGGTGAAGTTCGGCGTGCAATTCGGGCTCTTCGGCGGCAGCATCCTTCAGCTCGGCACCCGCCCCCACCACGAGCGCTACCTGGAACCCATGGCCAGCCTGGAGCTTCCGGGCTGCTTCGCCATGACCGAACGGAACCACGGCTCCAACGTCCGGGAGGTGGAGACGGTGGCCCGCTATCTCCCGGACTCGGGCGAGTTCCAGATCCAGACGCCCTACCCAGGGGCCCGAAAGGACTGGTTGGGCAACGCGGCGCTGCACGGGCGGATGGCGACGGTCTTCGCCCAGCTCGAGGTCGACGGCGAGGAGCACGGGGTACACGCCCTCCTGGT
>PWLA01000105.1 GCA_003559555.1 Gemmatimonadota bacterium | reverse complement strand
TGCTGCTCGTGGACCTCATCAACGAGGGGAACGTGGGGTTGATCCGGGCGGCCCACCGATTCGACGAGACCAAGGGGATCAAGTTCATCTCCTACGCCGTCTGGTGGATCCGGCAGGCCATACTGCAGGCCCTGGCAGAGCAGAGTCGGATCGTCCGGGTGCCGCTCAATCGGGCCGGCACCCTGAACCGGATCGGTCGGCGCTCATCGGAGCTCCAGCAGGAGCTGGGCCGGGAGCCCACAGTAGATGAGCTGGCACAGGATCTCGACCTCGGCCGGGAGGAGGTGGCCTCGACCCTGGCCATCGCGCGGTCCCACCTCTCGCTGGACCAGCCCTCCCCGGCGGACGACGAGTCCCGCCTGCTGGACTTCCTGCCCGATCGGAGCGCACCCCTTCCGGAGGACGAAGCGCACAGGCAGGCCCTCAAGGAGACCGTGGACCGGGCCCTGGCCACCCTGGAGGCCCGGGAAGCGAAGATTCTCCGCCTCTACTTCGGGTTGGATGACCAGGAGCCCATGACGCTTGAAGACATCGGGTCGATCCTGGGCGTGACCCGGGAACGGGTTCGGCAGATCAAGGAACGGGCGCTGAAGCGGCTCCGGCACACCTCCCGCTCTCGGTTCCTGGATACCTTCACCGATTGACCAATGGCCGCTGGGCTCACCTGCCGGCTCCGAACTCACCAACCGAGATCCTCCTGGCCCCACCCGCCCCTGAACGTCTCCGATCAGTAGGATCCAGGGCTGCCCGGAGCGAGCTCGTTCCCGGGGAGGGTCCGCTTTCCGTGGAGGAAGTCCTCCACGCTGGCAGTTGACACCCCCGGGGTCCGGAAATACCTTTGAATGCTCTGCCCTTGAATGGTCGAGTCCGGCGTACGATCCGTGCCGACTCGAAGCGAGACCGACCGGAAGCGAGAATGAAGACCCTGACACCGAAAGCAAACGAGATCGACCGCCAGTGGTGGGTCGTGGATGCGGCAGGCAAGCCCCTGGGGCGAATCTGCACTGAGATTGCCCGGATCCTTCGGGGCAAGCACAAGCCCATCTACACTCCGCACCTGGACACCGGTGACTTCGTGGTGGTCCTGAACGCCTCTCAGGTCAGGTTGACCGGAAACAAGGCGGATCAGAAGACCTACTTCCGCCATTCCGGCTACATGGGCAAGGAGAAGCACATTCCCTTCAAGACCCTGCTGGCGCGTCGCCCCGAACAGGTGATCGAACTGGCGGTGAAGGGGATGATGCCGAAGAACGCCCTGGGACGACAGATGCGCAAGAAGCTGAAGGTGTATGCCGGAGATACTCACCCGCACCAGGGTCAACAGCCGCGTCCCCTGGAGATCTGAGGGAAGCCCGAAAGGGCCATTGAATGGAGTCGACACACGGTATGGCGCAGTCCACCGAAGAATCCACAAAGAAGCTACAGGCCGTCGGACGCAGAAAGTCCAGCGTGGCCCGGGTCACGCTCAGTCCGGGACGGGGAGAGTGGTCCATCAACGGCCGCTCCCTCCTGGAGTACTTTCCGCGGCTCTTCCACCGCAAGCGGGCCGACGAGGCCATGAAGGTGTCCGAGTACGATGGGCGCTTCGATGTCTTCGTTCGGGTCAACGGGGGAGGGATCAGCGGACAGGCCGACGCCATCCGCCTGGGCGTAGCCCGGGCGCTCGTGGAGGAGGACGAGGAGCTCCGGCCTCTCTTCCGCAAGCATGGTCTCCTCACCCGGGACTCCCGGAAGGTCGAGCGCAAGAAGCCCGGTCGTCCCAAGGCGCGTAAGCGTTTCCAGTTCTCCAAGCGTTAACCCACTCCAGAGGCCCAGTCCAGTATGGAGCAGCAGCAGACTCAAGAGGTCGGTCTCAACCAACTCCTGGAGGCCGGGGTTCACTTCGGGCACCAGACCCGTCGTTGGAACCCGAAGATGCGCAAGTACATCTTCACCGAGCGCAACGGCATCCACATCATCGATCTTCGGAAGACAGTGGATCGTCTCCGGGCTGCGGAAGACGTGGCCCGAAAGACCGTCCTCAAGGGGAACCGGGTGCTGTTCGTGTGCACCAAGCCCCAGCTCCGCGGGATCATCGAAGAGGAAGCTGAGCGCTGCGGTGCCTTCTATGTGACCGAGCGGTGGCTGGGAGGGATGCTCACCAACTTTCAGACCATCCGCCAGCAGATCCGGCGGCTCAAGGAGCTGGAGCGGGGGCAGGAGGAGAACGCCTTCGAGTTCTACACCAAGAAGGAACAGCTCCTCCTGGACCGGGAGCGGCTGAAGCTCGAGAAGTACTTCTCGGGTGTGAAGGACATGAGCCGACTGCCTGGCGCCATCTTCGTGGTGGATGCAAAGCGGGAGATCATCGCGGTGCGGGAGGCGAATCGCCTGGAGATCCCGGTGATCGCCATCGCCGACACCAATGCGGATCCGGATCTCATCGATTATCCCATCCCCGGGAACGACGATGCCATCCGGTCGGTGACCCTCATCACCCGTGCCATCTCCAACGCAGTCCTCTCGGCCCGGCAGGAGGTGCCCGAGGAGGAACTGCGCCAGGCCGCCGAGGCCGAGGCCACCACCTACTCCACCGAGACCGGTGAGAAGGCGGCCGCAGCCGATGACGTTCCACGTCGCCGGCTCCGGCGAAAGAGGAAGCCCCGCCCCGAGGTGATCGCCCAGATCAAGGGCGAGGACAAGGGTGAGGAGAAGGAGGCCCCGGAGGAGAAGGCCGACGCGAAGACGGAAGCGAAGGGTGCGGCTGCGGAAGCCGAGCCCGAGGCCACCCCGGACGACGATGGGGCCAAGGCCGAAGCCGCTGCCGAGACCCAGAAGGGCCAGGCCCAGGAAGGGAAGGAGGCCGAAGCCTCGGCAGCTCCCGAGGCCGAGTCGGAGCCGACCAAGAAGACGAAGCAGAAGGCCGAGGCCAAGAAGGAGGCCGAGGCCAAGAAGGAGGCTCCGGCCGAGTCGGATGCGGCCGAGGGCGAGGACGAGGACGACGACGAGTAGGGCCCCAGGTAAGCGGTGACTCGGGCCCCGGAGGCCCTCCGGAAGCACAGCAGGCCCGATCTCCCGGCCAGGAGTGCCGGGGAACCAGGGGACCACCGAGGCGGTAGGCGGTGGGTGGCAGGGAGGGAGCTGAGCTCCCTCCTCCGCCACCTGCGCTCCCGCCTCTTTTCATGAACACCAGCGAAACGAAAAATGAGGTGCCGAGCACCATGAGCGTGAGCGCCAGTCAGGTAAAGGAGCTTCGGGATCGCACCGGGGCTGGGATGCTGGATTGCAAGAAGGCCCTCGAGGAGAGCGGTGGCGACATGGAGGCGGCCATCGACTTCCTCCGGAGCCGGGGGGCCGCCAAGGCGGCCAAGCGCGCCGAGAAGGCGACCCACGAAGGGGTGGTGGGCCACTATATTCACCACGGCGGCCGTATCGGTGTGCTGGTGGAGGTGAACTGCGAGACCGACTTTGTGGCCAACACCGACGATGTGCAGGAGCTGGCTCGGGACCTGGCCATGCACGTGGCGGCCACAGCGCCGCTGGCGGTGAGAGTCGACGACATCCCCGAGGACGTCGTGGAGCGGGAGCGGCAGGTCTATCTGGAGCAGGTGAGGGAGGAGGGCAAGCCCGAGCACATCCAGGAGAAGATCGTGGAGGGCAAGTTGCGGAAGTTCTTCGAGGAGAACACGCTCCTGAAGCAGCCTTTCGTGAAGGATACCGAGAAGACGGTGGAGGAGCTGGTCACCGAGATCTCCGCACGAACCGGAGAGAAGATCGAGGTGGCGCGCTTTGCCCGCCTGGCGGTGGGAGAATCCGACTGACCGCCTGCAGGCCCATGGTGAGGCCCGCCTCCGGTGAATGACCGGAGGATCGGGGCGCTGACTACGCGCCGGACGGGAGAGGGGATGACTGAGGAGCAGGGACTCAGATACAAGCGGGTGCTTCTGAAGATTTCCGGCGAGGCCCTCGCCGGAGAGAAGGGCTTTGGGATCGACCCGCCGGTGGTGGATCGCCTCACCGAAGAGGTGAAGGGGGTCCACGAGATGGGGGTGGCCCTGGGCCTCGTGGTGGGAGGCGGCAACATCGTCCGGGGAACCATCGCCTCGCAGCGGGGGATGGACCGGGTGAATGCCGACTACATGGGCATGTTGGCCACCATCATCAACGCCATGGCCATCCAGGACATGCTGGAGCGGAAGGGCGTCGAGACCCGGGTCATGACGGCCATTCGGATGGAGGAGTTGGCCGAGCCCTACATCCGGCGCCGAGCGCTCCGCCACCTGGAGAAGGGGCGTGTGGTCCTCTTTGCGGGAGGTACGGGCAACCCGTACTTCTCCACCGACACGGCAGCCGTCTTGCGGGCCATCGAGATGAACTCGGACGTCATCATCAAGGCCACGAAGGTGCCCGGCGTCTTCACTGCCGACCCGGAGAAGGACCCGGAAGCCAAATTCCTGCCCACCGTCTCCTTCCAGGAGGTGGTGACCAAGGAACTGGGCGTGATGGATGCTCCGGCGGTCTCGCTCTGCAAGGAAAATGGGTTGCCCATCATCGTGCTGGATCTGTCGCGAACCGGAGCCGTGGCAAAGGCCATCCGGGGCGGGTCCATAGGGACGCTGGTTTCCTGATGGCTCCTCGGCGGCAGCTCCCACTCCTTAGAACTCGATATGCCGAAACCCCGCGCCTCTGACTGAGGTGCCCTGACCAGGTACGTTCCATGCCCACGATCAAGAACGTTGAAAAGAAGATGGAAGACACCCTGGACGCCGTCCGGCGGGAGTTCTCCGCGATTCGCACGGGGAAGGCCACTCCGGCGCTCCTGGACACCGTCCGGGTGGACGCCTACGGGTCGAGCCTGCCGCTGAATCAGGTGGCCACGGTTTCGACCCCCGAGCCATCGCTCCTGATGGTCCAACCCTATGACAAGTCGCTCATCGCCGAGGTGGAGAAGGGAATCATGCAGGCGGACCTGCGCCTGAACCCTGCCAATGACGGTTCGGTGATCCGGGTTCCCGTGCCTTCTCTGAACGAGGAGCGGCGGAGAGAGATGGTCCGCCTTCTGAGCAAGAACGCCGAGGAGGGCCGGGTGTCCATCCGTCACGCTCGTCGCGAGGGAAACGACGAGATCAAGGAGCGGGTCAAGGAGGGAGAGCTCTCCGACGACGAGGGTCGTCGGGCCATGGACGAGATCCAGCGGTTGACCGACGAGTACATCGGCAAGATCGACTCCATGATGGAAAGCAAGGAAAAGGAGATCATGACGGTCTGACCTGAACCGGGTCGCGTTTTCTCCGGGCGCTGGCAGCCCGGCCCTTGCCGGCCCCCTTTGACACTTCCTCCCATTTCCGGGCACCTTGCAGGTATGACCACCCAACGGAACGGTTCCGCACCCCTGGACGGCCCCATTCCCCACCATGTCGCCATCATCATGGACGGGAACGGACGGTGGGCGTGCGACCGGGACCTTCCTCGCCAGGCGGGCCATCGGGAAGGGATGAAGGCCGTCCGGCAAGCCATCGAGGGCGCCATGGAGACGGGGGTGGGGATTCTCACCCTGTTCGCCTTCTCTACCGAGAACTGGCAGCGGCCCGAAGAGGAGATCATGGCCCTCATGGGACTCCTGAAGCTCTATGCCGAGAGCGAGCGGGAGGAGTTGCAGGAGAAGGGAGTGGAAGTCCGGGTCCTTGGCGACCTGTCGAGGATGGATGACGAGACCCGCGCGTCGGTGGAGGCCATTGAGGAGGCGACCCGCGGCGGCGCGAAGCTTCGCCTGAACCTCATGATCTCCTATTCGGGAAGGGAGGAGATCCTCCGGGCAGTTCGGCTCGTGGCCGGCGAAGTGGTCCGGGGCGCTCTGGATCCCGATGCGATCGACAGGTCGACTCTCGAGCGGTTCCTGCACACCCGCGGCCTCCCGGACCCGGATCTCCTGATTCGCACCAGCGGGGAGTTCCGCCTCTCCAACTTCATGCTCTGGCAGCTGGCCTACACCGAGATCCACATCTCCCCTGTCCTCTGGCCCGACTTCACCCGGCTGGATTTCTTTGCCGCGGTGCGGGACTACCAACGCCGGGAGCGCCGGTTCGGCCGGGTTCCGGCGGGCTGACAGCGGAAAGGAGATGGGACGGTGGCTGTGAGCGATCTGACTCGACGTGTGGCCGTGGCTGCCGTGGGTATCCCCGTCGGAGTGGCGCTCATCTACGTGGGTGGGATTCCCCTGGCTGTCGTGGCGGCGCTCCTGGCGCTGTTGGGAACGTTGGAGGTCTATGGACTGGCCCGTGCGCGCGGGTGGGAGCCCTTCCCGTGGCTCGGGGGTCCTGCGGCGGTCCTTGTGGTTCTGAGCGTCGAGGCGGTGGGGACCATGGAGGCCTGGGCACCGTGGGGTGTGGCGCTGCTGGTGGGCCTGACCCTTGCGGCACTGGGCGCCGCGGTCTTCCGGAGAGGGCCCGAGGGGGCTCCCCTGGTGGCCGCGGGGATTACCGTCATGGGGGTCGCATACGCCGCGGTCCCGCTGGCCCTCGTCCTTCTTCTCCGGATCTTTCCCGGGGTGGAGGGTCGTACCATGGCATGGGCGGGCGCCTACCTGGCCATGCTTCCGCTGGTGGTGACCTGGCTCGGGGACTCTGCAGCCTACTTTTCGGGAAAGCACCTGGGGCGACGCAAGCTGATCCCGTCGGTGAGCCCCAAGAAGACGGTGGAAGGCGCCATCGGGGGACTCCTGGGGTCCACGCTGGGCGCTCTGGCCTTTGCCGCCCTCTTCCTGGGGCCGGGAAGCCCCACG
>PWLA01000003.1 GCA_003559555.1 Gemmatimonadota bacterium | reverse complement strand
GGGAAGATCGAAGCCCACATGGCCGACGCCGTGGTCCTGGGAACGGGGGGCTACTCCAACGTCTTCTTCCTCTCGACCAACGCCAAGGGATGCAACGTGACCGCCACCTGGCGGGCCACCAAGCGGGGCGCCGGCTTCGCCAACCCCTGCTTCACCCAGATCCACCCCACCTGCATTCCCCAGAGCGGGGAGTACCAATCCAAGCTCACCCTCATGAGCGAGTCGCTCAGAAACGACGGACGCATCTGGGTCCCGAAGGAGGCCGGCGATGACCGACCGGCCCACCAGATCCCCGACGCCGAGCGGGATTACTACCTTGAGCGGCTCTACCCCTCCTTCGGGAACCTGACGCCCCGGGACATCGCCTCGCGCAGGGCCAAGGAGATGGTGGACGCGGGACACGGAGTCGGGCCGCGCAAGAACGGGGTCTACCTGGACTTCCGGGACGCCATCGACCGGATGGGCAAGGACGGGGTGTCGGAGCGCTACGGGAACCTCTTCCAGATGTACGCGAAGATCACCGGGGAGGACCCCTACCAGGTGCCCATGCGGATCTACCCGGCCCCGCACTACACCATGGGCGGCCTCTGGGTGGACTACAACCTCATGACCACCGTCCCCGGGCTCTTCGCCATCGGCGAGGCCAACTTCTCGGACCACGGAGCGAACCGGCTGGGCGCCTCGGCCCTCATGCAGGGTCTGGCCGATGGGTACTTCGTGATCCCCCTCACCATCGGCGACTACCTGGCGAACGGCCCTCAGGGCGGAGTCGACGAGAACCACCCGGCGGCCCGGGACGCGGTACGGGAAGTCACGGAGATGCAGGAGCGGCTCCTGGCGGTGGATGGAAGTCGGAGCGTGGACTCCTTCCACATCGAACTTGGTCGACTCATGTGGAACCACTGCGGAATGTCCCGCAACGAAACGGATCTGAAGGAGGCGCTGGAGAAGATCCCCGAGCTCCGGGAGCGCTACTGGAAGGAGGTCCGGGTTCCCGGGAGCGGGGCGGACCTGAACCAGTCGCTGGAGAAGGCAGGGCGGGTGGCCGACTTCCTGGAGTTCGCCGAGGTCATGTGCTGGGACGCCCTCACCCGGGACGAGTCCTGCGGCGCCCATTACCGCGAGGAGCACACCACCGACGAGGGCGAGGCCAAGCGCGACGACGAGAACTTCGCCCACGGCGCGGTCTGGGAATTCAAGGGGGTCGGCGAGGAGCCGGTCCGGCATCGGGAGGAGCTCTCATTCGAATACGTGCCCCTCTCCCAGAGGAGCTACAAATAATGAATCTGACGCTGCACGTCTGGAGACAGTCCGGCCCCCGTGACCAGGGCCGCTTCGAAACCCATCGGGTTGACGACGTTTCGCCCTCCATGTCCTTTCTGGACCTCCTGGACATGGTAAACGAGACCATCACCCTGGAGGGGGGCGAGCCCATCGCCTTCGAACACGACTGCCGGGAGGGAATCTGCGGGTCGTGCGGGATGATGGTGAACGGGGTGGCCCACGGTCCCGACGACCTCATCACCGCATGCCAGCTCCACATGCGTTCGTTCAGCGACGGCGACGAGATCTGGATCGAGCCTTGGCGAGCCGAGGCCTTCCCGGTCATGAAGGACCTGGTGGTGGACCGGGCCGCCTTCGATCGGATCGTGGAGGCCGGGGGATACATCTCGGTCCGAACCGGGAGTGCGCCGGACGCCCACGCGGTCCCGGTGCCCAAGCCCGACGCCGACCGGGCTTTCGACGCGGCGGCCTGCATCGGCTGTGGTGCGTGCGTGGCCGCCTGTCCCAATGCCTCGGCCATGCTCTTCACGGCGGCCAAGGCGGCCCACCTCTCGTACCTGCCCCAG
Source organism: Gemmatimonadota bacterium (assembly GCA_003559555.1). Classification (GTDB taxonomy): domain Bacteria; phylum Gemmatimonadota; class Gemmatimonadetes; order Longimicrobiales; family Gaopeijiaceae; genus PWLA01. The sequence goes on along the minus strand of PWLA01000003.1, from coordinate 4,950 downwards.
GGACAGACCGAACGGCTGGAGCGGGCCATGGGGATGGTGGCCACCCACGACGAGGAAGGGTTCGGGAACTGCACCAACCACGGGGCGTGTCAGGTGGCGTGTCCCAAGGGGATCAGCGTGGACTACATCGCCCGCCTGAATCGTGACCTCATGAAGGCCACTCTCTCCGGGGTGGGGATGGAGGGAGGAGGAGGAGACTGATCCACCGGACCCCGGGCCGCTGCTTCGGGGTTTGGATGGTCGTGGGCCGGGTCGGGGCGGGACCTCTGCGGTCTGCTTCGGAGGTGCACCGACTCGTGAGCCCGGCTCCTGCCCGGACCCCGGTTGGGCGCGGGACCGACCCCTTCGCACCGTGTACTCCACCTGTCTTACGTGCGGTTCGCCCCTGGGCGCCAACGAGGCGCTGGCGAGCTTTCCGGTGGGACGCCGCCTGGCCTTCGACCCCGCCAAGGGCCGCCTCTGGGCCCTCTGCACCCACTGTCGAGGGTGGAACCTGGCCCCCCTCCTGGACCGGTGGGAGGCGTTGGAAGAAGCGGAACGACTCTTCCGATCAGCCGCCATCGGAGCCCATTCCCGGCACGTGGCCCTGGGCCGCCTGCCCCGGGGCACCGAGCTGGTGCGCATCGGCGATGCCGAGCTCCCGGAGCTGGCCGCGTGGCGGTACGGCCGGCGCCTGGTCCAGCGGTGGCGACGATTCCGGCGTCGAGCGCTGGTGGGCTTCGGGGGCGGCGCGGCTGGAGGGCTGGTGCCTGCCGTGGCGACATGGCTCCGCCGGATCCTCGCCACTGGCGACTCGGCGTCCGGCTCCGGGGCTCGACGTCCGGTCTTTCGGCGCGGTGGCGGCCCTCCGCTGGGAGAGGCCGATGCGGCGCACGCGCTCCTCCTTCCGGGTCCGGCTCCCCACGGTTGGAGCGTCCGTCTGCCTCGAGGGGGTGCCGAGCCGCTGGAGCTGACCGATCGGGAGGCCCTCCGGGCTCTTCGTGCGCTTCTCCCCAGGATCAACCGAACGGGCGCCCACCCATCACTGGTCCGAACGGCAGCCTCTCGGCTGCAGCGGCTGGGCTCGCCCGAGGCGGTGCTTCGGGATGCGGCGTCCAGGCTGCAGGACATGAAGTACATGACCCACCGCCATGGGTGGACCGGCGCCCGGCCGCACCGGATCGCCACGGCCCATCCGGCGCTCCAGCTGGCCCTGGAAATGGCCGCCAACGAGGAGACCGAACGACGGGCCCTTGAGGGGGAACTTCGCCTCCTGGAGCGAGAATGGCGGGAGGCCGAGGAGCTGGCGTCCATCTCCGACGACCTCCTTCTGCCCGGTAGTCTGGTGCAGCGGATCAACCACTGGCGGCGGGAAAGGGGGACGGAGCGGGCCGGGAGTACCGGCTCCTGAACCCACCGTCGGGGTAGAGTCAATCCCAGGAATCTGAGTAGCTTGCGCAGGAGCCCCTTCATGTCATCCGCTCGCCCCCACCTTCCCGCCCCGGGCGCCCCCGCCCATTGCCGCCCCTCGTACCTCCAGCTGAGCGACGCCGAACTGGACCGGCGTCGCCAGGAGGCCCTCCAGGAGCTGGAGGACTGCCGGGCCTGCCCCCGCCGGTGCGGCGTGAACCGGATGGCAGGGAAGTGGGCGGCGTGCAAGACCGGCCGCCACGCGGTGGTGGGCAGCGCCTTCCCCCACTTCGGGGAGGAGGACTGCCTCAGGGGATGGAACGGATCCGGCACCATCTTCTTCTCCCACTGCAACCTCCGGTGTGTCTTCTGCCAGAACTTCTCCATCAGCCAGGGGGTGCGCCCCCAGGAGGAGCCCGGCGAGGACGCCGAGAGCATCGCGAACCGGATGCTGGATCTCCAGACCCGGGGCTGCCACAACATCAACTTCGTGACACCCGAACACGTGGTGCCCCAGGTGGTGGAGGCCCTGGTCCTGGCCATCCGGAGGGGGTTGCGGCTGCCCGTGGTCTACAACACCAGCGCCTATGACGTGGTGGAGGCCCTCCAGCTCATGGAGGGACTGGTGGACATCTACATGCCCGACTTCAAGTACTGGACGCCGGAACGAAGTCGGACCTACATGAAGGCCCAGGACTACCCCGAGTTCGCCCGGGCCGCCGTGAAGGAGATGCACCGGCAGGTGGGCGGGCTGGTCACCGACGGCGAGGGCCTGGCCAAGCGGGGGCTCATCGTGCGGCACCTGGTCATGCCCGGCCAGCTGGACGAGACCGAGCAGATCCTCTCCTGGGTGGCCCGAGAGCTGGGAGCGGACACGTACGTCAACCTCATGGACCAGTACCACCCGGCAGGGAAGGTGGGCGGGGACCGTTACGCAGAGATCAACCGACCGCTCTCGGCGGAGGAGTTCCAGGAAGCCCGAAGGATCGCCCGGAACCTGGGCCTCCGGCACCTGGACGAACGCCGGCCCCATCGGAAGCTCCGGATGCTCCGGATGGTGTGACTCGACCCCGGCCGCTGAAGCCTTGCAAGGCCGCCTCGGGACCCCTACCATCCTGCTTGTTCCCACTTGAAACGTCATGTTTCCCTTTGAAACGTCGGGACTGCTTGTCCCCTGACCCCCCGCCGGAGCCTCCGACGGGGGAACGCTGTCCGACCCGAGATCCCTGCATACGAGGAGAATCCGTGCGAATCCCGAAGTGGAGCGACATCAGAAGGACGGACGACACCGGAGGCGCCGAGAGCCGCCTCGCTGGACCGGACGGCCGGGGAGGCCCCACGGCGACGCTGGCCGCAGTGCTGGCGCTGGTCCTGGCCCTGGCGGCCTGCGAGCCTCCCCCGGACGCCGGCGCCGACCTGATCCTCACCGGGGGCACCGTCTGGACCGGCGACCAGGAGAACCCGTCGGCGGAGGCCGTGGCCATTCAGGGCAACCGCATCGTGGCGGTGGGGAGCCAGGCGGAGGTGGCCCGCCACCAGGGCCCCGACACCCGGGTTGTGGAGCTCCAGGGCCGCTTCGTATCACCGGGATTCATCGACAATCACACCCACTTCAACTCCGCCGGTGCCCTCCTCCTGGGCGCCAACCTCCTGGACGTAGCCGACGAGGAGTCGCTCCGCCAGCGGGTGGGAGAGGCGGCCCAACGCCTTCCTTCGGGAGCGTGGATGACCGGGGGCGACTGGGGGGCCTACGAAGCGTGGGAGATGGGTGACGCCGGGGCCCAGGCCCAGGAGGAGTTCGAGCCCTTCAGCCCGGACCGGACCATGGTGGACGACATCACTCCGGACCATCCGGTCCTCCTGAACCGGTGGGATCGCTCCGAATACCTGGCCAACGCCCTGGCGCTGGAAGCCGCCGAGGCGGACTGCTCGTGGGATGGGGTGGAGTGCCTAAACGGCGAGCCCACCGGACGGCTCACGCCCCAAGCGGCATCGCAGGTCCGGCAGGTGATTCCTCCCAAGCCCTTCGACCAGCAGCTGGCCGAAGCCCGGGAGGCGTTGGCCGATCTGGCCCAGTTCGGGGTCACCACGATCCACGACAACACGCCGCCGGACATGTTCCCGGTGTACCAGGCGCTCCTGGACGAGGGGGAGCTCACCACCCGGATCTACGCCCGCCCCACCCTGGACCGGCACGAGTACCAGGCCGGGCTGGGCCTGCCCCGGAACTTCGGCACCCACTGGATCCGGCTGGGAGGCTTCAAGGGATTCGTAGACGGGATCATGGGGAACTCCACCGCCATGTTCTACGAGCCCTTCGAGCATACCGGCGGCTTCGGCCAGTGGCGCGACATGATGGAGCCCGAAGGAAACATGGAGCGACTCCTCATCTCGGCCGACCGGGAGGGCTACTGGCCCCAGGTCCATGCCATCGGGGATCGGGCCATCGACACCCTGCTGGTCATGTATGAACGGGTGGAGGAGGTGAACGGGCCCCGTGACGATCGCCGGTTCCGGGTGATCCACGCCCAGCACCTCCGGGGGCCGGAGACGGCAGAGAAGATGGCGGAGCTGGGCGTCATCGCAGAGGTGCAGCCCTTCCACGCCATCGACGACATGCGCTGGATGGAGGAGCGCATCGGGTCGGAACGGATCCGGTGGACCTACGCCTTCCGAACCATGGACGAGGCCGGGGTCGTCCTCTCGTTCGGGAGCGACTGGCCCGGCACCAACGCCTCCTGGTACACGGCGAATCCCCTCATGGGGATGTATGCCGCGGTGACCCGGCAGACGCCCGAGGGCGAACCGGAAGGGGGGTGGGTTCCGGAGGAGCGGATCGACGCCGAAACCGCGCTCAGGGCCTACACGGTGAACAACGCCTGGGCCGAGGGAATGGAGGATGAGAAGGGGCGGGTCGCCCCGGGCCTCCTGGCCGACGTGGTGGTCCTGGACCGGAACCCCCTGGAGGTACCACCCCGGGAGCTGCAACACGTGGGCGTGGAGATGACCATCGTGGACGGGAGGGTGGTGCATGAACGCTGACCAGCCCGCTCCACGGGTTCATGGGGTCCCTTCGCTGGAACGGGGCCTTCTCTCTCGACGTTCCGGGGTGGCGGCGGCACTCCTCCTGCTCCTGGTCCTGGTGGGGTGCGACTCCGGCACCGACCTCCCTCCCGTCCTCTCGGTCCACGAGGTCCAGTTCCATTCGAGCCTGGGGGTCGACCTCTCTCAGATGGAGGAGCGACCTTCAGGGCTCTGGATCCGCGACGAGGTGGAAGGGGCCAGCGACGCCCCCCAGGCCGCTACAGACACCGAAGTGGCGGTCCACTACACCGGGTGGCTCCCTGACGGAATGCAGTTCGACAGCTCGGAAGGCGGCTCACCCTTGCGATTCGTCCCCGACGAGGGGCGCCTCATCCAAGGGTTCACCGAGGGCGTGCTGGGGATGCGAGAGGGGGGACAGAGACTCCTGCTCATCCCACCGCACCTGGGCTACGGAGCTGAAGGTGCCGGCGGGGGCGTGATCCCGCCAAATTCCTGGCTGGTCTTTCGGATCACGCT
>PWLA01000140.1 GCA_003559555.1 Gemmatimonadota bacterium | reverse complement strand
CAGCAGAAGGAGGGAGAGCGGGAAGGTCGTGTGTCTGCGCATGGTTCGATCCCTTCGTGATGGAGTGATGAGATGACGTCCTCATCCCCTCCTGCGCAGAACGGGGCGGAAGGGGGCAACGGCGACCCCGACCTACTCCCCCTCCCCCTCCCCCGACCGCCTCCACAGCCCCACCGCGTCCCAGGGAAAGAAGAACAAGAAGAGGATCAGGATGTAGAGCCCGAGCCCGGTGCCCACCCATCGGGCCACCACCACCGCCATCCCCATGAAGAGGTGAGTTCGGCCGAGTCGGAGTAGCGGGCGCAACACGTCCAGGTGACCGGGCCTCCACAGGGGCTGGAGCTGCCGACGCCAGTCTCCCACCACGGCCAGGGCGGCAAACAACCAGTAGTCCGCCGCCACCCGGCGGAGCATCCCGAACTGCCGTTCGCTTTCCAGCTCCAGGGGGTTCGGGGTCTCGGGCCAGAAGGGGAAGAAGCTGTAAGCGATGAAGACGTAGATGGTATGGAGCAGCAGGACGGCCATGACGGCTGCAGCCAGCGCCACCGCCGCCATGAAGCCTCCCACCAGGACGAGGGCCAGCGTCGCGCCCTTGTGCTGAGACCAGGTGGAGAAGCCGGCAGGGAGCCAGAGCCGCAATCCACTCTGCACGCCCAGGGCGAGGCCCACCAGGCAGACCACAAAGCTGGTGAGCAGCAGTCCCCACACCAGGTCGGGGGTGGACCACCCCAGCAGGGGACCCAGGGCGCCGGTGACGACGAAGGCCCCCAGCGCCGCCTTGTCCAGCCCCGATGATTCGTCCGACTTCGTCATCAACCCGACCGACTCCTGCCCGTACCATGATCCGCGTCCCATCCGGGCCTCCTCCGATCCCCTTCCGACCAATGGACGGGGTCGGAGGGTTCGGGGCAACCGGCGGCGGAGGAACGCCACCATCGCCGAGCCCGGCCTGCCCGCCCACTTCGTGCTGACCCGGGACCCGGACGCCCCTTTCGGGTAGTGAACGCACGAGGCGCCGCCCGGACCAACGGGCGCGGTCCGGGCGAACGCTTTCCGCACTCCGCCGCCCGAGCAAGGAGGCCCCCATGCCTGTTCAGAAGCTCACCGAGTACCTCGACCAGAACGACGTACGGTACGTCACCATCAAACACTCCACGGCGTACACCGCCCAGGAGGTGGCCGCCGCGGCCCACATCCCCGGCAAGGAGCTGGCCAAGCCGGTCATGGTGAAGCTGGACGGGGAGATGGCCATGGCGACCCTTCCGGCCTCCTACCAGGTGGACCTGGAGGCGCTGGCCCGGGAGGTGGGCGCCGGCGGCGCCGAGCTGGCGGAGGAGGACGACTTCGAGGGGCTCTTCCCCGAAAGCGAACTGGGGGCCATGCCGCCCTTCGGAAATCTCTACGACATCCCCGTCTACGTGGATCGCACCCTGGAAGAGGACGAGGAGATCGCCTTCAGCGCCGGATCCCACACTGAACTCGTCCGGATGAGCTACGACGACTACAAGCGGTTGGTGAAGCCCCGGGTGCTCAACTTCGGGCGGAAGGAAGACTGAGCTGGGATCCGGCACGGCGCTCGGTGGTATGGGAGCGGACGTGACCACCAACCGCGTGAGACGACCACTCAGCCACACGGGACGACCAATGGAGGAAATGATGGACATGGAGAGCTTGGCAGAGACGCCGAGCCGGGAATGGCCCGACAGCGCCGGAGACGTACTCCGCCGCACGCTCGGGGACGCCGACGGCGACCCGGCCGAACGAGCACTTGCGGCGGAGATGGCGGGAAGCCTCACCGTACTGGACGACGATCTGGCTCAGGAGCTCCTGACCGTCCTCCGCAACGCGGACGAGCTTGAGCTCCTGCGGGGCAGCGCAGCCATCGCCCTGGGTCCGATCCTGGAGGATCTGGACATGGGCTTCTACGAGGACGGCCTGGAGGGCGCTCCGGTGACTGCGGACACCGCTCGGGAGATCCGCACCACCCTGCGCCAGGTCCACCAGGATCCGGAGGCACCGACAGAGGTGCGTCGGCGCACCCTGGAGGGTTCGATCCGCGCCCCTGCGGACTGGCACGCCGAGGCGGTACGCGCAGCTTGGGAGAGCGAGGACCCGGACTGGCGGCTCACGGCCGTCTTCTGCATGGCGTACCTGCCGGGCTTCGAAGACGAGATCCTGGCATCGCTTGAGAGCGAGGACCCCCGCCTCCGCTTCGAAGCGGTGCAGGCGGCGGGAGAGCGGGAGTTGGCCGAGGCCTGGCCTCACCTCCGGGCCATCCTGAACGACCCCGATCCCGACCTGGACCTCCTCTTCGCCGCCATCGAAGCCGTCCCGGGCGTACGACCCGACGAGGCCGAGGACGCCCTGGGCCACCTCCTGGAGTCCCCCGATGAGGAGGTGGTGGAGGCGACCCACGCCGCCATCGAGTTCGCGGAGGTCCTCAGAGAGGATCCGTGGCGTTAGAAGGCCCGGCGGGCACACGCCGGCGCCGTCCCCTCAGTGACACTCCTCGCTCACCACCTGGCCGTCGATGATCACCCCGCAGACCCGGGAGACGTACTCGAAGGGGTCGCCGTCGAAGATCACCACGTCGCCGTCCTTGCCCACCTCCAGCGAGCCCACCCGGTCGTCGATTCCCAGGATTCGGGCCGCATCCAGCGTGATGAGCTGGAGGTTCTCTTCCAGGGAGAGCCCGTGGACCACCAGGGGGGCCGCCTCGAAGAGGAGGACCCGGGTCTTGGGCACGTAGGCCTCGAACCCGCTCTGGATCGTCACCGGGATCCCCGCGTCCAGGAGCATGCGGGCCGACTCGAAGGTGCCGTGCTCCAGGGCGCCTGAGTAGCGGGCCATGGGCGGGTGAAGGATCACCGGCACCCCGGCCTCGCGGATCTCGTCCAGAACCAGGTGGGCCTCGGCGGCCCCGTCCAGGACCAGGTCGAACCCGAACTCCCGCTGGAGCCGGAGCGCCCCCATGATCTCGGTCACCTGCTGGGCCGTGATCAGCGCCGGAATTTCGCCGTCCAGTACCCGGGCCAGCATCTCGAGCCCCAGGTCCCGACCGCCATCCCGGGCAGACGCGCCGTCGCCCCCTCCGCCCCGGGCCTCCGCGTACTCCTGGGCCCGAACCAGCTCCTGCCGCAGCAGCGCCACGGCGGCGGGCCGGCTCCCCGGCGGACGGTCCGAAATCCCGGTGGCCTGGGGGCCCAGCGTCATGGCCACCATGGTGACCGAGTCCATCAGCGCCTCTTCCACCCGGTCGCCCCGGGTCTTAACCAGCATGGTCTGCCCGCTCACCAGAGGTCCGGGGGCATGGCCGGTGTGGAGCGTGGTGGTTCCGTGTTTCCGGACCCACTCCACCAGGAGCTCCCGGGCGTTGTAGGCGTCCAGGGCCCGGAGCTGGGGCTGGATGGCCGCCGACAGGTCCATCTGGTCCTGGTCGTCCGGCACGTTCAGGTGTCCGGCAAGGCCCACCACCGAGCGGCCGTTCACCAGTCCTGGGGTGACCACCGCCCCCTCCAGCACCCGGTACCCCTCGGGCACCTGCACCTCCGCCGCCGATCCCACCGCCTCGATCCGGCCGTCGGCACCCACCAGGACCACCCCGTCGGAGATGGCCGGCCCCGACACCGGGTGCACCGTCTGGCCCAGCACCGCCACCTGGGCGGAGGCCGCGTCCGCGCTCCCCAGCAGCCCGGCCATCCCGAGCGCCGCGACCACGAGTCCCGCACCGAAGTCCTTCCACACCCGCTTCATCGTCCCACCCCCCCGGCCCGCTCACTTCGGGGAAGCAACCCCGCGCCGCCCACCGCATGCGCCCGGTCCACCGGATCACTCAGATCGAAGACCCGCTGGCCGTCGATCCAGGTCTCCTCGACCCGGGTGTAGACGCTCAAGGGGTCGCCCGAAAGCACGATGAAGTCCGCATCCTTGCCCGGCTCCAGCGAGCCGATCCGGTCCTCCAGGTCCATCATCCGCGCCCCGGCCATGGTGAGGCCGTAGAGCGCCCCCTCCCGACTCATCCCCGCTCGCACCGCCATGCCTCCCTGCCGGAGGAAGAAGCGGGAGTCGATGATCCAGTCGTCGGTGTGGAAGCCCACCACCGCGCCCGCTGCCTCCAGGTAGGCGCCCGACCGGAAGTGGTTTTCCGCCGCCTCCAGCTTCCCGCCCGGGGCGTCGATGAGGATGATGGAGGCCGGAAAGCCCGATTCGGCGATCTCCTGGGCCACGATCCAGGCATCGCTCACGTGCTGGAGCACCACCCTGAACCCGAACTCCTCCTGCAGCCGAAGCACCGTGAGCACGTCGTCGTGCCGGTGGGTATGGTGGTGCACGATCCGCTCGCCCTCCAGCACTTCCACCATGGCCTCCAGCTCCAGGTCCCGGGCCGGCATCCGGTCGGGGTCATCCTCGGCCTGTCGGATTCGGTCCCGGTACTCCTGGGCGGCCAGGTAACGCTGCCGCACCAGAGCAGCGGACTGGGCCCGGCTCTGAGGGAAGGGAGGCTGGGGCCTGAGCGGGTTCGTCCCGTTGGCCATCTTCATCCCGCCACAGATCTCGGTGAGGGGATCGTCGCAGACCAGCAGGTCCTCCACCCTGCGTCCTTCCCGAAGCTTCACGTACGCCGTCTGGCCGCTCATGAGCTGACCGGAGCCCGGCATGACGTTGGCCGTGGTGATGCCCCCGGCCCGGGCCCGCGGGAAGCCGTCGTCCCGCACGTTCAGCACGTCCAGGATCCGGAGGGCGCCGGAGATGGGCCCCTCGGTACCCCAGTCCAGGTCGCCGATGTGGGAGTGGGTGTCCACCAGCCCCGGCATGATCACCTTCCCGGTCATGTCGTGGGTCTGGGCATCGGCCGGCACCTCTACCTCGTCGGCGGAGCCCACCGCCACGATCCGCCCCTCGTGCACCACCAGGGTCCCCGGATGATGGACCTCACCGGTGATGGTGATGACCTCGGCCCCCTCGAAGGCCTGCGGCCGTTCCTGGGCGTGGGCGACGCTGCCCGGGAAGACGCTGGCGGAGGCGAGGAGCGCCAGGGGAAGGACAAGGAGCAGGAGCAGGCGCGCAGAGTGGCGCATCATGAGAAAACCTCCGGGGTCGGCGTGTCCAGGGTAAGCGGGCATGGATGCTGAGGGGGCGAACGCGAGCTCGCTCCCAGCCAGGCAGCGAGCCCGGGGTCATCCCCGGCCAGGCGGCCGGGCTCGGGTCCGCCTCAAGCCGGGCGGGTGGCCAACCCGGCCGAGCAAACGGTCAAGCCAACCAGGCGGGCGGTCAACCCGGCAAGGCGGACGGTCAACCCGGCCAGGCGGGCGGTCAACCCGGCCAGGCGGACGGTCAACCCGGCCAGGCGGACGGTCAACCCGGCCAAGCGGTCAACGTAGGCCGGGTCCCGGCGGTCGGCAAGGCGCGGGCGATGGTTCGCGGGCGATGGTTCGCGGGCGATGGGCAAGGAGCCTGAACTCCCGCCTTCCCCTCCCCGTGCTCCCCCTCCCGGCTACTCCCCCTCCCGGGAGCAGGCCCAGAAGCCGCCGGTGGCATCGCAGGTGGGGCGGGGGGGTGTGACAGTCCAGGCTCAGCCACGCCCGATCGGGGGTGAGGGCCGGCAGAGGAGGGGCAGGATGCCCGCGGGGGGTCGCGCGTCCGGAGGGAGTCGATCGGTCGGAAGGTCAAACTACGCTGAGAGGCTCTGATGCCCGGACGAGGGCGATCGACCGGGGGGATCGGGTGTGACGAGGGGCTCAGATCCCCGGATGGAAGGTGGACGGTCCTGGCGGACCGCCTTTCTGTTGGACTGCCGGTCCTTCTCCTACGACACGATCAGTCCTCATCGTGCTGGACCGCCAGCCCTGGCCGGTGGGCAGCCGCCAGGCGGGGAAAATGTCGAACAGAACGTCCTCTGAAACCTTCCGTTCGACATTTTGCCCGGTTTCCGGGGGTAATCAAGAACGGAACCCGCTGAGCCTCCCTTCCGTTCGACATTTTCCCCGGTTTCCGGGGGAAATCAGGAATTCTTCCTCCAGCCAGGCGAAGAATTCCACATTTTGCCCGGTTTCGGCCCGGGGATCGCCGGCGAGCAACGTCCGAACGGACCTCGACCGGTCGGGCCTCCTCCGCTCGAACCTCCTCCGAACGGACGTCGACCGGTCGGGCCTCGTCCCCACTGACCTCGTCCGCACAGACATCGACCACACCCGTGGATCGACCACATTCGTGTGGAGCGGGGCGGCCCCACCTGGGACACGGGCAGCTCGTCGACCAGCTTCTGGTACGGACCGATCGGCTTGAAGCCGAGGGGGGCTCACCGCGGCCCGGGCCCACCCACCTCCCCGGGCGTATCCCAGGGAGGCGGGATGAGCCAGGTCTGGTCAGTCGTCGGGTGAAACGGTCACCTCTGCGGTGCCTGCTACCTCGCCGCTCGCGGCGGTGATAGTCGCCGAGCCCTCACCCACGGCCTCGATCACACCGTCCTCATCCACCGTCGCTACCTCCACATCAGAGGAATCCCACGTCACCGTGGCACCGGAGACCTCCTCGCCATCTTCGTCCAGGACGGTTGCGGACAGCTCACCGGTCTCGCCGATTGCGGTGAGGACCAGCTCCTGGGGGCTCACCTCCACACTGGCCGGCTCGGCACCGGGGGGAGGATCGGTGGGCGAATCGCTGCAGGCTGCGAGGATCAGAAGGGGGAGGAGGGCGATGGCCGCCAACCGGGCGCCCAGGAATTGGATGCCCAGACGCCTCCTGGCCTTCGGTGCTACCAGGGACCGCCGTTCCCGTGTCATGGATCGAGTCGTCATGTTCATGGCAATCATTTCCGTATTTGTAGTTG
>PWLA01000072.1 GCA_003559555.1 Gemmatimonadota bacterium | reverse complement strand
GGCCCCACTCGGTCGTTGGTTCGCCTCGACGTAGCGCAAGGCTATGCCTTCGACGAACCGCCTACGATCAGGGCCCCTGGGGCTCCCAACGGTGGCGCCCTGCCCTTCTTCAACGGCCTTCAAGGCCTCAGCGCCAACCCTCCCCGACCGGCTCCGCGTCCGCCTCCTGGGCCGGAAGGCTGCGCTCCGCGGAGGGGATGAGCCGGCCTCCCACCCGGATCAGGGGCTCCTGGCCCTCGGCCCACCCTCCGGTCGGCTCCAGCGCCTCCTCGGTGTACCGGCCGGAGGCGTTCCAGAGGATCCACTCGTGGACCCCGGCGTCGGCGGCGGCCAGAATCTGGGCCCGGACCTCCGGCGCCCCGTAGCGTGGCGGCCCCAGGGTGAAGTCCTGGAGCCACGGGATCACCCGTGCGGCACCCTCCACCGCCTCGCTCCGCCGAACGGCGTATTCCAGGGAGCGCTTCACCACCTCGTAGGGATGGGCGTTGGGATCGTCGATCCCGAAGCTCCCGGGCCAGTAGTGGGAGGGGTAGATCATGGGAAGAATCACGTCCACCGCATCCACCAGGTCCTCCCAGAGCTGACCGATCCCCACGTCCCGGCTGGAGGAAGCCGCCACGCCAAAGACGTCGCCGGTGAGCGGCACATCGAGGTCGCTGAGCTCATCGCGGCTCCAGGTGAGGAAGTCCCGGATCGCCTGAGAGCGGGTTCGGCCGTCCGCTCCGGGGAAGACCGCCCGCCCCAGCTCCGATGCCGGTCGGTCGGGAAAGCGGATGTAGTCCCACTGGATCTCGGCAAACCCCAGCTCCGCCGCCTCCCGGGCCAGGGCCACGTGGTAGGCCCACACCTCCTGGGCATACGGATTGACCCACACCTCCCCGTTTCCATCGACCCACGGTCCCCCGGCCGAATCCTGCACCGCGAGATCCGGACGTTCCCGGGCCAGGAGGTGATCCTTGAACACCACGATCCGGGCGATGGGGTAGATCCCCTCGTCGTGCAGTCGCCGGAGGAGGGCCTCCATGCCGTGGATCCGGAGCTCCTGGTCCGCTCCCACCTGTCGGGCCATCTCCACCCCGGTCTCGTAGCTCACGAACCCGGTGGCATCCTTCACGTCGATGACGAAGGTGTTCACCTCGGTCCGCCCTGCCATCTCGATCAGGGCTTCCCGCCTCGCGCGAGAGCCGGACGCCCACGCATTCAGGTAGATCCCCCGGATGTGCTCGGGGCGCTCGAAGGGGGGGACCCCGGTCTCCGGACCCGACCTGCCGGTGGTCTCCTCCCGGCCCTCCGCCTCGGCCGCAGCCGGCTTCGAGGAGACCCCTGCCGGCTGTGACGGCTCGTCCTCCGACCCCGAAAGCTCCTCCGCCGGCTGCGAAGACTCCTCCGCCTCATCCGAGGCCTCCTCGATCGCAGCGGCCGCCGGGAGCGCTTCCGCCCCTGCCTCGTCGGCCGCCGGAACCTCGCCGCATCCCGTCAACGCCAGCGCCACCAGCGCCCATGGGAGAAGGAAGGCTCGCATCAGTACGCCTGCACGGAAGGGTCCACCTCTTCTCGCCACGCCAGGACTCCGCCCTTGAGGTTGAAGACTTTCTGGAATCCCCGCTCCCGGAGCTCCCGGGCCGCCCGCTCGCTCCGGGCACCGGAGCGGCAGTAGAAGATCAGGTTCGCCTCCGGGTCCAGCTCGTCGGCCCGCTCCTCGATCTCATCCACGGGAATCCGGTGCTGCCCCACCTCCGGCAGATCGGCGATCTCCCGTTCGAAGGGCTTGCGCACGTCCACCAGCGTCAGGGGCTGCCCGCCGTCCAGGCGCTCGTTCAGCTCGGTGGCGGTGATCTCGGGGATCGAACTCGGGTCGGTCACGCTCCTACCTCCAGGTGTGTCGTAGTCATGGTCGGATGGTCGTCAGGATGGGGAGGGCTTCATCGGTCAGGAGCCGCCCGCTTCGTCCGCAAGGAAGGGGAGAAGGGCCCGGGCCGTCCGGGCCGCGGCCCCGGTGTGCTCCTCGATGTACCCCCGAGCCCGCTCACCGGCCTCCCGCCCCCGCTCCAGAGGCAGGAACCATCGGGCCAACGCATCGGCCAGCTCGTGGGCATCGGCCACTTCGGCCCCGCCGCCCGCCTCCAGCAGGTCGCCGGCGGCCCGGGCATTGTCGTGTCCCGGACCGAAGACCACCGGGAGCCCCGCCGCCGCCGGCTCCACCACCGAGTGGAGGCCGTGCCGGTGGAACCCTCCTCCAACATACGCTGCGTGTCCCACCGTGTAGAGGTGGGCCAGCACACCCACCCGGTCCACCAGCACGGCATCGGCGTCGCCCACCTCCCCCCGCTCCTCCACCTGGGCCAGGCGGAGGGTCCGCCACCGGGCGGCCCCCAGCTCCCGCTCCAGTCGGTCCAGGTGGGCCGCAGAGGGTTCGTGGGGCGCGATCAGGAGGCGCAGCTCGGGCATCCGCTCCCGCAGTCGGGACGCCGCTGGCACCAGGACCGCCTCGTCCGGCTCCCAGGTGGAGCCCGCCACCAGGGTGGGTCTCGAGGGATGCCGGAAGGGCACCAGGTACGGGGCCTCGTCGTTCGAGTCCATGACCCGGCTGTGGGCCGAGTCGATGGCCGGATCGCCGGTGACCTCGGTCCGGTCGGGCTCCACCCCCAGACGGCCGAACCGCTCGGCGTCGTCGGCCGAGATGGCCAGAACCCGGTCCAGCGCCCCGAAGACCGGTCGCAGGAGGGGGCGGGCGGGCCAGCGTAGGCGCCCGGCACTCCCGGGGAGGGTGGCCGCCGCCAGCACGACCCCGGCGCCTGATCGCCTTGCCGCCCTGGCCAGCCCCGGCCAGACCTCGGTCTTGGTGAAGACCAGGAGCCGGGGCCCCAGGGCATCCACCACCCGCTCCACTTCGGGACGCGTATCCCAGGGAAGGTCCCCCGCCACGTCGGCGGGCATCTTCCGGGCCAACCCCTCGGCCGACGGCGAAAAGTGGGTGTAGGCCACCTGCACCTCCTCCGCTTCGGCCACCAGCGCCTCCATGACGGCCCGGGCCTGCAGTCCTTCTCCCACCGAAGGGGCATGGAGCCATACAAGGGGCCGGTCCGGATCCCGCTCCCGGACGGCCCACTCCACGAAGGTCCGGTCGGCATCCCGGCGCCCCCGGAGCCCCCGGGCCAGCTTGGAGTCCCCTCGGGACGCCAGGGGGGAGACCCCCCTCAGGGCGCGCAGGGCGAGATCGTAGCTCCGGTAGGGAAATGGCATGGTCCGGAATTAACCCACACCGGGGTTTGCACTCAAGAGGCGGTGGAACCCGGAGGCCGGTCTCGTGTCGGGAATGGACGCTCGGACCCCGGACCGCCGCTCCCTCGGAGAACCAGATGCCACAGTTTCAGATCACCATCCGGTTCGGCTCCGGTCGCAAAGGCTACCACACGGTGACGGTGCGAGCCGCCGACCTGCGGGAGGCAGCCGGCCGGGCCGTCGAGGAGATCTCCGACGAGGTGGCCGGCGAGGCCGACTTGCTGGAAATCCGGCCCGCCGTGGACCCGGACGACCGGCGCTACGTAGGAGAGGACGACTGAGCAGACGCAGACGGACGACGAACCCATATCCATCATCACGACACACCTGATCAACAGGAGGAGGCAAACCCGACATGGAGGAACCCTGGATCATCTACCTGGAGGAGCTGCGGGAGCGCGGAGAGGAGATCCCCTACCAGCAGTTCAACCGGGAAGAAGACATGCGAGAGATCGCGCACGAAGCGTACGAGGCCACCGCCGACCGGCTCTACAGCCAGATGGACTTCAACGAGGAGGAGGCGCTGCGGGTCACGAAGTCCCTCATGCGGGTGGTGAAGGACTGGATCGAGGACGGCACCATGGACTGGGACGACCTGGAGGAGGAGCTGGAGCTCGCCCAGGAGGAATGGGACGCGGAGATGGGCCCCTCCCTGGCCTGACACCCATGAGCCGAACCGGATGAGGAGCCGGACCGGGGTGCTCGCGTTCGGCGGCCTCGCGCTGCTGGTGGGCCTGGCGGCCTGCAACCCCGTCTACGTGGCCCGGGCCGGCTGGGCGCAGGCCAAGATCCTGGCCTCCCGGGAGCCCCTCCCCCTGGTCATGGCCGATCCGGCCACCGATCCGGAGGTCCGGGGCAAGCTGCGCCTGGCCTGGGACGCCCGGCGCTTCGCCGTGGAGGATCTGGGATTCCGCAACGCCGGCGATGCCTACACCACCCTGGCCCGGCTTCCGTCGGACACCCTGGCCCTGGTCCTCTCCGCCGCCCGGCAGGACCGGCTGGAGTCGCACACGTGGTGGTTTCCGGTGACGGGGCGCGTGCCCTACCGGGCCTACTTCTCCCGGGATGGGGCGCTGCGAGCCCAGAGGGACATGGAGGATCGAGGGTTCGACACATACCTCCGGCCCACGGCGGCCTTCTCCACCCTGGGCTGGTTTGCCGACCCCATCCACTCCACCGTCCTGCGGCGAGACCAGGTGGGGGTGGTGGAGACCCTCCTCCACGAACTGGCCCACAACCACCTCTTCATCCCGGGCCGGGGCCGCTTCAACGAGTCGTACGCCACCTTCGCCGGCCACGCGGCGGCCATGGAGTTCTTCTGCCGCCGGGACGGTGGGGGGCCCGACACCACCTGGTGCGTGAGGGCCGGCCACCGCTGGGAGGACGCCCGCACGGTCTCCCGCTTCCTCATGGAGTTGGAAGCGGACATCCGGGGCATCTACGACCGGGACGACCTGGACGTCCCGGAGAAGATCCAGGAGCGGAACCGGCGCTACGCCCGTGCGCTGGAGGATTTCCAGTCTGAGGTCCAGCCCCGGCTTCAGGCCAGCTCGTACGACTACCTGGCCCGGGAGGAGCTGAACAACGCCACCCTCCTGAGCCGCACATTGTACTTCCACCGCCTGGACGACTTCCACCGGCTCTGGCAGGAGGACTGGTCCGGGGACCTGGCCGGGCTCATGGCCTGGCTCCGGGCGGAAGCGCCCCGTTTGGACGACCCCTTCCAGGTGCTGGACACCCCGGGGTCCGTGGCCGGACGGGCCGTCCGATGGTAGCTTTCAGGGTACCATGAAGACCATGACCCGCTCCGTCCACACCACCCCCGCCGATCCGCAGGAGCTCCGGCTCACCCGGCTCGCCCGCCACCTGGGGCGGGCCTCCCTGCGTCGGTGTCCCAACTGCGGGGGCGGCGGGCTCTTCCGGCGCTGGATCGTCATGCACGAGACCTGTCCCCGTTGCCACCTGAAGCTGGATCGGGGGGAGGCCGACTACTTCATCGGCAGCTTCACGGTGAACTTCGTCGTGGCCGAGCTGCTCATCTGCGCCGGCGCCCTGGCGGGGATCCTGCTGACCTGGCCCGCCGTGCCCTGGGACGCCCTCAAGTGGGGGCTCATGGCGGCCATCGTGCCGGCGCCCGTCCTCTTCTATCCCTTCGCGAAGACGATCTGGCTGGCCATCGACCTCACCTTCCGGCCCCTGACCCTGGCCGATCTGGCGGGCCACGGCGAGAATCTCCCGCCGGAGTCGGGCGAGGAGCCGCACCCATTGCCCCCCGAGGCCCGGCCGGCCTTCCCCCCCGGCATCGGTGGGGATTGACGGTGGAGACCCTCCACTCCGTCGCACGGCGATGCTTCGCACCCCTGGTGGTCGGCCTCCTGATCATGCCCTCCGGGGGAGCGGGGCAGGGTACGATCCGCGGAACGGTCGAGAACGAGGCCGGAATGCGGATCGGGCCCGCACCCCTCCCCCCCCGGCCCATGCCTTGTGGGGAATTCAAACGGGGCTGCCCGGCCTGAGGCGTCCCCGGCCCGGGTGGCGCGCTGCCCGGCCCGGGTGGCGCGCTGCAGGCACCCCGCTCATCCCGCCGGCACCAGCCGGAAGTCGTACTCCAGGCGGATGTCGTCGCGGATGCTCAGGACCGAGCCCACCGAGGGGACCTCCAGATCGAAGTCACCAAAGGTGAACCGGGTCCGGGCCTGACCGATCACCGCGCCCTCCCAGAACTCCAGCTCCACGTCCCACTCCACCGGGCGGGTGGCCTCCCGAATGGTGAGCTGGCCCTCCATGACCACCGACGCCTCGCCTGATTCCGGGATGGGGTTCGGAAGCCCCCGAATGGCGGTGGGCACGAAGACCGCATCCGGATGGTCAGACGTGGACAGCGTGTTGCGCCTCAGGAAGTTGTCCCGCCGGTCGCTGTCGCTGGCCAGCCCCGCCAGGTCGATGACGAACCGGGACGCCTCCCGGACCACCTGGCCGCCTTCGTCGAAGACGATCCGGCCCTGCACCCCCTGGGTCACTCCCACCGCATCGTTGGGAAAGTCCAGCCGGGCGAGCTGCTCCCGGACCCGGTACCGGGCTTCGTTTCCTTCTTCGGCCACCACCCAGGTGAGGGTGTCGGCGGCGGGCTGGGCGGGGGCGCCGGCCCCGGGAGGCGGAGAGGCGGCCACTGCGGATAGAGACGCGGCACCCAGCGATGGAGTCGAGAATCCCACCATGGCGGCCACGACGAAGGTGGAGGCGAAGGCCAGGGCGAGGGGGCGGCTCGAAGCAAGGAGCGGTGGGGCGACGGACATGGCAGTTCGGTGGGCTGATGGGAGCGGTTGTGGGGATCCGGACCTTAGAAGGCCGTTGAAGAAGGGCAGGGCGCCACCGTTGGGAGCCCCAGGGGCCCTGATCGTAGGCGGTTCGTCGAAGGCATAGCCTTGCGCTACGTCGAGGCGAACCAACGACCGAATGGGGCCCCTGCGGCCCCAACCGAGCGGCTGACCCCGTAGTCGCGCAAGGCGTTCAGAGCGCGTCCTCCGCGAGACCTCCGAGCACTGCGCAG
>PWLA01000178.1 GCA_003559555.1 Gemmatimonadota bacterium | reverse complement strand
CCGAAGCCACCGCCGGGCGCACCGGCACCCTGGCCCAGCATGATCATCTCGGTGACCACGATGTCGGTCCAGTAGCGGGTGTGGCCCTGCTGGTCCTCGGACTGGGAGTACTCCAGTCGGCCCTCCACGTAGAGGCGGTCCCCCTTGGTGACATACTGCTCCACGATGTCGGCCAGCTTGCCGAAGAAGGTGAGCCGGTGCCACTCGGTGCGCTCCTGCTGCTGCCCGGAGCGGTCCTGGAACGTCCGGTTGGTGGCCAGTGAGAGCTTGCCCACCTTGGTGCCGGACGGGGTGGTCCGGATCTCGGGGTCCGAGCCCAGGTTTCCGATCAGCATCACCTTGTTCAGGGAACGGCTCATGTCAGGATCTCCTCCACCCGGCGTACCGGGAACGTCGTTGAGTCAACAGGTCGGACGACCGGCGCCCGGTCATCCCGGCTCCCAGACCGGAAGCCGACTGAAGGGGAAAGTATAGAGGTGGACGAGCCGGGGCCATGGGGCGTCGGGTCGTCCCGGAGGTTGGCACGCCCCGGGGCCGGTGGGTACACTTCGGGGAGCCGCGCCGGTCTGCGGCCTCCACGTCCAGGTGGCCGGGGGCACGGACCGGACCCTTCGACCCTTCCAACACACCGACCATGACCGACATGAACCATGTGCGAGTGGAGCGCTCCGACAGGATCGCCACCATCACCATCGATCGCCAGAAGAAGCTGAACGCCCTGAACCCCGACGTGGTCCGCGAGCTGGGAGAAGCCTTCCGGAGCCTCGAGGACGACGAGGAGATCCTGGGCGTCATCCTGACCGGAGCCGGCGAGAAGGCTTTCGTGGCCGGCGCCGACATCGGCGTGCTGGCCCAGATGACGCCCACCGGCGGAGTGGAGGTGAGTCGGCAGGGTCAGGAGGTCTTCCGGGCCATCGAAACCTTCCCCAAGCCGGTCCTGGCGGCGGTGGGAGGGTATGCACTGGGAGGTGGGTGCGAGCTGGCCCTGGCCTGCCACATGCGGATCGCCTCCGAGAACGCCCGGTTCGGGCTTCCGGAGGTGGGACTGGGCATCATCCCGGGCTACGGCGGCACCATCCGGATGGCTCGCCTGGTGGGTCTCGGTCGCGCGGTGCAGATGACCCTCACCGGTGACATGGTGGGTGCCGAGGACGCCGAGTCCATGGGACTGGTGACACAGGTGGTTCCCCGGGACGAGCTTCTCCAGCGGGCCCGAGAGCTCATGGGCAGGGTGGTCAAGAACGGTCCCGTGGCGCTCCGCATGGCGCTGGAATCGGTCTACCACGCGGTGGACGCCACCACGGAGGATGCCCAGCGTTTCGAGTCGTCCCTCTTCGGCCTCCTGGCGGCCACCGACGACATGAAGGAGGGGATGAAGGCCTTCCAGGAAAAGCGGGACCCCGAGTTCAAGGGGAAGTGAGCCGGCGTCCGGCCGGACTGCCATGCGCCTCGTCGACCTCCGCCTCCGGGGCTTCCGGAATCTGAAGGACGATCTCCTGGAGCTTCCAGAGGAGGGCGTGGCACTGGTGGGACCCAATGCCCAGGGGAAGACCAACGTCTTGGAGGCCATCTACTACCTGGAGATCCTCCGGTCGTTCAGGGGGGCGTCGGACCGGCAACTGGTCCGGTTCGGCGAGCCGCTCTTCAGGCTGGAGGGAAGGGTCCGGGCGCAGGAGCGGGACCGGCCCTTCGACGGGGAGCGTGTGGAGCAGGTGGTGGCTGCCGCCTGGCAGCGGGAGGGGAGCCGGAAGAAGGTCACGCTGGACGGCCAGGAGCCTCCTCGGCTCAGCGATGCCATCGGCCAGGTGGGAGTCGTGCTCTTCACCCCGGCCGACCTGGCACTGGTCAACGAGGGGCCGGCGGAGCGGCGGCGGTTTCTGAATATCGTCCTCTCGCTGAACGAGCCCGGGTACGTGGCCGCGCTTCAACGCTACCGGCAGGTGCTCTCGCAGCGAAACGCGGCCCTCCGGAACGGAGCGGCCGATCACGCCGGCGCGTGGGACGATCTCCTGGTTCGATCCGGGGCCCGGGTGACCGCGCTGCGAGCCCACTGGATCCGGACCGGAAATGAGCGATTCGCCGAGCTCCACCGGGAGCTTTCCGGGGGCGAGGAGGCCGCGTTCCACTACGAGCCCGGGATTCGAGGGGCGCCGATCGACGAGGAACAAGCGACGCTGGAGGACGCCACCGAGGCCGGCTACCGGGACGCTCTGGAGGAGGCCCGGGAGCGGGAGCGCCGCCAGGGCACCACCGTAGTGGGGCCCCATCGGGACGAGCTCAGGATCCGGGTGGCCGATGACGGGGAGCCCCTGGACGTGCGGGATTACGGCTCGGGGGGGCAACGCAGAAGCGTGGCGCTGGCCCTGCGCCTGCTGGAGGCCGATACGGTTCGCAGGCGGAAGGGCCGCGAGCCTATCCTGCTCATGGACGATGTCCTGGCCGAGCTGGACGAGGATCGCTGCCGCCGGCTCCTGGACCTCCTGGACCGAACCGCCGTGGGGCAGACGATTCTCACGGCCCCCCGGGACGGCGACGTTCGCTTTCGCGGCGATCGGCTGGTCCGGTGGCGGATTCGCGACGGACAGGTGCATCGATGAGGAGACCATGAGCAGAGACGGGGGAGCACACGGTCCGACACCCCTGGGGGACGCCCTGGGTGCGTTTCTGAAGAAGCACGGGCTCGAGGCCGAGGTGCACAGCCAGAGCGCGCTGGCCCGGTGGGAGGAAGTGGTGGGGGAGCGGATCGCCCAGGTGGCGCGTCCCACCGGCGTGGCCCGGGGCGTGCTCTTCGTGGAAGTCCGCTCCAGTGCCTGGATGAACGAGTTGACCCTCATGCGACGCGACATCCTGGCCCGTCTGAATGCCGGACAGGGCGAGGCCCGCATCGAGCGGATCGTCTTCAGGCTGGCCGAAGATGGACCGGATCCGAAGGAGGACTCGGCGGGAGGAGACGGTTGAGCATCCTCCCGTCCGGCCGGGGAATGGAAAGAACGGCCGAAATGCGCTAAATTTCAATGTCTGCAGTTGATTCCGTCCGAGCCTCCCAGAACGAGCATCTCGATGGCTGAAACACCGGTCGATCCAACCAAGTCTCTCTATACTTCCGGTCAGATCCAGGTCCTCAAGGGGCTGGAAGCCGTCCGGAAGCGTCCCGGCATGTACATCGGCTCCACCTCGAGTCGGGGTCTGCACCACCTGGTCTACGAAGTGGTGGACAACTCCATCGACGAGGCCATGGCCGGGCACTGCACCCACATCGAGGTCACCATCCACCCCGACAACTCCGTCACCGTCGTGGACGACGGACGGGGGATCCCGGTGGACGTCCACCCCACGGAGAAGGTGCCCGGGGTGGAGCTGGCCATGACGGTGCTGCACGCCGGAGGAAAGTTCGACAAGTCGAACTACAAGGTTTCCGGCGGACTTCACGGGGTCGGGGTGAGCGTGGTGAATGCCCTCTCGGAGTGGCTCGAGGTGGAGGTGCGGCGGGACGGTCGCCTCTGGCACCAGCGCTATCACAAGGGAATCAAGCAGAAGGAGCTGGAGGAGATGGGCCCGGCCGAGGGCACCGGGACCCGGGTCTTCTTCCGTCCCGACCGGGAGATCTTCACCGAAACCCACTTCAACCTGGAGACCCTCTCGGCCCGGCTCCGGGAGATGGCCTTCCTGAACAAGGGGCTCAGGATCTCCATCCTGGACGAGCGGCTGGACGAGCCGGTGGAGGAGGTCTTCCAGTACGAGGGCGGGCTGGCCGCCTTCGTGAACTACCTCCGAGGCAGCCGGCAGCCCCTCCACGAGCCGCCCCTCTACTTCGAGGCGGAGAAGCCCGAGGCCGAGATCGAGCTGGCCATGCAGTACGACGAAGGCTTCTCCGAGAACACGCACACCTTCGTGAACAACATCAACACCCACGAAGGGGGGACCCATCTTACAGGGCTGAAGGCGGCCCTCACACGGACCCTGAACGACTACGCCAAGAAGAACAACCTCCTGAAGAAGGCGGACCAGTCCCTGTCCGGGGACGATGTTCGGGAGGGAATGACCTGCGTCCTCTCGGTCCGGGTCATGGAGCCCCAGTTCGAGGGGCAGACGAAGACGAAGCTGGGCAACTCGGAGGTCCGGGGCGCCGTGGAGACGGCGGTGAACGAGCAGTTGGCCATCTGGTTGGACGAGAACCCCAAGGCGGCCAAGGCCATCATCGAGAAGTCGCTGCAGGCCGCCCGGGCCCGGGCGGCGGCCCGCAAGGCCCGGGACCTGGCCCGAAAGAAGAACGCCCTGGAGGGGGGTGTGCTTCCAGGCAAGCTGGCGGACTGCTCCCTCAGCGATCCCTCCATGACCGAGATCTTCATCGTGGAGGGGGACTCGGCCGGCGGCTCGGCGAAGCAGGGGCGCGACCGGTCGTTCCAGGCCATTCTCCCCATCAAGGGGAAGATCCTGAATGTGGAGCGGGCGCGGATCGACAAGATCCTCTCAAACACCGAGGTGCGGGCCATGATCACCGCCATCGGGGCGGGGATCCGCGACGACTTCGACCTCTCGAACGCCCGCTACGGCAAGATCATCATCATGACGGACGCAGATGTGGACGGAGCCCACATCCGGACCCTGCTCCTCACCTTCTTCTTCCGTCAGATGCGCGAGCTCATCGAGGCCGGTTCCATCTATATTGCCCAGCCTCCCCTCTACCGGGTGGGGAAGGGGAAGGAGGAGCACTACGCCTACTCCGAGGATCAGCGGACCGAGATCGTCAAGCGGCTCACCAACGGGAAGGGCGAGGAGGCCCGGGGGCTGAACATCCAGCGGTACAAGGGACTGGGTGAGATGAACCCGGATCAGCTCTGGAACACCACCATGGACCCGAACTCCCGGACCATCCTGCAGGTGACCATGGACAGCGCCGCCGAGGCCGACGCCATCTTCAGTCGCCTCATGGGCGACGACGTCGAACCTCGACGGCAGTTCATCGAGAAGAACGCCCGCTACGTCCGCAATCTGGACGTGTGAGCGTCAGCTCACCGGCGGTACCGGACGTCTCCCCCCACGATGGTCAGGTCCACCCGGGCCTCGGGGATCTCCGCCTCGTCAACAGTGAGGATGTCCCGGTCCAGCACCACGATGTCGGCAAGCTTTCCAGGCGTCAGGCTTCCCAGAACATCGTCCTGGAAGGCGGCGTACGCGCAGTTCAGGGTGTAACTCTCCAGCGCCTCCATCCGGTCCATGGCCTGTTCCGGGAAGAACCTCCATCCCTCCCGAGTCATCCGTGACACCGAGCTGTAGAAGGAACCCACCGCCGAGATGGGTTCCACCGGCACGTCGGTGCCGTTGCAGACCACGGCGCCTGAATCAATGAGATCTCGCCAGACATAGGCGCCGGTTCGGGCCCGCTCCTCGCCCAGCCGTGGCTCCACCCAGGGACCGTCGGACGTGCCGTGGACGCCCTGCATGGAGGCGATGACGCCCAGCTCACCGAACCGGGGAATGTCGTCCGGGTGCAGGTGCTGGGCGTGTTCGATCCGCCAGCGGTGGTCGTGGGCCACCTCGCCGTTCTCCGTCAGGACTTCCTCGTAGATGTCCAGCGTCTCCCGGTTGCCCCGGTCGCCGATGGCGTGCGTATTGAGCTGGAAGCCGTGTTCGTGGGCCAACTCGGCCAGAGCCCGGAGCTGCTCTGGATCGGTCTGGGGAAGTCCCGTGGTTTCGGGGTTGTCGGTGTACGGCTCCAGGAGCCAGGCCCCGTGGGTGCCCAGGGCTCCGTCGATGGCCCGCTTGATGGAGCGCACGGTCAGGAAGTGGCCGCCGACGCCCTCCATGAAGTAGTCGGGCAGTGACGCCTCCATCGAGGACATGGACTCGCCCCGGACCATGACGTAGAGGCGCACCGGAAGCTCTCCGGCCTCGGCCAGCTCCCTGAAGAGGTCGATGGTGCTGAAGTTGGATCCGGCGTCGTGGAAGGAAGTCACACCGTGCTCCAGAGCCTCGGCTCCGGCCAGCTCGATCTGCCTGAGGCTGCGCTCCTCCCGTTCCTCTGCGGTCATCCCTTCCTCGGCAGCGCTGTGGGCCTGCCGCGCCAGCCCCTGGGCCGCCTGCCGCAGGAATCCGGTGGGCTCGCCGTCGGCGTCCCGGATGATGGTACCGCCTGACGGGTCCGGCGTCTCGGCGGTGATCCCCGCCTCGTCCATGGCCCGGGCGTTTGCGAAGGAGGCGTGTCCGCTGGCGTGGGTGAGGAGGACCGGGTTGTCTGGACTCACGGCGCTCAGCTCATGATGGGTGGGGACTCCGTCGTACGTCTCCTCGGGGACCGGATCCCACCGCTCCTGGTGCCACCCCCGTCCGGTGATCCACTCCCCGGCCGGGGTCTCGGCGGCTGCCTCCGCCACCTTCTCCACGATCTGGTCCCAGGTGGTGGTCTCCATGAGGTCCAGGCTGAGTCGGGCGTTCCCCAGTCCCATGAAGTGTCCGTGTCCCTCGATGAAGCCGGGGATGGTGAGGCGTCCCTCCAGCTCCACCACCTCGGTGTCGGGGCCCATCATCTCCTGGATCTCGGCCGTGGTGCCCACCGCCATGATCCGGTCGCCCTGGATGGCCACCGCTTCGGCTTCGCCCAGCTCCGGGTCCACCGTCACCACCTTTCCGTTCAGGAGGACCATGTCGGCCGTGTCGCCGGTGGCCGGGGTGTCGGTGTCGGGTGGCGGCTCGCAAGCTACCAGAGCCATGACGAAGATGAGGGCCAGAAGGCGGCCGGCGGCGCCGGCGGATCGGGTACGGTACGATGCCATGGTGGGTCAGCTCCAGAAGAATTCGATCATCGGTCTCGCCGCCCGGCGGAAGGGGCACCTCCGGTGTGGGGTG
>PWLA01000346.1 GCA_003559555.1 Gemmatimonadota bacterium | reverse complement strand
TTCTACATTTTGCCCGGATTCCGGGGCAAATCAGGAACGGAATGTTGCGAGGGGCGTTCCGTTCTACATTTTGCCCGCTCGGCGCTGTCCGCCGGCCGGAGGAGTCCCCACCGCCACCACCCCAGCGCCTTGACGAACGGTGGGAAGTCCCCTCCGGGCGACGTTCGGGCATGACTCCGCCCGCACAATCGGAGTCCGCACGTCGGAGTCCGCACGTCGGAGTCCGCACGTCGGAGTCCGCACGTCGGAGTCCGCACAATCGGTGTCCGCACATCGGAGTCCGCACGTCGGAGTCCGCACATCGGAGCCCGGAAGTTGGAGCGGGGGACGGGTCAGGCCCTCGTCATTCGGCCCCGGGGGGATCGGTCAGCCGATGGGGTCGTCGGAGACTCTACGCATGGGGATCGGAGCCGCCCCCCCGTCAACCCGAGAACCGATAGGGCCGGCCGGCCTCCGCAAGAAGTCGCAGGAGAAGGGGAACCGGGAGTCCCACGACGCCGGAGTAGTCCCCCGAAATCTCCTCCACCAGGGCCGCACCCTTCCCCTGAATCCCGTAGGCCCCCGCCTTGTCCATGGGTTCCCCGGTGGCGGCGTAGGCCCGGGCGAACGTCTCCCCGAAGGCCCTGAACCGGACCTCGGTGACCTGAACACCGCTCCGGACCCGTCCCCCCGGCTCCACCAACGCCAGCGCCGACAGGACCCGGTGGGTCCGGTTCGCCAGCTCCAGGAGCATCGCCACCGCCTCATCCTCGTCCCGGGGCTTGCCCAGGATCTTCCCCCCGATGGCCACCACCGTGTCACCGGCCAGGATCCACTCACCGGCACGGAGGCCCGCCACCGCTGCGGCCTTCCCCCTGGACAGGCGTTCGGCGTACTTCGTCGGTGACTCACCGGTGGTCACGGTCTCGTCGATGTGGGCAGGCTGAACCTGGTGGACGAGCCCCAGGGTGGCCAGGATCTGCGAGCGACGGGGCGAGGCGGAGGCCAGGACCAGGGGCGGGGGCGCTGCAGGGTCCTCCTCCGAGCGGCTCCCAGGGAAGTCCGGATCCCGGCGGCCTGGCCCGAAACGCCGAATCGGCCCTTCTCCCTCGGTCATTACCCCGACCCGGTCCCGGCAGCGCCGCTGGGGCCGCGCTCCAGGACCAGGGTGACCGGACCATCGTTGACCAGGTGGACGTCCATCATGGCCCCGAACTCGCCGGTTTCCACGGCTCCCGGCGCCCGCTCCCCGAGGAGCTCCACGAAGCGACGGTAGAGGGGGATCGCCTCGTCGGGGTGAGCCGCCTTCACGAAGGAGGGTCGGCGGCCCTTGCGGGTATCGCCGTACAGGGTGAACTGGCTCACCACCAGAATCGCTCCACCCACCTGGGCCAGGCCCTCGTTCATCTTTCCGTCGGCGTCGTTGAACACCCGGAGCCCCACCACTTTATCGGCCATCCAGGCCAGGTCCTCCTCGGTATCGCCTTCGGTGAAACCCACCAGGAGGAGGAGCCCGTGATCGATGGCGCCGCTCACCTCCCCGTCGATGACCACCGAGGCCTCGGCCACCCTCTGAAGCACGACCTTCACCGGTCCCCCATCACTCGACGGTGACCGACTTGGCCAGATTCCGGGGCTGATCCACGTCGCAACCCCGGAGGAGGGCGATGTGGTAGGCCAGCAACTGCAGGGGAATGGAAGTGAGGATGGGAAGGAGCGCCGGGTGGGTCTCCGGCACCAGGAGGAAATGGTCCACCTTGCCGTCCAACTCCTCGGAGCCGTCGTTCACCACCGCGATCACCTGCCCGTCCCGGGCCTTCACCTCCTCGATGTTGGAGACCACCTTGTGGTAGACTCCGTCGTGGGGGGCCAGGACCACCACCGGCATGTTCTCGTCGATGAGGGCAATGGGCCCGTGCTTCATCTCGGCGGCCGGGTAGCCCTCGGCGTGGATGTAGCTGACTTCCTTCAGCTTGAGTGCCCCTTCCAGCGCCACCGGAAACTGGTAGCCCCGTCCCAGATACAGAAAGTTGGGTGCGTCGCGGTAGCGCTCCGCCAGCGTCCGGATGGCCTCGTCCTGCTGGAGGATCTCCTCCACCTGGCCGGGGAGCGCCTGGATGGCCTTCACCAGCTTGCGGCCCTCCAGGATGGAGAGGTTGCGGCGGCGGGCCAGGTAGAGGGTGAAGAGGGCCAGCGCCGCCACCTGGCTGGTGAAGGCCTTCGTCGAGGCCACCCCGATCTCCGGGCCTGCGTGGAGATAGACCCCGAAGTCCGTCTCCCGGGCGATGCTGCTTCCCACCACGTTCACGATGCCCATGACGGTAGCGCCCCGCCGCTTGGCCTCCCGGAGCGCCGCCAGGGTGTCGGCGGTCTCGCCGGACTGGCTGACCACGATCACCAGGGTGTGTTCGTCCACCACCGGGTTCTTGTAGCGGAACTCGGAGGCGTACTCCACCTTGGTGGGGATCCGGGCCAGTTCCTCCAGCATGTACTCGCCGATGAGGGCCGAATGCCACGAGGTGCCGCAGGCGGTGATCACGATCCGGTTGATGGCCAGCAACTCCCGGTCATCCACCGTGATCCCCCCCAGACGGGCCGAACCCTCCTCCTCCAGGAGGCGTCCCCGGGTCACGTCCTGCAGGGTGCGCGGCTGCTCGAAGATCTCCTTCAGCATGAAGTGCTCGAAGCCCCCCTTCTCGATGGCCGCCAGGTCCCACGTCACCTCGTGGACCTGTCGGTTCACCGGACCCTCGCGCAGGTGGTAGGTCCGATACCCGTCGGAGGTCAGCACGGCGTAGTCCCCGTCGTCCAGGTAGACCACCTCCCGGGTGTGAGCCACCACCGCAGCGGCGTCGGAGCCCACCAGGAGCTCCCCGTCGCTTCCCACACCCAGCAGGAGAGGCGAGCCCTGCCGGGCCGCCACGATCTTGTCGGGGTCCCGTGAGCTCACCACCACGATCCCGTACGCGCCGATGACCTGCTCCAGGGCGGCCACCACCGCGTCCTCCAGGGAGCCGGCCTCGGGCCAGAGGCGATCGATGAGGTGCACCACCACCTCGGTATCGGTCTCGCTCTGGAACTCCACCCCCTCGGCCTGCAGTTTCTTCCGGAGGGCGCCGGCGTTCTCGATGATCCCGTTGTGGACCAGGGAGATGGACCCATCGGTGGAGAGGTGGGGATGGGCATTCACCTCGGTGGGCGGCCCGTGGGTCGCCCAGCGGGTGTGGCCGATTCCGCACCGTCCCCGAAGGGGGGTCACCTCCAGGGCGTCCGTCAGTTCGCTCAGCTTCCCGGCACGCTTCACCGAGTGGAGATCGCCGTCGGACCCGAGCACAGTGAGTCCGGCTGAGTCGTACCCACGATACTCCAGGCGTCGGAGCCCTTCCATGAGGATCGGGCTGGCCTCCCTGGGACCCACATACCCTACGATTCCACACATATTCGTCTATTCCGTCTCGAGTTCTCTCGGTTCGTTCGCCGGCCGTATTCGGTCCGGGTCTGCGCTCAGGCTCCCAGCACCCTCCGGGCCGTGCGCACCAGCTCCCGGGCCCGTTCCCTGGAGGGGGCCTCGGCGATGAAGCGCACCACGGGCTCGGTTCCCGACGGTCGCACGTGGAGCCACTCCCGGGCGTCGGGCCACGCCATCCGAAGTCCGTCCGTGGTGTCCCGCTCCGGGGCCGCCAACGCCTCGGTGAGGGCGGCGTACGCCTCGGCGACCCGCTCCCGGGGGTAGGCCGCCTTCTCCTTCACGATCTCGTACGAGGGCCAGCGATCCACGGCCTCCCGAAGCGAGGCCTCTTCCTGAAAAAGATGCTGCAGGATCAGTGCCACGCCCAACGGCGCGTCCCGCGTCAGGTGGAGCTGGGGAAGGATCACTCCTCCATTTCCCTCGCCACCGATGGCCGCCCCCTCCTCCTCCATCCGCCGGGAGACGTTGATTTCGCCCACCGGCGCCCGGACGCACGGTACCCCGGCCCAGCGAGCCACGTCCTCCACCACCTGGCTGGTGGAGAGGTTGGTCACCACCGGGCCCGGGGAGCGCTTCAGGACCACCTGGGCGCAGAGAGCCAGAGTCAGGTCCTCGCCCACCGCCACACCCCCGCCATCCACCAGGGAGAGGCGATCCACGTCCGGATCCACGGCAAAGCCCACGTCGGCCCCCGAATCCCGGACCAGTTCGCTCAGGTCATTCAGGTTGGCCGCGGTGGGTTCGGGGTCCCGGGGAAAGTGGCCGTCGGGCTCCAGGCCGATCCCCGAGACCCGACACCCCAGTTCGGCCAGGAGGCCGGGAATGATGACTCCGCCGGCGCCCCGAACGCAGTCCACCGCCACGTGAAAGCGGCGACGACGAATCCCGTCCACGTCCAGAAACGGGAGATCCAGGATCCGAGCCACGTGCCGGGCCACCGCGTCCCGGTCCAGAGAGGAGCGTCCCAGCTGGTCCCAGGGAGCCCGAGGGAGATCGCCGGCGGTCAGGAACTCCTGAAAGCGGGCCATCCGGTCGGCGTCCAGAAAGATGCCGTCGCCGCCGGCGAACTTGAGGGCGTTCCAATCCGCCGGGTTGTGGCTGGCGGTGACCCCCAACGCACCGGCGGCATCGGCGTCCTCGGCGGCCAGCAGGAGGGTCGGGGTGGGCACGATCCCCACATCCACCACCCGGCAGCCCACCGAGACCAATCCCGCCCGGGCGGCGTCAGCGAACATGGCCCCGGAGGTCCGGGAATCCCGGCCCAGGTAAACCACCTCGCCTGAGCCTTCGGCCTGGAGGAAGGCGCCGAATGCGGCAGCCAGGCCTCCCATGAGCTCAGGGGTCAGGGGCGCCCCCACTCGGCCGCGGAAGCCGGAGACGCTCACGATGAGATCGCTGGGAAGGGAGATAGCCATGAAGGTGAACGTTGAAGTTCAGGACGTTGTTGAGGAAGCACACGGCGCCATCGGAAGGCCGTTCGGCTCCGCCGACTGCCGGCGGGCCCCTCCACCCGGGGGGACCGCCATGATATCTTGCAACGTTCACGGGAGAGTCGAAGCGTGTCAACGTGGATCCTGCCACCGCAGGGCCGAACCGGCGACACCCGCGAGAGCGGCTCTTCCGCGCACCCACACAGACCAGGAACCCATGAGCGATACCACTGCCCGTACCGGCGAACACGCTACCCCGGAAGACCGGAGCCCCGACCCCGCCCGGGGCCAGGGCCTTGCCACCCGGGCCATCCACGCCGGCCAGTCTCCCGATCCCACCACCGGGGCCATCATGCCCCCCATCTACCAGACCTCCACCTACGTCCAGCCCGAGCTGGGACGGCACCTGGGCTACGAGTATGCCCGGGTCCAGAATCCCACCCGGGAGGCGCTGGAGGGCAATCTGGCCGGCCTGGAGGGTGGGGCCCACGGGATCGCCTTCGCCAGCGGACTGGCCGCCATCGAGGCGGTCATCAAGACGCTGGACGCCGGTGATCACGTGGTGAGCGAGGAGAACACCTACGGGGGCACCAACCGGATGTTCACCCGGGTCCTGGCTCGGCTGGGGATCCAGTTCACCTTCGTGGACAGCCGCGACCCGCAACAGGTGCGGGACGCCTTCCGATCCGAAACCCGGCTCCTGCACCTGGAGACGCCCACGAACCCCATGATGCGGCTCTGCGACCTGACGGCCATGGCCGAGATCGCCCACGAGCACGAGGCGCTGGTCATGGTGGACAACACCTTCGCCACCCCCTACAACCAGCGCCCCCTGGAGTTCGGCGCCGACATCGTGGTCCACTCCACCACCAAGTACCTGAACGGGCATTCGGATGTGATCGGGGGCGCCCTGGTACTGAACGACGACGAGCTGGCCGAGGCCATCCACTTCGTGCGGAAGTCCACCGGCGCCGTCCCCGGCCCCATGGACGCCTGGCTGGTGCTGCGGGGAACCAAGACCCTGCACGTGCGGATGCGGGCCCACAACGAGAACGGCCTGGCGGTAGCCCGGTTCCTGGAGGAGCATCCGGCCATCGAGGCCGTCCACTACCCCGGACTCCCCTCCCACCCCCAGCACGAGCTGGCCAAGGCCCAGATGTCGGGATTCACCGGAATGGTCTCGGCGGAGCTGGGCAGTGGCGAGCGGGCGAAGCGTTTCGTGGATCGGACCCGCCTCTTCGCCCTGGCCGAGTCCCTGGGCGGGGTGGAGTCGCTCATCGGGGTGCCGGCCATCATGACCCACGCCTCGGTGCCCCCGGACCGGAGGGACGCCATGGGGGTCACCGACGGATTGGTGCGACTTTCGGTGGGGATCGAGGACATCGACGACCTGCTGGAGGACCTGGGACAGGCGTTGGAGGGGCTCCCCGACTGAGAGCCCCCCACCCAGGGAGCCTCCCACACAGGGAGTGAAACTTCCACCCCGTCGCGCCGTAGGCATCCATGGAGGCGCCGGACACGGCGGCGTCTGCGGTGAGCCCCCACCCCCGGACCAGGACACAGCTCCATGAATCATGACGACCCCACCTCCAGCGGCCACGAGGGAGGCCCGGCCCCCGACGAAGGCCCCCACGAGGCCCACTCCCGGCGCACCCTCACCGACATCTCGTCCCGAACCTGGGAGCACCCCGCGGATCGAGCCGCCCTCCACGGCCTCCGGGCCATCCCCATCTTCGACGAGGTGCTCCGGAAGCTCTTCGGGTTCTTTGGCGAGAAGCCCATTCGGCTGGCGTTCCAGGCCAACTCGGTGCAGGTCTCAGAGCGGCAGTTCGCCCGGATCCACGGGATCTACGGTGAGGTCCTCCAGACCATGGACGCCCCTGACCACTATCCCCTCTTCGTGTCCCAGACGCCCATGGTGAACGCCGGCGCGTACGGGATGGATCAGCCGTTCGTCCTGGTGAATTCGGGGACGGTCCACCTGCTGGACGACGACGAACT
>PWLA01000347.1 GCA_003559555.1 Gemmatimonadota bacterium | reverse complement strand
CCGGAGTAAAAAAAAGCGGGGGCCACCCGCTCCCCCACTCCAAAAAAAGCCGCCCTGCGGCAGCTTCGTCCGAACCGTATGATAGAAGAATCAGACTCCCCATTCAACCCTTCTCGGGACCCGTCCACGACACCCCGCCACAGAAAAGTACCGGATTGCTTCCACGCCTCTCCCGAGCTGGGCGTCACCAGCTTCGTCGGATGGCCCCAGGCTCCGGTCCCGGATCAGGTCTCGTCGTCGACCTCCACTCGTCGAATCCGGGCCCCCAGGGCCTGAAGCCGTTCGTCGATGCGCTCGTAGCCCCGCTCGATCTGCCGGATGTTGTAGATGCGGGAGGTCCCCTGAGCCGCCAACGCTGCCAGGAGCAGGGCCATCCCCGCCCGGATGTCGGGACTCTCCAGTGAAGCGCCCCGGAGCTCCGACGGTCCCACCACCACGGCCCGGTGCGGGTCACACAAGATGATCCGCCCCCCCATGCCCACCAGTTTGTCGGTGAAGAACATCCGGGACTCGAACATCTTCTCGTGAATCAACACGGTTCCGTGGCAACAGGTAGCCGTCACCAGGGCGATAGATGTGAGATCAGCGGGGAACGCCGGCCAGGGACCGTCGTCGATCTTGGGAACGTGCCCGAAGGCGTCGTGGCGGATGACCCGGTCCCGGTGACCGTCGACCACCAGGTCGTCTCCGTCAGTCCGGCACTGGACGCCCAGGCGCTGGAAGGCCAGGAGGGTCGAATCCAGATGCTCCAACGGTGCGTCCTGAATCCGCAGCTGGCTGCCGGTGACGGCAGACAGACCGATGAACGAGCCCGTCTCGATATGATCGGCACCGATCCGGAAGGTGGCTCCACCCAACTCCTGCACTCCCTCGATCTCCAGTGTATGCGTGCCGATCCCCTCGATCCGGGCGCCCATGGCCACCAGGAGCCGACACAGGTCCTGGACGTGGGGCTCGGCGGCCGCATTTCGCAGCCGGGTGCGGCCCCGGGCACGAACCGCCGCCATCACGGCATTCTCGGTGGCGGTCACCGACGGCTCGTCCAGGAAGATGTCGGCCCCTTCCAGCCTTCGGGCCCGGATCCGGAAATCGCCGGGCTCGAAGGTCACCCGGGCACCCAGTCCCTCGAAGGCCAGAAAGTGGGTGTCGAGTCTTCTCCGACCGATCACGTCCCCCCCGGGAGGTGGAAGGGTGACCTGCCCGAATCGGGCAAGGAGTGGACCGGCCAAAAGGATGGAGGCGCGGATCCGTTCGGCCAGCTCCGGATCGGGCTTGGCAACCTCGACCCCCTCGGCTCTCACCGTCACGGTGGAGTCGCCGGTCCATTCCACCTGTGCGCCCAGGGCCGAGATGATCTTCAGCAGGGTGTCCACGTCCCGGATCCTCGGCACGTTCTGCAGCGTCACCGGTTCCGGGGTCAGGAGGGTGGCCGCCAAACAGGGGAGTGCCGCATTCTTGTTGCCGATGGGCCGGATGCTACCCGAGAGGGTGTGTCCCCCCTCGACCTCGAAGTGGGCCATGGATGTCGGAACCGGAGAGTGTATGCAGGAAGCGATGGATGGGAGCGCCAGGTGCCGGCCTGCAGGTCATCCCCAGTCCCCCATCAAGGGGTTTCGGGAACGCCTGCCATCCGGCACATGCGATGAAGTTACCCCGCCGGCCACAGGGCTACAACCGCACCTGTCCGGTCTCCAGGGTGGAACGTTCCCCGCCCTCCACGTTATTCTGTGCACATGAGCATCTTCAACCTCTCCATGATTCCCATCGTCACGGCCACCCTCACCGGCCCCCAGGCCGCCGGGGCCGACACCGTGGTGGCCATCCCGCTACGGGACGGCTTCGACGTCATCGCGGCCGTCACCGGTGGCCTTATCGGCGCCACTTTTCTGGCGGTCCTTCTCGGCTTCCTCTTCCTCCTTCTCCAGGCCAGAAAGGTGTCGCGGGCGCTGAAGGAAACCCGCCAGCGGATTTCCGCCGATCCTGCCCTGGAGCACCTTCGTGAGACCGCGGCAAACGTCGAGCAGATCACCGGAACCCTCCGGGACGAAGTCGGGCGGCTGAGCAAGTCGGTGGGCGACCTTTCCGAACGGCTGGATCAGGCGTCGGAACGGATGGAGGAACGGATCGAGGAGTTCAACGCCCTCATGGAGGTAGTGCAATTGGAGGCGGAGGAGGTGTTCGTTGACACCGCCAGCACCGCCCGAGGTGTCCGACGCGGGATCGGTCGGCTGGGCGAACCACGTCGGCGGCACTCCCGCCGTCCCTCCGGGCAGGAGAGCCGGGAAACTCGTCGCTCCGAGCCCCTCCTGGCAGACTCGCCAGAGGCCACCGAGGACCGTCCCGATCAGGGGAGCACCCCTCCGACAGGCGATCCCCTGGGGAACCGGGCCGATGCCGCCGACGTCCCATCGGACTTCGGCGACCCCGAATCCAGGGAGCCGAAAGCGTGAACGTGACGCCCCAGCGCGATTCGATGGAGTTCTCGTCAGGCCTCCTCCTGGGGGCACTTGTGGGAGCCGGCCTCGCCCTTCTGGTGGCGCCGGATCGGTCGCCGCGGGCTCGATTTTCTCGGCGACTTCGCCGCCCGAAGCGGCGCGTGGTTCGTCGTGCTCGGGATACACGGACCTCGGCAAGCGTCACGGCCAGGCGATCCGCCCGCCTGGGACGGGAGCTCGGCTCTCTGGGATCGGAATTTCTACAAGCTGCAGGGGAGGAGTTCCTGGGGAAGGATCTGCGGGACATGACGCCCCGTTCTCTCCGCCGGGAGGGTCCCCGTCATGGGCTCCGGACGGCGTTGGCCCGCCTCCGTGACATCCGGAGCAGGCTGGGCTCCACCGGAGCCAGCTGAGCTCCCTCATACCGGACATCTGGCCGTGGGCGCCTACATCCTGGTATCGATCGTCTGGGCCATCTTCTGGCTCCTCCTGACGCCGGCCGACTTGCTGGCCTGGGGCCCCGGCACGCATGTCGCCATTGGACAGGGGGTGCTCCAGTCGGCCCACCTGCTCCCCCCTGCCATTCGCTCGGTGCTGGAGCGGCACCGGGTGCCCTTCCTCTACGGCTCCGTGGCCGCCGACATCTCCTTCGCAAAGAAGTACGCGGACGTGGGCCGGCACTCACACCACTGGCACGTGGGGGAGGAGATCCTGGCCAGCGCCGACACCGAGGAGCTGCACGCCGTGGGGTTGGGCTATCTGGCCCATCTGGCCGCCGACACTGTCGCCCACAACCTCTATGTCCCACGGCGCCTCCTGCTGACCCGGACCACCCAGGCGGTGGGGCACACCTACTGGGAGCACCGGATGGATGTCCAGTTGGGGGACCGCTTCGTTCGGGAGGCTCGTCGGGTGGTCCTGCACCACGACCACGACCGAGCCGACGAGCTCTTCGATCAGGTTCTCTCCAGTACCCTCTTCTCATTCCGGACCAACCGGCGGATCTTCAGGGGCATGATCGCCTTCCAGGATGCAGATCGGTGGAAGAAGGTCTTTGACGAGATCCTCCGCCGCTCCCGCTTCGATCTGCCCCTCGAGCTCAGGGACCAGTATGTGCGCCTGGCCTTCGACTACGTGATGGAGCGCCTGGCCGAGGGCCATTCGGCCCGGGCGCGTGCCCTGGATCCCATTGGCGATGCGAACCTGAAGATGGCCAAGAAGATCCGGCGCGAGGCGCTGGCGGCAAGCCGAGGCCGGGAGGACCCGGACCAACTCCTGGAGTTGGCCGGCGACTACTTTCCCCTGCCCGGGGAGCCTCTCCTCTATGTGCCCCGGACCCAGGGAATCGAGGTGCCGGGTCTGTCGACGGAGCTGGCATCTGGGGATGAAGGCGGTGGGGGGAGAGAGCCGCACCGAGTCGACCCCCTGGAAGATTCGGAGGACTCGCCCGACGACTCCAGGGAACTGTGGACCCCCCGGCGCATGGGCGACAAGTGAGCAGAATCAGACCACCGCATCATCGCTCGGTGTGCCGCACCGGGGGCCTTCGGGCTTCGATCCTCCTGGCCGTCTGGGTGGCGGTGGGGTGCGCCCATTCACTTCCCCCGGAGTTGGACCAGCCGCCGCTGACGGCAACGACCACCACCGCCGGACCCAATCAGAGCATGATCCACCTGGCCCGGGTGGAGTCCGGAATCGTGGTTGTCGACCTGGGGTGGTGGGGTGCGGCCGAGGCGCTGACCCGGGGACTCGAGTCGCTGGGCGCCACCCGGGACGACGTGGTGGCCGTCTTCGTGACACACGCCCATCGGGATCACGTAGGTGCGTGGGAGGAACTCCGGCACGCACCCTTCATCATGGCAGAACCCGAGGTGGACCTCTTTCTGGGGAAGCAGAAGCCCAGGGGGATCCTTCCCCGGGTGGCGGAACGGCTGGTGGGTTCGGATCGGCCCCGGGAAGGGGATGTCGAAGTGATCTCCTTCGCCGCAGATACCGCATTCAGCTTCGGTGCGGACACGGTGCATGCCTTCCGCACGCCGGGCCACACCCCCGGAAGCTCCGCCTACCTTCTCAGCGGCACGCTCTTCGTCGGTGATGCCGTCGCCCATTCGCCGACAGGCGGATTTCAACCCGCCTTCGCCGCCTATTCCGACGATACAGGGCAGGCTCGAGCCAGCCTTCATACGCTGCGGGCCCGACTGGCCCATCACGAGGTCCGTCACATCTGCACGGCCCACGCCCGCTGCGCCGAGGCGGACCCCGATTTCTGGAGCAAGGTTCTGGCCGATCGGTAGACCGGCGGACAGCACGATCGCCCGGGAGGCCGGCGCAGCGGGTGCACCGCGCCTCCCGGGCGAAGATCCATCAGGTGTGTGCCCAGTCCACCCGCGTCAGGTTACCTGGTGATGACCAGGATGGCTCCCCGGACATTGCTGGTCGGTGCCTGGGGAAGGCGCCGCGCCTCGGGTCCTTCCGCCCACTCGATCCGTTCGATGCTCGACACGGAGATCCCTTCCAGCACCTGCCGGATCCCCACACCCTGTCCCTGTCGAGTGCCATTCACGTACAGAAGCACCTGACCGCTTCCGCTCCGGAGCCACTGTGCCCGTTGGCGCTCGATGAGGTCGTAGGCATTGGAGACATTGGCCTGCTGCGCTTCCTCGCGGGTGATGTCCTCGTACATCGATCCACCGGAGCGCTCTCCGCCGCTGGCACAAGCCGAGAGGACGGGGACCGCAAGGAGCATCATCGAGAGGGCGAGCATTCGGAGTGTGTTCTTCATCGCATCCTTCCGTCGGAAACAGGTAAACGGGGGGCCTCCGAGAGAGGACCCGGACTCATCGAATAGAATGCCGGTCTCGAGCGGGCGGGGCAAGTCGAGGGAGCGGCGGACTCGACGGCGGAATACGGACAAGGAAAGCTTTGCCAGGAGGTTGCCCCCTCCCAACCCGGGGCTTCCCTCCGGCCAGGCGCCACCGTTTCCGGAATTCGACGTGCACTGAGGGTGTGGCCGCCAGGGTGACCACTCACTGCACCATGCCTTCCTCGCTGGGTGAGGTGGTCGCACCCACCCCTTCTCTCAATCGCTTGATCCGGTCCGCCATGCCCACCGACCAGTGGGCCGGAAGGTACCGGTGGGTCATGAGGACCGAGCAGGGCGCCCGGTCCGCCACAAGGTCCGGAATGGAACCGAAGAGGACCTGTCGAATCCGGGACTCCCGGGAGGCTCCTATGACCACCAGGTCCACGTCGTCCTTCCGCTCCCGGAAGAAGTCCATCATTCCCGAGCTGATGTCATCCGAGGGGCGCACCACGTAGCTCACCTCCTGGTAGCCACCCAGGATGGGCTCCACCGAGCGCCGGAGCCCCGCCTCCTCCCGCTCCACGTCGACCCCGCCTCGAACCAGCCGCAGGAGGGTCAGACGGGCTCCGGAGACCCGACCGATCCGGACCGCCAGCTCCAGGCCCAGGCGGGCGTGCACGCCCCCACCCCACGGGACCACGATGGACCGGATCTGGCCCAGGCCGCGATCCTTCAGGATGGCCAGATCGGCAGGGGCCTGGCCCATGATCTTCTGCACCGGGCTCTGGTAGATTCGGCCGATGGAGAAGTCCCGCTCCCACCCCATGAGGAGCAAGTCGGCACGTTGCCGGCTGACTTCGCTCACCAGGGAGCCGGCGATGTCGTGGGCCGGCTCCACGGAAGCGTGGACCTCCGTAGCCGCCAGGGAGTGCCGGGGATCCCCTTCGGCGGGGCCGTCTGCCCTGGACCGGGCCACGTCTTCAGGCTCCAGCAACCCGGTGAGGATCTCGTGCTCCTCGGTGTCGCTCCGCTCCGCCAGACGTTGACGGGCCGTGCTGAGCGGAGTCTGGAGGGGGGTGCGAAGGAAGTGGATCCCGCGCACCGCCCCGCCTTCCTCCGCACCCGCCGCGATGGAGCGCCCCAGGTTCATCAGGTGGGCGCCGTGAGCGGGGTTCGCCAGCGCCACCAGGACCCGCCGGGGGGGAGCCGGACCCACTGGATGAAGGATCGTCGCTTCCGCCTCCTTGCGGGCATCGGGCCGGGCATGGTGCACCGGGGCCTGGAAGAACGCCAGCATCCCGACCTGCGCCATCCGAACCCTGAGGTTCGCCAAGCCATGGCGAATCCCCACGCGCCCTCTTCCCCAGACCAGGTACCAGAGAAGGCTCAGGAGAATCAGGACCAGAACGGCTACCTGGGCGAAAGGCCCCGATACCGCGATGATGGCCACGCACGCGACCGTCGCGGCGACCTGGAGGAAGGGACTCGCCGGGGTCCGGAAGGTGGGCCGGTACCAGTCCGGCGCCGAGGCCCGCAGCATGACGCACCCGATGTTCAGCGCAGCATAGCTGTAGAGCTGGAGCGAGCTGGCGATCTTGGCCAGATCTTCCAGGCTGTCGATGAGCAGAAATGCCAGGGCCAGACCGCCGGTGAGGAGGATGGCCCGATGCGGCGTCATGAGTCGGGGATGTATCGCGGCCAGCCAGTTCGGAACCATGCGGTCCCGGGCCATGGCCAGGTTGATCCTGGAGGAGGCCAGGATGCTGGCATTGGCCGAGGAGAGGGTCGCCAGCAACCCGGCGAACACGATGAGCCCCGCACCCCAGCCTCCGAACAGCAACCGGGCCGCCTCCACCAGGGGATCCGCCACCGCACCGATGGTCCCTTGAGTGAACAGCCCTCCGATGACCAGGAGGATCAGCACGTAGAGAAAGGTCACCAGAGCCACCGAGCCGATCAGGGCCCGGGGAAGGTTCTTCTCCGGTTCCTTGATCTCCTCCGCCACGGCGGCAATCTTGACGAATCCCAGAAACGAGACGAAGACCAGGGCGGTGGTGGAGAGGATTGGGGTGCCGCCGAACGGAAAGAACGGGATGAGGTTCCCAGGCTCGAGCCGAAAGGCCCCGTAGATGGCGAAGACGCCCAGGATCCCCAGAAGTGCGAACACCACTATCCGCTGGGTGCCCCCCGATTCCCGAGCTCCGATGATGTTGAGCGCCGTCAGGAGCACGCCTCCTGCAAAGGCGCCCCAGAATGGAGTCACGGGAAGGAAGCGGGACATGTACTCGCCCATCCCGAACAGGTAGAAGGCAATGGCGAAGGTCAGGCTGAACCAGATCCCCACCCCCGAAATGGCGCCCAGGGCCGGGCCCAACGAGCGGGACACGAAGTAGTAGTCCCCTCCGGACGTGGGCATTCCCGTGGCCATCTCCGCCGCGCTGGCAGCGGTGATCATGCAGACCACGCCAGCCCCCAGGTAGGAGAAGATGGCCGCCGGACCCGTGAGTTCCAGGGCCACCCCCGCCAGCAGAAAGATACCGGCCCCGATCATGGTGCCGGCACCGATGGTCAGGGCATCCCAGAAGCCCAATTCCCGCCGGAGGTCCTCGGTGCCCTGGAGCTCAGCCATGATGGCCCGCCTCGAGCCGCTCGGCCAGGAGCCGTGCAACCTCGCCGGGGTCCGCCTTCCCCCGGGACCGCTTCATCACCTCACCCATGAAGAACCCCTGGAGCCGGCTCTCCCCCTCCCGAAAACGGGCCACCTCTTCCGGGTGGGCGGCCAGGGCATCGTCGACCCAGGCCTGCAGCTGTCCGGTGTCGGACACCTGGGCCAGCCCCTCGTCCCTGACGATGTCCCCTGCTGTCCTGACATCGGACCCCTCGCCCTCCTCATCCCGGGCCGACTCCAGCATCCGGTCCAGGACGTCCTTTGCGACATTCCGGTTGATGGTCCCCTTCCCCACCAGCTCGATGAGCTCCGCCAGGTGGGAGGGCCGAACGGGAAAGGCGTCCGCCTCAAGGCCCCTGGCCTTCATGGCCGCCAGCACCGGTCCCATGATCCAGTTGGAGGCCTCCTTGGGCTCTCCGGTGGCCCGGGCCGTCTGCTCGTAGTACTCGGCCAGGGGACGCCGAGCGGTGAGAACACCGGCGTCGTAGGCCGGCAGCTGGTACTCCTCCCGAAATCGCGCCCGCCGGGCGGCGGGAAGCTCCGGGAGCTCGGCTTCCACCGCCTCGATGAGCGCCGATGAAACCTGGAGGGGGGGCAGATCCGGATCGGGGAAATAGCGGTAGTCGTGACTCTCCTCCTTTGTTCGCATGGGACGCACGTCGCCTCGTCGCTCGTCCCAGAGGAGGGTCTCGTGTTCCACCTGCCCCCCTGCCGCCACCACCGTTCGTTGCCGGGCGATCTCCACGGCCAGGGCGCGCTCCACCCCGGAGAAGGAGTTCATGTTCTTGAGCTCGGTCTTGGTCCCAAGCTCCTGGGAACCGGCGGGCCGGATGGAGACGTTGGCGTCGACCCGGAGCGACCCCTCCTCCATGTTGCAGTCGGAAACCTGGAGGTATTCCAGGACCTGCTTGACTCCGGTGAGCCAGGCCCGGACCTGGGCCGGAGAACGAAGATCCGGCTCCGACACCATCTCGATGAGGGGCGTGCCGGTGCGGTTCAGGTCCACCGCCGTCGCTTCAGGAAACCGGTCGTGAATGGACTTTCCGGCATCCTCCTCCATATGGATCCGGCGAATGCGGACGGCCAGGCTCCCCGAGGCGTCTCTGTCTCCATCCCCACGATCCACGCCGGCCTGGTCAGGGCCATCGTCCAGCTCCACCTCGAAGACCCCTCCAGTGGCCAGCGGCTCCTCGAACTGGGAGATCTGGTAGCCCTTGGGCAGATCCGGATAGAAGTAGTTCTTCCGGGCCCACACGCTCCGCTCATGCACCGTGCACCCGAAGGCCAGGCAGGCCCGTACCGCCAGCTCCACCGCCTCCCGGTTCACAACGGGCAGCGCACCGGGAAGCCCCAGGCAGACCGGGCAAACGTTGGTGTTCGGCGCCTCGCCGAAGCCGGTGCGATCGGGGCAGAAGAGCTTCTGCTCGGTTCGGAGCTGCACGTGGATCTCCAGTCCGATGACGGCTTCGTAGGTGTCGCCCGGGGTCCCGGTGGTCATGGCTTCCTCCCTCCCGGGCCCAGGGCCCCGTTCGACTTCGCGGCGTCGGCAGTTCCGTAGCTTGCCTCCAGCGTCCGGGCCGCCTGTAGCATTCGGGCCTCCTCCCAGGGCGGCGCCAGGAACTGGCCTCCCAGAGGAAGGGGACTGGCGCCCGGGCCATCGATGCTCCCGATGGGCACCGACACGCCAGGGATGCCCGCAAGGTTGGCGGTGACGGTGAAGACGTCGGAGAGATACATGGCCACCGGGTCGTCGGTCCGTTCTCCCAGCCGGAACGCGGGACCCGGCGCCGTGGGAGTGAAGAGGAGCTCCACGCCGTCGTCCCACACCTCCTGGAAGTCCCGGGCGATGAGGGCCCGTACCTTCTGGGCCCGTCCGTAGTACTGATCGTGGTAGCCGGCGGAGAGACCGAAGGTCCCCAGCATGATCCGTCGCACCACCTCGGGCCCGAATCCCCGGGTCCGGGAGGCCTGGTAGAGCTCCAGGGTGGACCGGGCCTCCGGAGCTCGGCGCCCGTATCGAACGCCGTCGTAGCGCGCCAGATTGGACGAGGCCTCGGCAGGTGCCAGAATGTAGTAGGTGGGCACGGCGAAGCGGGTATGGGGAAGGGAAACCTTCCGGATCCGGGCGCCGGCCCCCTCCAACCGCTCCACCGCCTGGTCGAACCGAGCCCGCACTTCGGGCTCCAGCGTCTCGGGAAGGTATTCCCGGGGAATCCCCACCACGCGTCCCTGGATGCCCGCCTCCAGTCCGCCTGTGAGGTCGGGGGCCGGCCGGTCCTCCGAGGTGGGATCCCGGGGGTCGTGGCCCGCCACCGCCTCCAGGAGGAGGGCGGCATCGGCAACGGTCCGTCCGAAGGTCCCCACCTGGTCCAGTGAAGAGGCGAAGGCCACCAGCCCGTAACGGCTCACGCGTCCGTACGTGGGCTTCACCCCCACCACACCACAAAGGGAGGCCGGCTGTCGCACCGATCCTCCGGTATCGGAGCCCAGGGCACAGGGAACCACCCCGGCAGCCACGGCCGCAGCCGACCCCCCCGAGCTCCCCCCCGGCACCCGATCCGGATCCCAGGGGTTGCGGGTGGGCCCGAAGGCTGAATTCTCGGTGGACGAGCCCATGGCGAACTCGTCCATGTTCGTCTTTCCCAGGATCCGGGCGCCGGCCGCCCGCAGGCGGCGCACCACGGTGGCTTCATAGGGCGACCGGTAGCCCTCCAGGATCCGGGAGGCGCAGGTGGTGGGAAGCCCCAGAGTACAGAGGTTGTCCTTCACGGCCACCGGCACCCCGGCCAGAGGAGACGACCCGCCGGTCCCACCCGGGCCGCTTCCCTCCCCACCAGGGG
Source organism: Gemmatimonadota bacterium (assembly GCA_003559555.1). Lineage (GTDB taxonomy): Bacteria > Gemmatimonadota > Gemmatimonadetes > Longimicrobiales > Gaopeijiaceae > PWLA01. The sequence continues at coordinate 13,111 of PWLA01000347.1, read as the reverse complement.
CAGGCGGATCGTGGACCTCGCCGGCGTCCTCGGTCAGCGCCAGGAAGGCATTCAGCCCCTGCTCGCCAGCGTCCACCGCCCGGGCTCGCTGGAGGGCCGCCTTCAGGAAATGGTCCTCGGGAACCGATCCCTCCCGCACGGCGGCACCCATCTCCGCCGCCGTGGCATGGGCTGGGGCTCCGGGCTCCCTCACGAACCCTCCCCTTCGTCATCCCCCAGGGCCGGGAGCCGGGGCACCACGTAGAAGCCCTCCTGCCAGTGGGGAGCCCGATCTGCCGGTGCATCGGCCTCCAGGGCGTCGGCCACCAGCTTGGGGTCCCGGAAGGCAACGGGCCGCCGGGGAAACCGGATGGGCTCGTCCACCCCTGTGATGTCCGCCTCCTCCAGGGTGGCGATGTGCTCCAGGATCCGGTTCAGCTCCCCGGTGAGACGCTCCACCGTGGGCTCATCGCCCCCGGAGGCCCCGTCCTCCTCCGTCAGGTCCAGGCGTGCCAGGGCGGCGATCCGCCTTACCTCGTCTCTGCTCACCGACATGGTTTCTCCCCTCTTCACCTTGGGCTCAGAAGTCCGGTTCCAGGTCCGCGTAGCGTGCCAGGAGCTTCTTGGGACCCACCGAATCGAAGTGGACCAGGACCCGGACGTCCCGGCCGAAGCCGCTCACCTCCTGCACGGTCCCCGAACCGAAGGTGGCGTGGCGCACCCGCTCGCCCTTCACCAGCCGGGGCAGATCCTGGTTCAGGCCCTCCTCGAAGGCCCGTTCCTCGGCGGCCCGACCAGCGGCCTCCCGGGACGATGCGCCAAAGTCGTTCCCTCGGTCCCCTCGGCCGCGCCGCTGGGCCGCCCGAGCGCTCTGCTCCCGCTTGAGCCGGGGGGTGAGCCGCTCCTCCACCAGGGATTCGGGTACCGATTCGGCGAAGGACGACAGGCTTCCGAAGGTGAAGTCGCCGGCACGTCGCCGCTCCCGGGCCCACGACATGAACAGTTTCTCCTCGGCCCGGGTGATGCCCACATAGAAGAGGCGGCGTTCCTCCTCCAGCTGGGCCGGCTCGTCGTAGGCCCGGGCCAGGGGAAAGAGGCCCTCCTCCAGGCCGGCGATGAAGACCACCGGAAACTCGAGTCCCTTGGCGTTGTGGAGCGTCATCAGCGTCACCGCGTCCGACTCCGGGTCGTGGCGATCGATATCGGTGATCAGGGCCACATGCTGCAGAAAGAGATCCAGGTCGGTGAAGTGGTCGGGCGGCCCATCCTCCCACTGCTCCACCCGCTGGGCGTCGAAGTCCAGGGCACCGGCAATGAGCTCCTTCACGTTCTCGGCCCGATCCTCCCCCTCGGGTCCCTCGTCCCGAAGGTGCGTCAGAAAGTCCAGCTCCTCCACCAGTTCTTCTACCAGCGGACCTACACTGACGGTGGCCGCTCGGGCGCTGAAGCGCTGGATGAGCTCGGCAAACCGATTGATTCCCTTCACCCCCCCGGCGTGCAGATCGGGCACTTCTTCGGCCCGGAGCGCAGCCTCGAGGAGGGGGAGTCCCTGGGCGGCGGCCCAGTTTCCCAGTCGCTCCTGACTGGTGCGTCCCACACCCCGCTTGGGCACGTTCACCACCCGGGCGAAGGCGGCAGAGTCCAACGGGTTCGAGATGAGGCGAAGATAGGCCAGGACATCCTGGATCTCCCGCCTCTCGTAGAAGCGAACACCGCCCACGATCTGATACGGGAGGCCCTTCCGCCGGAAGGCATCTTCCAGGACCCGGGACTGGGCGTTGGTCCGGTAGAGGATGGCGAACTCCCGGTAGCGCTGAGCATCGCCTTCCTGCATCCGGGTCTCGATCTCCTCGACGATCCAACCTGCCTCGTCCCGCTCGTCGGCGGTCTGGACGATGGTGATCCCCTCGCCGGCCTCCCGATCCGTCCGCAGGGTCTTCTCCTTGCGGTGAACGTTGCGCCGGATCACCTCGTTGGCCGCCTGGAGGATGGTGCCCGTGGAGCGATAGTTCTGCTCCAGCCGCACCACCTCGGCCCCGGGGAAGGTCCGCTCGAAGTCCAGGATGTTGCTCAGGTCCGCCCCTCGCCAGCCGTAGATGGACTGGTCGTCATCCCCCACCACCATGAGGTTCCGGTGCTTCCGGGCCAGCATCTCCAGAAAGCGAAACTGGGCGTGGTTCGTATCCTGGTACTCGTCCACCAGGATGAAGGCGAAGCGCTCCTGGTAGCGGGCCAGCACCTCCTCGTGCTCCTGGAAGAGCTCCACCGGCCTCACCAGGAGGTCGTCGAAGTCGAAGGCGTTCTGCTTTCTCAGCGACTCCTGATAGGTCGGGTAGACCCGGGCTACGTTCCGCAAGAAGAAGTCGAACCCGTCGGCGTGCTGCTCGGCGAACTCCTTGGGGGTGACGAGCTGGTTCTTGGCGTCGGAGAGCGCGCTGCGAACCGCCTTCGGCTTCCACCGCTTCGGATCCAGCTCCTCCTTCTCCAGGGCCCGCTTGATCTCCCGGAGGCTCTCCTCGGCATCGAAGATGGTGAAGGTGGAGTCCCACCCGATCCGCTCGGCGTGCCGGCGCAGAAGGCGGGCCCCCAGTGAGTGGAAGGTGCCGATCCAGGCGCCCACCGGCTCCCGGCCGAGCTGGGTGCGGATCCGGTGGCGCATCTCGCCGGCCGCTTTGTTGGTGAACGTGACGGCCAGGATCCGCTCGGGGGGCACCCCATGGGTCTGGATCAGCCGGGTCAGTCGGGTGGTGAGGACCCGGGTCTTTCCCGAGCCGGCACCCGCCAGCACCAGGAGAGGACCCTCCACGTGGTCCACAGCCCGGGCCTGTTCCGGATTCAGCGAAGCGGAGGCGGAGGCGTCCGTGGAGGCCGCCGGGTCGTTGGACGGGTTGGACGTCGCGGATGTCGGATCGGGCATGGCCCAGGGGTCTGCAGAAGAGCTCAAGATGGGAAGGGGAAGAAGTGCGTGTTTGCGTGTCGATTGAGAATCCAGTCGGAGCCCATGAGGACCGAGAGGTGGCCGGGAAGTGCGGGCACCCCGGCCGTCACTGCTCCAGCCCCGACGCCAGCGATACGGTCTCTTCCGTCTCCCCGGCCCCGGCCAGCGGCAGCCGGAGCTGGAAGAGGGCGCCGCCCGAACCGCTTCGGACCAGCTCGATGTGCCCCTCGTGGATTCGTTCCACGATGCGCTGGCTCAGGGAGAGCCCCACGCCCCAGCCCCCCGACTTGGTGGTCACACCGGGCTCGAAGAGCTTGTCCCGGATCTCCGGGTCCACGCCGGGCCCCGTATCCTCCACCTGAAGGGTGACCCATTCGGGCTCTCGATGGAAGGCCCGAAGGGTGATGCTCCCCCCCCGCCCGGCCAGCGCATCCAGGGCATTCTTCACCACGTTCTCCAGGGCCCACGCCAGCAGGACGTCGTTTCCCAGAATCGGAGGAAGGGAGCGGTCCAGCTCCACATCGAGCTGGATTCCCGGCCCGAGACGGGGGATCCGGGTTCGGAGATACCCCTCCACCGATCGGACCACGTCCTCCACCTCCAGGGGACGGAGCTCGGTCTCCCGACCGATGAGTTCGAATCGGCGACTCACCCGCTCCAGCCGCTCCACGTCCTCCCCGATCTCCCGAGCGATCTCGCCCTCCTCCACCCCCCCGGGTCGCTGGTCCGGAGCCAGCCTGAGAACCTCGAGCCAACCCTTCAGCGACGAGATGGGAGTGCCGAGCTGATGGGCGAGCTCCCGGGCCATGGCGGTCCAGGCCCGATCCTCGTCGGCGTGCCGCTGAAAGCGGATCACCAGGATGCCGGTCACGAAGATGATGAAGAGCCCGGTGACCTGGAGCCACGGGATCCAGCGCAGCCGCCGAAGCTCGGGGGGGTCTCCGTAATAGATGAGGAACTCGGCCGGATTGCCCACCGGAGGATTCCGGGTCGCCAATTCCTGGGCATAGCTGCGGATCCGCTCCTGGTCGTCGGGGTCGTTCAGATCGGCGGAGAAGGGCAGGTTCACCGCCGACTGTATGGTGTCGCCCGGGCCCGCCCAGATGAGGGGGACCCCCGACTCCAGGATGATCCGCTGGAGGTTCACCAGCGCTTCGTCGGCTCCCCGGGGCTCCGGATCCTGAAGCCCGGTCTGAACCTCGGCGAACATCCGGGTCATGGTGGCGGTGTCGGCCCGGAAAGCATTGACGATCTGTTCGGTATAGAGGAGATACCACCCCAGGAGGGCCAGGAAGAGGATGACGAGGACCAGGGTCCAGTTGGCCCGGGTCATGGGTCAGGCGGTGAGACGCGGAGTCCCCAGCAGGTCGGCGACCACCGAAGGGAGTTTCACACTCCCGTCTTCGACCTGATAGGTCTCGAGGAGTGCCACCATGAGCCGGGGAAGGGCCAACGCCGACCCGTTCAGGGTGTGGAGAAACTCGGGCTTCTCCCGGGGCGCTGGCCGGAACCGGAGGTTCGCCCGGCGAGCCTGGTAGTCGGTGAAGGTGCTGCAGCTCGAGACTTCGAGCCAACGCTCCACCCCCGGGGCCCAGACCTCCAGGTCATACGTCATGGCGGCGCTGAACCCCAGGTCGCTTCCGGCCAACCGGACGACCCGGTACGCCAGTCCCAGCCGCTGGAGTACGGTCTCGGCCTCGGCGGTGAGCTCCTCCAGCGCCTCCCGGCTTCGCTCCGGACGCTCGTACCGGACCAGCTCCACCTTGTCGAACTGATGCACCCGTAGAAGGCCCCGGGTGTCCTTTCCCGCCGCTCCGGCCTCCCGCCGAAAGCACGGGGAGTAGGCCGTGTAGCGAATGGGAAGGGCGTCAGGTCCCAGGAGCTCGTCCCGGTGCAGGTTCGTCACCGGCACTTCCGCCGTGGGGATGAGCCAGAGGTCGTCCTGTCGGGTCACGTACGAGTCGTCTGCGAACTTGGGAAGCTGGCCGGTCCCGGTGAGGCTCTCGGCGGTGACCAGATACGGGACCCGGAGCTCCTGGTAGCCGTGCTCGCGAGTGTGGAGCTCGAGCATCCAGTCGATGAGGACCCGCTGGAGCCGAGCCCCGATCCCCCGCAGAACCGGAAAGCCGGATCCGGAGATCCGGGCGCCGGCGGCCAGATCCAGGATCCCCAGGTCTTCGGCAAGCTCCCAGTGAGGACGTGCGGCGAAGGGATGGTGGACTGGCTCTCCCCACTCCCGGAGGATCTGATTGTCCTCCTCTCCTCCTGGGACCACCTCCTCGTGGGGGATGTTCGGGGTGTTCAGGAGGATCTCCTGGATCCGGTTCTCATTTTCCGACACCGCCGTCTCCAGCTCCCGGATCCGGTCGGCCACCTTTCGCATCTCGGCGATGAGTTCGTCGGCGTCCTTCCCCTGTCGTTTCAGTTCGCCGATGGTCCGGGAGACCTCGTTGCGGTGGGCCCGCAGTTCATCGCCCTCGGTGATGGCCTCGCGGCGAGCCTCGTCCAGGGTGAGGATCTCATCGACGGCCTGGCTTCCCCCATCCTCTCCCCGCCTGTCCAACGCTCTGCGTACCTCATCCGGTTCACTGCGAATGCGCTTGATATCAAGCATCCGGTCAGCTTCCCCGGGGAACCAGCCGCCGATTTCCGCACTCGGGGCTGGTGTCGTTTCGGAAGATGAAGATCCCCTCGTCCACGTTCAACGACACGGCCTCGAGCTTTCCGTAGAAGCTGCACTGGCGACCGAACTGGCCCGGCTGCCGATGGGTCCGGACGGCATAGGTGACCCCGTATTCCAGGGGAACGGGATCGCGGGTCACGTAGGCGGCCGTGTCCGACGGCGCCTCTCGAAGATCCTCGAAGGCCACGTCGGGGACCGGGGCGATGGCCGCCTCAGACGTCACCCCCAACGCCCGGGGAGGGAGGAGGTGAAGCCGCCCGTCGATGCGCTCCACCGCGAAGTCCCACCGGCCCTGACTCTGGACCGACTCCAGCACCACCCTGCGCCTCTGGAACATGTCGAAGGCGGAGGGTCGGTTCAGCTCCTGCCGGTCCAGCGCATAGAGGGTGGTCTCGATGGGATTCTCCTCCCACTCGATGGCGAAGGGATCCTCGCCACAACCGGCCAGCATGGCCGCAAGAAGAACAAGGGCCGAAAGGCCCAGGAGGGTGGATCGCTTCACGCTTACGAACTCCCGAGGCGCCATCGCGCCCCTCGAAGCCGTGGGGTGGGCACAGGCCCCTCCACGGCCGAAATTGAGATCTGGGACAGCCCGGCGCAGCGCCGGGAGCAGGCTCGAACTCTATCCGAAAACCGACTCCGGTGTCAACCCTGCAAACGCCCCGTCGTTACTTGACTTTACACCGGGCCCGGGGTAGGTTCCGCGCCGCGTGGCGACCACGTTGGAAGACCGCGCCGCGACGTCATCACAATCGGGGCCGGACCGTCGCCGCAGCGCTCCAGCGACCCGCGCTCCCAACCAGGAGGACGAGGCATGTCGGAGGCCACCTTGCGACCGGCGGGATCGTTGCGACTTCTGGTGGCCGAGGACGAGCCCCACATTCGCCGGATCCTCACCACCCTCCTGGAGAGTTCGGGGTTCCAGCTCACCGTCGTGACAAGCGGTGACCAGGCGTTGGAGGAGCTCCGGGGCGACGAGTTCTTCGACCTGGCCCTCCTGGACCTGCTGATGCCGGGCCGAACGGGCCTTCAGGTCCTCCAGGAGGCCAGGGCCCTTCCCCATCGTGCCAACCTCCCGGTGATCATTCTGACTGCCAAGGGACAGGACGTGGACCGCAGGAAGGCCTTTGAGCTGGGCGCCGCCGACTTCATCACGAAGCCCTTCAGCCCCAAGAAGCTTTTGGGCCGGGTGGACCAACTCCTGACCCGGGAGGGGTGAGTCACCCCTCTACCCCCCTGCCTCCAACCAGAGAACCCGTGCCAAGCCCCGACCCGAACCTCCGCATCGTCATTCTGGCCGGCGGTATCGGCTCCCGCTTCTGGCCCGCCAGCACGCCCACCCGTCCAAAGCAGCTCCTCTCCCTGGCCTCGGACCGTCCACTAATCGCCGAGACGGTGGACCGCGCCCTGGAGCTGGTCAACGCCGAGAACCTCCGTATCCTGGCCGGCGCGCACCTCGTCCCCCCCTTCAAGGAGGCCCTTGGGCCCCGGAGCGATGAGCTCTTCTGGGTGGAGCCCCGGGCCCGGGGCACCGGTCCCGTCCTGGCCTGGGCCGCCCACCGGCTCCACCGCCGAAATCCCGACGCGGTGATGGTTTCGCTCCACTCGGACCACTTCATCGAGCCCCGGGACGCCTTCCTGGACCTGCTCTCCCGGGCCGCGGCTCTGGCCGTCCGAACCGATCTCCTCTTCACCATCGCCGTCCCACCGGACCGGCCCGAGACGGGCTACGGGTACCTTCGACCCGGCGAGCCCCTGGAGGAGGGGGATGCCCATGGGGAGACAGAGCCCCGGTCTCCCCGTGCCTGGCACCTCGGCGCCTTCGTGGAGAAGCCGGACCAGGATACTGCGCGGCGCTATCTCTCCCAGGGGTACCTCTGGAACAGTGGCATCTTCATCTGGACGGTGGCCCGCTTCCTCAAGGAGGTGCGCCTTCACGCCCCGGAGATCGGAGAGCACCTTCCCCTCCTGGATCAGGGAGACGACGAAACCTTCTTCCAACGCGTCCCTCCCATATCGGTGGATGAGGCCGTGCTGGAGCGGAGCGGACGAGTGGGCACCGTCGAGGCCACCTTCCGATGGGACGACGTGGGCAACTGGAATGCACTGGCCCGAACCCGTCCCGGCGACGAGCATGGGAACGTGCTCGAGGGTGACGCCCAGGCCGTGGAGGGCCACGACAACGTGATCTGGGCCGAGGACGGCCCGGTGGTGGTCTTCGGTGTGGACGGGCTGGTCGTGGCCCGGTCCGGGGGCGTGACCCTGGTCACCTCCCGGGAGCGAGCTCCGGAACTGAAGGAGTTGGTGGGTCGACTTCCGGAGCGACTCCGGACGCCCCGGCCCGAGGCGCCGAAACCCGCCCCCCTCGCCGAGCCCACTCCCACCGAAGGGCCCGTTACCTCCCGGGGAGATGACGAGTGATCCGCCGACTCTACCTCTTCGACGACGCCGTGGCCCGATCGTGGCGTCCCTTTGCCCTCACTCGTCCGGTGGGGGAGCTCCTCTTCGGCGCCCTCCTTCTCCGCTCGCGCATTGAACGGGCCACCGGTCTGGCCGTCGAAGGATACCTGGGACCTGCCGAACTACACGGGTTCGAGGAACCGGGCGCCCCGCCGGTCCTGCCTCCCCCCGCCGATCATGGAAGCGCAGGCCGGATCCTCCTGCTTTCCCGGTATGTCCCGCCCCTCTCGGAAGGAGGAGGAACCGCGCCATCTCTCAGCTTTCCCAGCGATCTGCCGCCGGAGGGGGTTCGACTTGTGGCCGATGGATCGCCGGTGGGGTGGATGCTCCCCGATTCGGCCTCCCTTCCCTCACCGCACGACCTCCGACACCCGGAGTCCGCCCCACCGGAAGGGGTGGAGCGGCCCCGAGAGGTGGAGCTCCCGGGCACCCTTCTCCCGGATCCCTGGACGCTCATGGCGGAGAACGCCGGCCGGACGCACATGGACCTGGAACTCCTCTTTCCCGGTGGTGCCGGCCCCGGTGCCGGTCCCCTGCCGGAGCTCGACGGAGTCCGACGCCTGGGTCCCCATCCGGTGAGCGCCGCCGACGACGTGGAGGTGGAACCGGAGGTGGTCCTGGATACCCGGGAAGGCCCCATCCATCTGGGCCCGGGGGTGCGCGTGCACGCCTTCACTCGGCTCCGGGGCCCTGCCTTCATCGGGCCTGATTCCGTCCTCCTGGGCGGCACGCTGGAGCGACTGTCCTGCGGCCCGGTCTGCAAGCTTCACGGCGAAATCTCCGGCTCGGTGGTCAACGGTTACTGCAACAAGGCGCATCATGGGTACCTGGGACACGCCGTGCTGGGCCGCTGGGTGAATCTGGGGGCCATGACCACCAACTCGGACCTGAAGAACACCTACGGCACCGTCCGCGTCCCCGCACCCTCGGGCCAGGGCGAGGTGGATTCGGGACTCCTGAAGGCCGGCATCCTCCTGGGCGACCACGTCAAGACGGGGATCGGGACGCTCATGAACACGGGCTCGGTGGTGGGGGCGGGGTCCAACCTGTTCGGAGGCGAGATGCCGCCACGAGACGTGCCCCCCTTCTCGTGGGGCAATGGGAGCCGGCTCACCGTCTACCGCCGGGCGTCCTTCCTCACCACTGCCGAGCGGGTGATGCAACGCCGAGACGTGGACCTCTCACCGGCCATGCACACCCTGCTGGCCCGGGTCTGGGACGGCGTTCATGGCCAGGAGGAAGATCAGTGAGGGTGTCCATGCTGGGGAGCGGGAGCCAGGGGAACGCCACGCTGGTCATGCAGGGGGCCACCGCAATCCTGGTGGACGCAGGCTTCAGCGGGCGGCAGTTGGCCCTCCGGCTCCGGCAGGTCGGTCTGGGTCCAGAGGACATCGACGCCATCGTGATCACCCACGAGCACGGCGATCACACCCGGGGCGCCGGGGTCTTCGGTCGGCGCCACGGCACCCCGGTATACCTCACCGAGACCACCCGGGATGCGTGCGCCAAGCTCTTCCGAGGCAGCGAAGATCTCAGAACGTACTCTCCGGCCCGGGCCTTCCGGATCGGGAGCCTTCAGGTGGAGCCCTTCCTCACGGCTCACGACGCCGCCGATCCGGTGGCCGTGACCGTGCGAGGAGTGGAATGTGGCACCCGGGTGGGCGTGGCCACCGACCTGGGTCGGCCCACCGCCGGTATCCGGCACTCGCTGGAGGGGTGTGACTTCCTGATCCTGGAAGCCAACCACGACGAGACCCTCCTGCGCACCGGGCCCTATCCTCCTTCGGTGCAGGAGCGCATCGCCTCGTCCTTCGGGCATCTCTCCAACCACGCCGCCGCCCAGTTCGCCCGGGAACTGATCCATCCCCGACTGGCCGGGGTTCTCCTGGCCCACCTCTCCCGGGAGTGCAATCGACCCGAGCTGGCGCTGGAGGTGGTGGGACGGGAGCTCGAGGAGGCGGGGTGGACCGGTTGGCTTCATGCGGCATCCCAGGACGAGCCCACGCCGCTGGTGGACATCCACGAGCTCCGCCACCGGATGGGGCCGTCCCAACTCAGCCTGTTGTGAGGCTAAAGTCCGAAGAGTCGGAGGAAATCGTTGCCCAGCGCCAGGGCCATGATGCCCAGGAGGATCACGAAACCCACCTGGCTCCAGCGCATCCGCTGCTCCACCGAAACGGGCCGTCCCCGCACCGCCTCGATCCCCAGAAAGACCAGGTGACCGCCGTCCAGGATCGGGATCGGCAGCAGGTTCAGGATGGCCAGGTTGATGGAGAAGAGGGCCATGAACCGGAGAAAGACCGGGAGACCCTCGGCGGCGGCCTGCCCTGACGCCTCGCCGATGGTCACGATGCTTCCCAGATTCCGGGCCGAGACCTGCCCGGTGACCAGCTCCCCCAGAAAGTTCAGGATGAAGGTGGTGACGGCCACCGTCTCATCCCATCCGACCCGGACCGCCTCCACCGGGGCCACCGGTGAGTAGGCCGTGGGCGTTGCCGCCTGCACACCGATCTGCCCGATGGTGCGGAGCTCACCGTCGGGCGTCTGGGCCTCCACCGCCGCCGGGGTCACCGTCCACGTCCGCTCCTCACCGTCCCGGATCACGGAGATCTCGGTCTCCTGGTCGGGGCGATCCTGGATCTTGGACTGGACTTCCGACCAGAGGGTGACCCGGTCGCCAGCCACCGCCACGATCCGGTCGCCGGAGCGGATGCCGGCCCGATAGGCGGGTGCCCCCGGCTCCACGAAGACCAGCTCCGGCTCGACCCAGAAGCCGAGGGCGCCCACCGCCTGCCGGCGCTCCGCACCAGGGGGCGGAAGCTGGAGGCTCACCTCTCCGTCGGGCTCGGAGAACCGAACGGTGAGCGGACCTTCAGGCGCTTCCAGAAACGCCTGGCGAACCTGTCCCCAGTGCTCCGGGCTCGTGTCGCCGATGGACCTCAGGTACGCCCCCTCGGGAATCTCACCCAGCGCCTCCATGCCGTCCGGGAGCTGCTCCACCGCCACCTGGCCCACCCGGATGGTATCCACCTCGGTGCTGCCCCATCCCGCGGCCACCGCAGTGTAGGCCAGGAAGGCGAAGAGCATGTTCATGGCGACCCCTGCGGAGATCACCCACGCCCGAGCCCACACCGGCTTGGCATCGAAGTCGGAGGCCCGTGGGGTCCGCCTGCGACGAGGCGCCGGTTCAGCCGGAGCCGAGGCGCCCTCGGGTCCGTTGGCTGAGCTCCCGGCATGGGCTCCCGCCCCATCCTGCTCCGTCTCCTGGCCCTCGGCCTCGTCTTCCTCCTGCTTCCCGCCCTCGATGGCCTCCAGGACCTCGTCGTCCATCCCTCCCATCTTGACGTATCCGCCCAGGGGAATGGCGCTGAGCACGTACTCGGTCTCACCCCGCTGAAAGCCCCACACCCGGGGTCCCAGCCCGATGGAGAAACGCTCTACCCGCACGCCCACGGAGCGGGCCGCCAGAAAGTGGCCCAGCTCGTGGACGAAAATCAGAACGCCCAGGACGATGATCGTGGCAAGAATGGTCATCCGTCAGTACCTGCGGCGATGGATCGGCGCGTGGTGAGGTCCGTGGCGATCCGGCGCCCCTTCCGGTCGGCCTCCAGCACCCCCTGGATCTCCGATACGGGCTCCGGGTCCACCCGGTCCAGCGTCCCTTCTACCACCCGGGCCATTCCGGGAAAGGTGAGGGTGCCGTCGAGGAAGGCGGCTACGGCGATCTCGTTGGCCGCGTTGAACACGGTGGGGGCAGTCCCACCCGTGCGCCCTGCCGCCACCCCGATGCCGAAAAGGGGGAATGCGTCGCCGTCCACCTCTTCGAAGGTGAGGGGCGACGATCCCACTGGATCGAAGGTCCGCAGAACGACGTCGTCCAACCGCTGCGGATAGGTCAGCGCGTAGAGAATGGGAAGCTCCATAGTGGGAAATCCCAGCTGGGCCATCACGGACCCATCCACGAACTCCACGAAGGAGTGAATGATGGACTGAGGATGCACCACGGCGTCAATTCGGTCGTAGGAAACCTGGTAGAGGAGGTGTGCCTCGATGACCTCCAGCGCCTTGTTGGCCAGCGTGGCCGAGTCGATGGAGATCTTGGCCCCCATCTCCCAGGTGGGATGGCGAAGGGCGTCCTCTGCTCCTACACCGGCAAGCCGCTCCGGGCTCCACCCCCGGAAGGGTCCCCCGGAGGCTGTGAGCACCAGCCGCTGCACTTCCTTCCTCGAACACCCCTCCAGACACTGGAGGATGGCCGAGTGTTCGGAGTCGATGGGGACCAGCTCCCCGTCTCCCTTTTCCAACGCCTGCAGCAGAAGATCGCCTCCGGTGACCAGCGACTCCTTGTTGGCCAGGGCCAGCCGCTTGCCCGCCTCCAGGGCCCGAAGAGAAGGCTCCAGGCCGGCGAATCCCACCAGGGCGTTCACGACCACGTCGGCCTCCTCCAACTCGGCCAGCTCCAGCAGCGCGCTTCGGCCACCGCGCCAGTGCGTTCCGTTGTCCCGGCAGCTCCGGTAGGCCTCCTGGTCGGCGACCACGACCCGGAGCGGATCGTGGCGAGCGGCCTGCACCTCCAGGCGCTCGACCGAGCGGTTTGCCGCCAGCGCCACCACCTGGAACCGCTGAGGATGCCGCTCGATGACGCTGAGCGCACTCACCCCGATGGAGCCGGTGGAGCCCAGGATCGCGACCCGGATTGGCGGTGTGCTCGACCCGTTCATGTAAGCACCAGCAGAAGGAATGCGTAGGTGAGGGGAACGGTGAAGTAGATACCGTCGAAGCGGTCCAGCACGCCTCCGTGGCCTGGCAGGAGGGCCCCTGAGTCCTTCACGCCGGCCTCCCGCTTCATGACGGACTCAGCCAGGTCGCCGACAGGCGCCACCACCCCGATGGTCAGCCCCAGAACACCCGCCCACAACAGGGGAAGAACCGTGGGGCTTCCCGGCCCCAGGAAGAGGGCGGCAAAGGCCAGAGCGCCCAGCGTGGACCCCAGGAGTCCCCCGATGGCGCCTTCCACCGTCTTCTTGGGGCTCACCGACGGGATCAGCTTG